>DATKBJ010000131.1:0-29938 GCA_035514135.1 Gaiellaceae bacterium | reverse complement strand
GTACTTGCCGGCGGTCATGGACCGCCTCGTGGACGGAAACGGCGGCTCGTCGTCGCCCGCGAAGCGCTCCAAGAAGAGGGCGAAGAAGGCCTGACGTCCCTCGTTCGAGGGGATTCCGAGGAGGCGGCGTTTCCTCGTGCGGCGAAAGAGGAAACGTCGTGATCGAGGAGGTGGGTCAGGGGATGGCTCGACGAAGTACCTTCTGCGAAGCGGCCGTGCGGCGACTGGCGGCGGAGTCGCAGCGAGGGCGAGCCGCTGAGCTGCGCAGGCTCATCGCACACTGATTGCGGGGGTCGGCGGTCGCGAGCGCGAATCTGGCAAACGCAGCGATGCGTAACGCTTAAGTGCGTAACCAGTGCTACGCTTCGACCGAATGGCGAACCCGTTTCGCTACGGCGCACTCGCGCTCGACGACGCCTTCACGAACCGTGAGGCCGAGCTCGACGAGCTCCGGACCGACGTCCTGAACGGCCAGGACGTCGTCGTCTTCGCCCCGCGGCGCTACGGGAAGTCGTCGCTGGTCTGGCGGGTGTCGCAGCAGGCGATCGCACAGGGCACGCTCGTCGCGCACGTCAACCTCATGACAACGCCGACAAAGGAGCGACTCGCCGAGAAGCTCGCGGAGACGATTCACGACGATCTCGCGTCGACGCTCTTCCGCGCGCGAGAGCGCCTTCGTGTCTTCCAGGGGCTCCGGATCACGCCCATCGTCACCATCGACCCGAACACCGGCAAGCTCGGCTTTGCCTTCGACGCCGGAAGGCAGCCGCAAGATCTCGACGCGACGCTCGAGCGGCTTCTCGAGCTTCCCGGCCAGCTGGCGGCGGAACGGGGACGGAAGGTCGCTCTCGTGCTCGACGAGTTCCAGGAGATCGTGGACATCGACCCCGACCTCCCCAAGCTCATGCGCTCCGTCTTCGAGCTGCAACCGGACGTGGCGCACGTCTACCTCGGGAGCAAGCGGCACATGCTCGAGCGGATCTTCAATGACGAGAACGAGCCGTTCTGGCGGAGCGCGAAGCAGATGGAGCTCGGCGTCATCGCGCCGCCGCTCTTCCGTGGCTTCATCGAGGCGCAGTTCCAGCGCACCGGTCGGCGGATCGAGCCAACCGTCGTCGACCGCGTCCTCGACGCAACGCTCGGACATCCGTACGCGACGCAGGAGCTCTGCTACTTCCTGTGGGGCGAGACCGCCGAGGGCGGCATGGCCGGTGGCGTCGAGTACGACCTCGCGCTCGAGAAGCTGCTCCGTGCCGAGCACGCGCACTTCGGGCTCGTGTGGGAGAAAGCCGCGCGTGCGCAGAGGATCGTGTTGCAGGCTCTTGCTCACGAGCCCGGCCGCCCGCTCGCCGGCGAGTACCGGCGCCGCCACGGGCTTCCGGGGCCGTCGAGCGTGCAGCGGGCGCTGGATGCTCTCCTCAAGGACGAGCTTGTCGCGCGCGACTCCGGCGGCGAATATCGGGTCGCCGAGCCCTTCCTTGCCGAGTGGCTTCGGCGAGACGAGCACTAGGCACCTCTGCCCGCGCTCGCGTCGCTCGTGTACGGCACCCGCTTGACATTGCGGGCGCGCGATGAGAGAAAGTCCCCGAAGCGCCTCGCAACGAAATGGAGGAACGGCATGAGCCCGACGAGGGACGATCGTATGCGGCAGGACCTGTTCAACCCGATCCTCACGCGACGACGTCTGCTCGAGTCTGCGGCTGCTCTGGGGCTCGTGATGACATCGAGTGGCTTCCTCGCCGCGTGCGGCGGGGACGACGACACGGCCGCGATCGGCCCGACGGGCGATCCGGTGCGCGGCGGTCGCTTGCGCGTCGGGCACGTCGGAGGGGGTACTGGCGAGTCCGTCAACCCGGCCGTCGGCTCGTCGTTCATCGACGCGTCGCGCTTCTTCAACATCTACGACCCGCTCTTCCGCGTCAGCCCGACGCTTGAGGTGGAGCCGGGGCTGGTCGTGGAGTGGACTCCCAACGACGACTCGACCGCGTGGGAGTTCAAGCTCCGGCCGGACGTCGTCTGGCACGACGGCAAGACCTTCACGGCGGACGACGTCATCTACACGCTGCAGCAGATGGGCGACGACGGACACACCGCGCACTCGAGCGTGCTGAACGTGCGGCTCGCAGGTGTGCGAAAGGTCGACGACCTCACGATCGAGATTCCGCTCCTGCAGCCCGACGCGCGGCTCTACGACCAGTTCGTGCAGCAGAACACCGTCATCGTCCAGGACGGGTCGACGCCGACACGACTTCCCGTCGGCACCGGTCCGTTCAAGCTCACGGAGTTCACACCGGGCCAGCGGAGCCTCGGCGTGCGGAACGAGAACTACTGGGACGAGGGCAAGCCGTACGTCGACGAGTGGGAGGACATCTCGATCGACGACAACACTGCGCGGCTGAACGCGCTCCTCGGCGGCGAGATCGACATGATGAGCCAGCTCCCGTTCGCCCAGGCGCGCGCGGAGGCCGGCGGAAGCCGGATTCAGGTGATCGACGCTCCGAGCCCGGCGCTGCAGGTATTCATCATGGCGGTCGACGAGGAGCCCTTCGACGACGTCCGCGTCCGTCAGGCGTTCAGGCTCATCGCGGGCCGGCAGGCCCTGATCGACGGCGCGCTCTCCGGGTACGGGACGATCGGCAACGACCTCGCCGGAAGCGGGCTCCCGTACTACCTCGAAGCCGATGCGCCGGAGCAGGACCTCGAGCAGGCCAGGGCGCTCCTCGCCGAGGCCGGCCACGAGAACCTCGAGGTGACGCTGCACACGTCCGACATCGTCCCGGGCTTCGTCGAGGCCGCGACGCTGTTCGCCGAGCAGGCGCAGGGTGCCGGCGTGACGGTGAACGTGAAGCGGGAGGCCGCCAATGCCTACTTCGACACGTCGCTGCTGTACACGAAGCTCCCGTTCGCGCAGTCGTTCTGGACGTACTCGTCGCTTGCGGCGTGGTACACGCAGTCCGTGCTCTCGGACGCAGTCTGGAACGAGACGCACTTTCGCGATCCGGCGTACGACGAGCTGATCCAGGAGGCGATCGGCGCGACGGACGAGGCGTCCGCGCAGGAGCTCTGGGACGAGGTGCAGCAGCGCCAGCTCGACGAGGGCGGCTACATCGTCTGGGCGTACCAGAACATCGTCGACGCGGCGGCGCCGAACGTGGGCGGGATCACGCCGAGCTCGTTCTTCAACCTGGGCGGGTGGAACTACAGGGACGTCTGGCTGCAGGCGTGAGGCCACGCGGGCGCCGGCTACCGCGCGCGACGAGACCCGGAGCCTGCGAGCCAGGTGTCAGACACCGGGTCTGACGCCCGCACGAGCGCGTCGGGTGCGGTAGGCGCACGGCCGCACCGCTCGAGCTTCGCTCGGCTCGCCCTTCGCCGCATCGCCGCGGGTGCGGCGACGCTCGTCGTCGTCTCCGCGCTCGTCTTCGTCGGCACGGAGATGCTTCCCGGCGATGCGGCCAGCGCCGTCCTGGGGCGGACCGCCCAGCCCGAGCAGCTCGCCGAGGTACGTGAGCTCATGGGGCTCGATCGACCGGCCGTCGAGCGCTACCTCGACTGGCTGGGAGGGGTCGTCACGGGCGACCTCGGCAACTCGGCAGCCGGGTACGCGGCCGGCGTCGAGGAGCCCGTCTGGGACGAGATCCGCGGGCCGCTCTGGAACTCGGTCATCCTCGCGGCGATCGTGGTCGCGCTGATGATCCCGCTGGCGCTTCTCCTCGGGGTTGTCGCTGCGACGAGCGTCGGACGCACGCGCGACCACGCGATCTCGCTGGGCTCCCTCGCGGTCGTCTCGCTGCCCGAGTTCATCATCGGGTCGCTTCTCATCGTGGTCTTCTTCTCCTGGCTGGACGTCCTGCCGCCCGTCTCGCTGGTGCCGCCGGGGACGAGCCCGCTCGCACGGCCGGACGTGCTCGTGCTGCCGACGCTGACGCTGCTCGGGGCCACGCTCGCGGGGTCGACACGGATGGTGCGCGCGGGGATGCTCGAGACGTTGGGCTCGGACTTCGTCCAGATGGCACGCTTGAACGGACTGCCCGAGCGTCGCGTGGTTCTCCGCTACGGGCTTCGCAATGCGCTCGCCCCGGCTGTCCAGGTGTTCGCACAGAACATCCAGTACCTCATCGGCGGGATCATCGTCGTCGAGTACCTCTTCAACTATCCCGGCATCGGGAAGGAGCTCGTCGACGCGGTTGCGATCCGCGACGTGCGCGCGGTGCAGTCGATCGCGATCGTCATCGCGGCGGTCTACATCGCTGTGAACATCGTCGCCGACGTGATCGTGATAGCGCTCGTGCCGAAGCTGCGGTCGGCGAATGCCTGAGGCGCTGCGGTTCGCGCGGAGCGGCACGGGCGCCGTCGGCGCAGGGCTTCTTCTCTTCGTCGTCGCGGTCGCGCTGGTCGGGCCTCTTCTGGCGCCGTACCCGCCCGAGCGACCCATCGGGATCCCGTACGAAGGGCCGAGCGCCGATGCCATCCTCGGGACGGACTTCCTCGGTCGAGACGTGCTCTCGCGGGTGCTCTGGGGCGGCCGCAGCGTGATCGCCCTCGCGGGGCTCTCCGTCCTTCTGGCCTATGCGGGCGGGCTCGCGGTCGGGCTCGCCGCCGGCTACTCGCGCGGTCTGCTCGACCCTGTTCTCATGCGCTCAGCCGACGTCCTGCTGTCGCTGCCGGCGCTCCTCTTTCTCCTTGTGCTCGTCACCGGGCTCGGCTCGAGCCGCACCGTCCTCGTCGTCGGCGTCGCGCTGATCCAACTGCCGCTCGTCGCGCGCATCATCCGTTCGGCGACGCAGGCGCAGTCGGTGCGTGGGTTCGTCGAGGCGGCAGCGGCGCGGGGGGAGCGGACGAGCACGATCCTCGGGCGAGAGCTGCTCCCGAACATCGTCCCGACGATCGCCGCCGACATCGGGCTGCGACTGACCTACGCGATCATCCTCGTCGCCTCGGTCAACTTTCTCGGCCTCGGACTACAGCCGCCGGACGCGGACTGGGGGCTGATGGTGTCCGAGAACCGCTCGGGCTTGAATCTGAGTCCGCTCGCGGTGCTCGGCCCGGCCACGATGATCGCGCTTCTCACGATCGCCGTGAACATGGTCGGAGACGCGGTCGCGCGCCAGCAGGGCGTGTCGGCGACCGAGGTGGGCGCACGCACGTGAGCGCAGTGCTTCGTGCCGACGGTCTCCGCGTCGAGCTGCTCGACGGGCGCGCCGTCGTCGACGACGTCTCGATCGCGGTCGCTCCGGGCGAGATCCTCGGGCTCGTCGGCGAGTCCGGCTCCGGCAAGACGACGCTCGCACTCGCCCTTCTCGGGTACGCGCGTCCCGGCTGCAGGATCGTGGCGGGGTCGGTCGAGGTCGCCGGTGCGCTGCTCACGGGCATGTCGGAGACCGCCGCGCGCGCCCACCGCGGAAAGGTCGTGTCCTACGTCCCGCAGGATCCGTCCTCGTCGCTGAATCCCTCGCTACGCGTCGGTGAGGCCGTGTCGGACATGTGGCGCGAGCATGGAGCAGCCGGGTCCGGCGGAGACGAGATCGTGCTCACGGCATTCAGTCGTGTGGGTCTTCCGGGCGAGCGTCTCTTCGCGCGACGCTTCCCGCACGAGCTCTCGGGCGGGCAGCAGCAGCGGGTGACGATCGCGGCCGCCGTCGTCTGCGAGCCGGCGGCGGTCGTCATGGACGAGCCGACGACCGGGCTCGACGTCGTCACACAGGCGCGGATCCTCGAGGAGGTCGAGCGCCTGCGCTCGGAGCGCGGTGTCGCGATCGTGTACGTGAGCCATGATCTCGCCGTCGTTGGCTCCATCGCCACCCGGGTCGCAGTCATGCATGCAGGGCGCATCGTCGAGCAGGGCGCTGCCGCGCAGGTCATCTCGTGGCCCCGGCACGCGTACACGCGTGCGCTCGTCTCGGCGGTTCCTCGTCGAGACACGCCAAGGGAGACGACCGCGGACATAGCTGGAGCGCCGATCCTCCAGGTCGAGCACCTGTACGCCGCTCACGGTCGGGTCGCCGTCGTGGAGGACGTCTCGCTCGAGGTGACGCAGGGCGCATGCCTCGCGGTCGTCGGCGAGTCCGGCTCGGGCAAGACGACGATCGCGCGCTGCGTGGCAGGGCTGCACGCTCCGTCGGCCGGCCTCATCCGGCTCCGAGGCGAGCCGCTCGCGGCACGCGCTCGCTCCCGCACGCGAGAGCAGCGCAGGCGACTCCAGATCGTCTTCCAGAACCCGTACGACTCGCTCAACCCAAGACGGCGGATCCGCGACGAGATCGCACGACCCGCACGTGTGTTGCGCGGGCTCTCGCTCGGAGAGGCGAACGTCGAAGTCGCGGAGTTGCTCGACCGCGTGCGCCTCCCGAGTCGGCTCGCAGAGCGTTATCCGCGCGAGCTCTCGGGTGGAGAGCGCCAGCGCGTCGCGATCGCGCGCGCGCTCGCGGCTCGCCCGGAGATCCTCGTGTGCGACGAGATCACGTCCGCGCTCGACGTCTCGGTGCAGGCGGCTGTGCTCGAGCTGCTCCGGGAGCTCCGGTCGGAGCTCGGGCTCTCGCTCCTCTTCGTCTCACACGACCTCGGCGTCGTGGCAGCCGTCGCCGACCACGTGCTCGTCCTCGAGACCGGTCAGGTTCGGGAGGCCGGCCCGACGACACGTGTGCTCTCCACACCGCAGGACGCCTACACCCGTCGCCTGCTCGAAGCGGCTCCGCGGCTGCCGTCGGAGGCCGAGACCTCGTGATCGTCCTGCGCTCGGAGGAGCTGCTCGCCCTTCTCGATCCTAGCCACGGCGCCGAGATGCTCGAGCTCGTGCATCTACCGAGCGGCCGCCGGTTGCTGGGTCGCCCGCCGTTTGCGGCAGCGCCGCCCGCGCCAGGTGACCTCGACGAGACGACCTGGACCGCGTCCTATCGCGGCGGCTGGCAGCTCGCGGCTCCCAACGCCGGCGCGCTGAGCCGCGTCGGCGACGTCGAGCACGGCTTCCACGGACGGGCCTCGAACGATCCGTGGGAGGTGCTCGACGTCGGAGCGGCCGCTGCGACGTTCGCCTGGCGCGGGCACGGGCTCGCCCTCACGCGGACCGTGGAGCTCGCCGGCGCGACGGTGCGCGTGCGGGTCGAGGTGGAAGCGATCGAAGCCGCGCCGCTCGTCGTCCTCGAGCACATCGCTCTCGGCCTCGAGCTCCTGGAGCCCGAGGTGGAGATCGAGCTCCCGGCGGGTCTCGCGTACGAGCTGAGCGAGACGCACGGTCCACCTCTGCCGCCGGGGGATGCCCCGTTGTGGCCGGACGTGCTCCTGCTCGACGGCTCGCACGAGCGGGCCGACCGCTGGCAGCTCGACCGTGCTCGCAGCCGTCTGCTCGTCGTCGCCGACCTTCCGGAGGGCCGCGCTCGTGTCCGAAATACGACGACCGGCATGACCGTCGAGCTCGCCTGGGACGCCGACTGGCTACGACATCTCTGGCTGTGGCACGAGGTGCGCGAGTACGGGGGGCCGTGGCGCGGACAGGCCGAGCTGCTGGCGATCGAGCCCTGCTCCGTCCCGCACCCGCTCGGTCTCGCCGCCGCGATCGAGCACGGTCAGGCGTTGCAGCTCGCCGAGGGCGAGACGGCCGGGTACGAGCTTCGACTGAGCGTGTCGGTGACCTACACCTCGACGCGGTAGCGCGCGACCGCGTCGAGGTCGAGTTCGACTCCGAGTCCAGGCGCCGTCGGCAGGTCGATCAGGCCGTCTGCAAGCGTGGGCTCCGGCGCCACGAGCTCGCGGCGCAGGGGTGAGTCGAAGAGCTCGGGTGAGAGGTGCTCGACGTAGGGGACATTCGCCGCCGCCGCCTGGAAGTGGCGCGCGGCTGCCGCGGTGATCCCGGTCTTCCAGCAGTGCGGCACGACGAGCACCCCCGCCATGTCCGCCAGCGCCGCGATGTACACCATCTCCGTCAACCCGCCGCAGCGGTTGACGTCCGGCTGGAGCACGTCCACGCCGCCGCGCTCGATCCACTCGCCGCACTCGTAGCGCGTCGCGGCCATCTCGGCGCCGCCGATCCGCGTCTCGACGCGGGCCGCCAGCTTCGCGTGCCCGTCGAGATCGTCGTGCCTGAGGGTCGCCTCGGCGAGATAGAGGTCGCAGTCCTCGAGTCGGTTCAGCGTCCACAGAGCGCTCCGCCAGTCGCTCCAGCGGTAGCCGAAGTCGACGAGCAGCGCGATCTCGTCTCCGAGCAGGCGACGCCCCTCCGCGATGCAGCCGACGAGCTCGCGGTCGGTGACGACGTCGCCGAAGAGGACCTCCATCTTCACGGCGCGGAAGCCGATCTCGAGTGCGCGCTCGAAGCGCCGCGCGATGTCGTCCATCAACTCGCCGATCGTGCGGTCGCCCGCCGCACCGGGGTAGATCGTGGCGTAGGGGCGGATGGCCTCGCGGCGGGCACCTCCGAGCAGTTGGTAGACGGGCCGGCCGAGCTGCTTGCCCACGAGGTCGTGGAGCGCGACGTCGACGGCCGAGAGGGCGTGGACACCGAGCCCGCGGCGGCCGTGGTAGATCGTCGCGTCGTAGAGCTCGCGGTGGAGCGCTCCGATCTCGAACGGATCGCGACCCAGAAGCACTCCTCGTAGGCCACGGCTCCAGCCATGGAGGTCGTCCATCAGCACGAGCTCCTGCACTACTTGCGCCGGCGCGTCCGCTTCGCCGATCCCCTCGCGTCCCTCCTCGTCGCGGACGATCACGACAACGGTCTCGGAGGAGCTGTCGAGATCGCTCGGATCGCTCTCTGGCGCGCGCAGGACGATCGCCTCGACGTCGGCGATGGGTGCCATGGACCCGCGAGCCTACTGCTCGTGCGCGCCGATGTGCGAGAGTCTCCACGTGTCCGAGCAGCCCGTCTCCGCGGTCGTGACGGGCGCCGCCGCCGGCCTCGGACTTGCCGTCGCGCGCCAGCTCGTTTCCGAGGGCGCGCGCGTCGTTGGCGTCGACGTCGACGAGCAGGGGCTGTCGCGCGCGGCGGAGGAGATCGGCCTCGAGCCGGTCGTCGGCGACATCTCGGACTGGTCGACGCACGAGCGTGCAGCGGACGTGGCGGAGGCGCTCGGTCCGCTCGGTGCCTGGGTCAACAACGCGGGCATCGACATCCAGGGTGCCGCGCACGAGGTGACGCCCGCGGAGGTCGACCGCGGGCTACGCGTTCTCTTGACGGGAGCGATCGCCGGGACCGTCGTCGCAGTGCAGCGCATGCTGCCGCGCCGTCGCGGCTCGATCGTGAACGTGTCCTCGGTCCAGGGCGCCGCAGCGTTCCCGCGCTACCTCGTCTACGGGGTGGCGAAGACGGGTGTGATCCACATCGCCCGCTCGGTGGCGGTGGACTACGGCCCGTATGGGATCCGCTGCAACACCGTGCTTCCGGGAACGATGGACACACCGATGACCGACAGCGTTCTGCCGTACGGCGTCCCGAAGGAGGACGCGCTTCGACTCGAGGGCGAGCTGGCGACGCTCGGGCGAGTCGCGCGTCCCCAGGAGGTCGCCGAGGTCGTGTGCTTCCTCCTTTCCGAGCGCGCGTCGTACGTGACCGGTGTGTCCGTGCTGGTCGACGGCGGTGCGGCTGCTCGCTGCTTCGCCTACCCGCCGCTCGAGCTGTAGTCGAGGAAGGCTCCGTCGACGCGGAGCACCGAGCCGCTCGTGAACGACGAGGCGTCGGACGCGAGCCAGACCGCCGCCTCCGCGACCTCCTCGACGAGCCCGAGCCGGGGGATTGCGTGCATTCGTGCCAGTCGCGCCCGCTCGTCCCCGTCCTGGACGGCGTCGGTCATCCCGCCGTCGATGACGCCCGGCGAGATGCAGTTCGCGCGGATTCCATGCTCCCCGTACTCAACGGCGATCGTGCGCGTCAGCATGTCCACGCCTGCTTTGGAGGCGTTGTAGGCAGCGTCGTGCGGCCACACGCGGTACGCGGCCACGCTCGTCAGCGTCACGATCGACCCGCCTCCGGCCGTGATCAGGTGGGGGAGAGCAGCGCGGCAGACATAGAACGTTCCCGAGAGATTGGTCCGAATCGTCTCGTCCCAGGTTTCGACCGTCATGTCTCCCACCCGCGCCCACTCGCAGTCGACAGCCGCCGCCGCGACGAGACAGTCGAGGCCACCGAGCAGCTCGGCAGCGCGGTCGACGCCTTCGTGCGCCGTGCGCGGATCGGCGACGTCGAACGCCAGCGTCTCCGCTCCGGGCGACTCGAGCTGCGCCAGGTGATCTGCACTGCCGCCCGCGAGCACGAGTCGGGCGCCCTCGCCGGCGAAGCTGCGCGCGATCGCCGAGCCGAGCCCTCCGCTCGCCCCCGTGATCAGCGCCCTACGGCCTTCGAGCCGGCCCACGCGCTGGAGTATCCCGTTTCGCGCCCGAGCCCGCCTGGTATCCTGGGCGCACGAAGAGGGGGCTCTCATGGGGATGAGGGAAACGTTGTGGTGGTGGCCGGCCGGGGCAATCGTGCGGCTCCGCGGTGCGGTCAGGACACATTGGAAGCGGATCCTCGCCGGGGCATTCGTCGGTTGGTTGTTCGCGGTGATCGGCGGCGCTTTCGCGCTCGCGTCGCTCGAGTTCCACGGGCTCGTGTCACGCAGCACATCGGACGAGTTCGGAATTGTGCTCGTGCTGTACTGCGTGGGCCTGGGGGCGCTGAACGCCTACACGTTCAGGCCACGAGCCACAGTGCACGCTGGGGTCTCGAGAGCCACTCGATCCCGTCGCGAGTAACGAGGACGTCCTCTTCGAGCCCGACGTAGCCGCGTCCGGCGACGGCTGTGCCGTACTCGAGCGTGAACACGTTCCGTTCCTCGACGACGCCGAACGGCGCCTGCCCGTACCGATCCCAGCGGGGCGCGAGCACGGTTCCGCCGTCGTGTGCCGCCCGGCCGAGTTGGTGACCGAGTGCGTACATCGGCTCGGGGTAGCCCGCGGCGACGAGGCTCTCGCGCGCGGCGGCGTCGACCTGCCAGCCGACCGCGCCAGGACGAAGGGCCGCAGCGCCGGCGTCCATCGACGCCCAGAGCGCGCCCCATGCGCGCAGCACGTCCTCGGGCGCCTCGGTCTCTCCCTCGTCCAGGAAGTACCAGACGCGCTGCAGGTCGCTGGCGTAGTCCTCGCGGGAGACACCGAAGTCGACGTGCAGGAGCTCGCCACGCTTGGTGGGCAGCTCGCCCGGCGCAGAGTGACCGACGTCTTTCTCCGGACCGGCGTTCACGGCGGGGCAGTGGTCGCGCGCCCAGGCGTAGCCGAGCCCGCGCCGCTCGACCTCGCCGTGCACGAGCGCGGCGATCTCGAGCTCGCTCAGACCCGGGCGAAGAGCGGCTGTGACGACGTCGAAGATCTCCTCGGTCTCGCGTGCCGCGGCGCGGATTCGTTCGATCTCGACCCGTGACTTCCGGCCGCGTAGCGCATTGACAATCGCCTCCGAGGAGACGAAGCCGTCGGCGAACGGCGTGTCCGCGAAGGTCTCGCGAAGAATGAGCCAGAGGCCGTGCGTGAGCCCGTCCGCAGCAGGGTCGCTCGTCGAGTAGTTGAGCGCGATCGATCGCGGCGCGAGCCGCTCGACGGTCTTACGAAGTGCCGGGCGGATGCTCTCGTCGTAGCCGATGACGTCGTATGCGCCCGTCTGCTCGACGCTCGGTACGTCGAAGCGCCCGACGATCGCGACGCGCTCTCCGGTTGCCGCGATCGCGAACGCGCCCGTCCAGGCGCTGTACGTGCCCGCGATGAGGTCGAGGCATGGGTCGTTCGTGAGGCTCGTCTCGCGGACGAGCGTCAGCCAGAGGTCGACGTCCTGCTCGCTGAGGATCGCGACGGCCTGGTCGACCTTCTCCTGGACGAGCGTCGCGCCTGACGACATGGCGCCTGACGCTACCGAATCACCTCGACGACGAGCTCGACGGAGGCGGAGAGGTCCGTGTGCTCGCGCAGGTGCGACGTGTCGAGCACGGACTCGCCGTCGCGGCGGCGGCAACCCGCTCAGTCGAAGTGGATCGCGAGCTCGGTGTACCGCTCGCTCATGCGGGCGAGGCTACGCGGCGCCAGCACGGCAGTCGCCGGTCTCGCCTTCACAGCACCCGATCTTGAACCGGCAACGCGGGCACTGGAATGTGCCGTGGCGCCATTCCATGTGCGCGCCGCAGCGGAGGCAGATCTCCGCCACTTCCCGGACGGGCGCGCTCATCGCGTGCACCTTAGAGCGGCAGGAGGACGGCTACGATGACCCGTCCCGGCGCCGTGGCCGAGTGGTTAGGCAGAGGCCTGCAAAGCCTCGTACAGCAGTTCGAATCTGCTCGGCGCCTTCGCGCTGGTTTGCGCCCGCGTCCGATCCGGCACTACCACGTTCATGGATCCGCGCTTTCTCCAGGTCTATCTGCGCGACCACCACGCAGCCGCTGCCGGGGGCGTCGAGCTTGTCGAGGCGCGCTCGGCGATGGTCACCCGGTTGCCGAGCAGATCGCTCGTGACCGCGAGGTGCTCGAGGAGATCATGCGGCAGCTCGACGTCCGTTCGAGCTCGCTCAAGGTCGGGCTCATGCGGGTCGTCGAGCGTCTGAGCCGACTGAAGCTGAACGGCCGGATCTTCCGAAACTCCCCGCTGAGCCATCTCGTCGAGCTCGAGACGCTCGTCGTCGGTGTTCGTGGCAAGGAGGCTCTATGGACGGCTCTTCGCGCTGCCGACGTCCGCCTCGAGGGCATCGACCTGGACGACCTCGTCGACTCCGCCCGAGCGCAGGGCTCCGAGGTCGAGGCTCTGCGCCTGAGCGCCGCAACGGAAGCGTTCGCCGGCACGGCACGGGCGGCGAACCACGAGACCGCGTAGCGACGGTCGGCGCCACGTCGATGTCTGTCTTCGACCTCCATCGATGTCGATGGAAGACAGAGCCCGCTTCGGGCGTCTTGTGAGCAACGAGGGAAGGAGCAAGCCCGTGCCCAACCTGACCACAACCGCAACCTTCACCGACCAGGCACTCGACGACGACGCGCTGACGACAATCGTCGCCCGAAGCGTGCTCGAGGCGGCGATCGCAGAAGACGAGGGCGCAGAGCTCTGGTTCGAGATCGGCGCCGACGACGCGGAGACGACGCGTCTGGCGATCGACCTCTCGGCCACGGATCTCGAGCAGATCCTTCGGCTCTCGGGCGAGGACGACGTCGCGCTCACGCTCGACGGCGAGTACGTCGCCGGCCTCTTCGACGACCCCGACGTGGAAGCGCACGGCCTGAAAGGCGCGATCGCGATCGCCGTGACGAGCGCCGCGCTGCTGGCCCCGGCCGCACAGGCAGCGGTTCCTCAGGCGACCCAGCAGGCGAAGCCTCAGGCCACGGCTCAGATCAGCGCAGCCGCAACGGCGCAGGTGTCCAGTCTCGCCGCGAAGACGCAGGCCACGCTCCAGAACCGGCCGCAGAGCAAGGCACAGGTCTCCAAGGCCCAGCTGGCAAAGGTCAGCGGCCTCAAGCTTCTGCGAAGCGGTCTCGCGCGGTAGCGACACACCTCTGAAGGTTGGCTGCGGCGCGGCTGCGCAGCAGCCGCCTCAGGGGCCCTGCGTACGCACTATCCTGCTGGGCCGATGACGGCGGTGCGAATCGACGGGAAGGCGCTCGCGGAGAATGTCCGCGCACAGGTCGCCGAAGACGTGCGCGCGTTGGGCGGATCCGTCTGTCTCGCGACGATTCTGGTCGGAGACGACCCCGCTTCTCATGTCTACGTCGGTTCGAAGCACAAGGCCTCTCACGAGGCGGGGATCGAGTCGCGCGATCACCGCTTCCCGGCCGAGACGCCCGAGAGCGAGATCCTCGAGCTCGTCGCCGAGCTCAATGCCGACGACGGCGTCGACGGCATCCTCGTACAGCTTCCGCTGCCGGAGCACATGAACGAGTCGACGGTGTTGCGCGCGGTCGACCCCGACAAGGACGTCGACGGGTTCCACGTCCTGAACGCAGGCTTGCTCTACCTCGGCGAGCCGAATCTCACGCCTGCGACGCCGTCTGGCGTGATGGTGATGCTTGCGGCGCACGGCGTCGAGCTGAAGGGAAAGGAGGCCGTTGTCATCGGGCGCAGCGAGATCGTCGGCAAGCCCATGGCGATGATGCTCCTCGCCCAGCACGCGACGGTCACGATCTGCCACTCGCGGACGGTCGATCTCGCCGTGCACACGCGGCGCGCCGACATCCTCGTCGCCGCAGTCGGCCGCCTCGGGCTCGTGACCGCCGACATGGTCAAGCCCGGTGCCGTCGTCATCGACGTTGCGACGAATCGCAACGACCAGGGCAAACTCGTCGGCGACGTCGATCCAGAGGTCTTCGAAGTTGCCGGCCTGATGACGCCGGTTCCGGGAGGTGTCGGACCGATGACGATCGCGATGCTTCTGCGCAATACGTTGACAGCAGCGCAACAACGGCGCTCGCAGGTTGCGGTCTCCGGCTCGTAGGCGCTAGCGTTCCGCACGTTGTGTACACCCGGCGCCGGCCCGCGATGGGCGGACGTCATCGCTGTAGGAGGGACAAGTAGTGGAGCAGGGCACCGTCAAGTGGTTTTCGAACGAGAAGGGGTACGGCTTCATCGAGCGCGAAGGTGGTGACGACGTCTTCGTCCACTTCTCCGCGATCACGATGGACGGCTTCAAGACCCTCACCGAGGGCCAGCGTGTGGAGTTCGAGGTCGTCCAGGGTCCCAAGGGTGCCCAGGCCGCGAACGTCTCGGCAGCAGCGAGCTGAGCTGTCATTTCCCGCAGATCGAGAGTCTGCCAGGAGGCAGACTCTCGATCGCGAGGATCCCTGAAGCGCACCGGCTTCGCCGGCGCGGTCGCGGCGATGGACCGGGTTCCGGGAGAATCGAGCGATGGCGATTTCCAGAGACGAAGTCCTGCATGTCGCGCGGCTTGCTCGCCTCGCGCTGACCGACGAGGAGGTGGGGCGGCTCACCGAGGAGCTCGCTGCGATCCTCGATGCCGTGGGTGTGGTTGCCGAGCTCGATCTCGCGGACGTGCCTCCGACCTCACATCCACTCGACCTCGTCAACGTGTGGGACGAGGACGAGCCAAGGGAGTCGCTTCCTCTCGAGGACGTCTTCGCGAACGCCCCGGATCGCGAGGGTGACCACTTCCGCGTCCCGCCGGTGGGCACGTGATCGACACGCTGCGCCTGACGGCCGAAGGGGCGATCGGGCTCCTGGAGCGCGGCGATGTGTCCGCGGCCGAGCTGCATGCCGCATACCTCGACGCGATCACGGCGCGGGACGGCGAGCTCCACTGCTACCTGCGCACGTGCGAGGAGCCGTACGGCGCGGGTATCCCGATCGCGCTCAAGGACGTGATCTCGACGAAGGGGATCGAGACGACGGCGGGATCCCGGATTCTCGAGGGATACACGCCTGTCTTCGACGCGACCGTCGCGGCGCGCGTGAAGTCCGCGGGCCTGTCGGTTCTAGGCAAGACGAACACCGACGAGTTCGCGATGGGCTCGTCGACGGAGAACTCGGCGTGGGGGCCGACGCGGAACCCGTGGGATCCGTCGCGTGTGCCGGGTGGCTCGGGCGGTGGAACGGCGGCCGCGGTGTCTGCCGGTCTCGCACCCTGGGGCCTCGGCTCGGACACCGGCGGCTCGATCAAGCAGCCGTCGGCGCTGTGCGGGAACGTCGGTCTGCGGCCGACGTACGGGACCGTCTCGCGCTATGGCGTCGTGGCCTTCGCGTCGAGCCTCGACCAGATCGGGCCGGTTGCGAAGACTGTGCGGGACGTCGCTCTGCTCTACTCGATCGTCGCCGGGCGAGATCCGTTCGACTCGACGACGGCGGAGCTTCCCGAGGCGGTGCGGCTGCCGGAGCGCGACTCGCTCGCGGGCGTGCGGCTGGCGGTGCCGAAGCAGGTCGGCGACCTCGATGCGATCGAGCCCGGTGTCCGCGTGGCCTTCGAGCAGTCGCTCGAGCGCGCGCGCGAGCTGGGCGCGGAGGTGGGGGAGTGCGACCTACCGCTCTCGTACCGCTACGGGATGCCGTGCTACTACCTCGTCGCGCCCGCCGAGGCGTCGTCCAACCTCGCACGCTACGACGGTGTGCGCTACGGGCTGCGCACCACTGCAGCGTCGTACGACGAGATGGTCGAGGAGACACGTGACGATGGGTTCGGCCCCGAGCCGAAACGACGGATCATGCTCGGGACTTATGCGCTCTCCTCCGGCTACTACGACGCGTACTACGGGCAGGCACAGAGGGTGCGGACGCTCCTCATCCGAGAGCACCGCGAGGCACTCGAGGGCTGCGATGCGATCGTCACGCCGACCTCGCCGACCGTTGCGTTCCCGATCGGCGACAAGGCGGCCGATCCGCTCGCGATGTACGCATGTGACCTCTTGACGATCCCGTCCTGCCTCGCGGGGCTGCCGGGGCTCTCGATCCCGTGCGGGCTCTCGGAGGGGTTGCCCGTCGGCCTGCAGCTCATCGGGCCGCAGTTCGGCGAGAACAGCCTCTTCCGAATTGGTCACGCGCTCGAAGAGGCCATCGGGTTCGACACCATTCCGCTGCGTTGGCGCGAGGGGTCTGACCCTACGGGTCTGACCCCGGCAGGAGGCGCATGAACTGGGAACCGGTCATCGGGCTCGAGATCCACGTGCACTTGAAGACCCAGACGAAGATGTTCTGCCGCTGTCCCGTTGGCTTCGGGGCGGGCGAGAACACGCAGACGTGCCCCGTCTGTCTCGGCTTCCCGGGAGCGCTGCCCGTACTCAATCGGCAGGCGGTCGAGTGGACGATCAAGCTCGGCCTCGCGCTCGGGTGCGAGATCGAGAGCAGGGCGGTCTTCTCGCGCAAGCACTATCCGTATCCGGATCTGCCGAAGGGCTATCAGATCTCTCAGTACGATCTACCTTCCTGCACTCATGGCAAGGTGCTACTACCTACCGCAGAAGACGATCGTGTGATCGGGATCGTTCGGGCACATCTCGAGGAGGACGCGGCGAAGACGGTCCACGTCGGCGGACGCTCGGGAAGGATCGGCGGGGCCGACTACTCGCTCATCGATTTCAACCGCGGAGGCACGCCATTGGTCGAGATCGTGACCGCCCCGGACATTCGTTCCGCGGACGAGGCGCGGCGATTCCTCCAGCTCCTGCGTCAGACGATCGTCGAGCTCGGCATCTCCGACGCCGAGATGGAGAAGGGCCAGCTTCGCGCGGACGCAAACGTCTCCGTGCGGCCGGCCGGCTCTGACGAGCTGCGCACGCGCACCGAGATCAAGAACATGAACTCCTTCAACTTCATCGCGCGCGGGATCGAGGCCGAGGTCGAGCGCCAGATCGGCGTCTGGGAGTCGGGCGAGGAGGTACGGCAGCAGACATACGACTTCGACGCCGCCGCGGGGGCGTTGACAGCTCGCCGCTCGAAGGAGGAGGCGGACGACTACCGGTACTTCCCCGAGCCCGACCTCGTTCCGGTCGAGCCGCCGGCCTCGCTGGTCGAGGCGCTGCGCGCCGACCTGCCGGAGTCACCGGCTGCTCGCATCCGCCGGATCGAGCCCGTCCTCGACCTCGAGCGTGCGACGGTGCTGGTCACCGGAGGGCTCGATCGTCTGTGGGACGAGACGGTGGCAGCAGGCGCCGATGCGATGTCCTCCGCCAACGTCATTGCGAACGCGCTTGTCGGTGCGGGCGTCGATCCGACCGCTGTCAGCGCCGTCGAGCTCGCCAGGATCGTCGACGCACGGGAGCGCATGCCACGTGCAGCCTTCGACGAGGCCGTCTCGAGACTCGGTGACGCGAGTTTCTCCGCCGATCCCTACCTCGCTTCGGAAGCGGTCTCCGACACCGACGAGCTCGGACCGATCGTCGACCGCATCCTCGAAGAGAGCCCGGGTCAGGTCGCGGCCTACCGCGGTGGCAAGGAAGGCCTTCTCGGCTTCTTCGTCGGTCAGGTCATGAAGGAGACGCAGGGGAAGGCAAACGCGCGCGTCGTCTCCGACCTCGTGCGGGCTCGGCTCGGCGCTCCGGGTTTAGGCACGTCAGAGTCAGAGGATTAGGCTAGACTAAATTTTTGCTTGGAGAGTGACCCCCACAGTCCAAGGCGGACGCGGAGATGATCCTCGGGATCGTCGCTGCGTTCGTCCTCGTGGCCGCGAACGGCTTCTTCGTCGCGACCGAGTTCGCGCTGGCGCGAATCCGGCCGACGCAGGTCCGTGAGCTCGTGGAGGCCGGCCGGCCCGGCTCGAAGTCGCTGCGTCACGCCGTCGACCACCTCGACGCGTACCTCGCCGCGTGCCAGCTCGGCATCACGATGGCGAGCATCGGCCTCGGCTTCGTCTCCAAGCCCGCATTCGAAGCGCTGATCGAGCCGGTCATCGATCCGCTGACCGGCGCGGGGGAGTCGCTGGCCTACGTCCTCTCGTTCGCATTCGCGTTCGGAGTCGTCACCTTCCTCCATGTCGTGTTCGGCGAGCTCGCGCCGAAGAGCCTCGCGATCGCGCGCAACGTGTCGACTGCGCTCGTCGTCGCGCCGCTGATGCGCGGCTTCTACATCTCGACCAAACCGCTCGTCGACATCTTCAACTGGATGGGCAATCAGGTGCTCAAGCCGTTCGGGGTCCCGCCCGCGAGCGAAGTCGGCCACGTGCCGCACACCGAGGACGAGCTGCGAGAGCTGCTCAGGCAGAGCGTGAGGGAGGGGCTCCTGAACCTCGAGGAGAGCGAGTACGCGGAGCGCGTGTTCTCGTTCGGCGACCTACACGCGCGGCAGGTCATGGTTCCGCGAGCCGAGATCACATACGTGACCACCGATCGGTCGATCGCAGATGCCGCGCGTATCGCCACCGAGAGCGGGCACACGCGCCTTCCTCTGTGCCGAGCCAACGAGGATCTCGACGCGGCCGTCGGCCTGGTCAACGCGAAGGACCTTCTGCAGGCGATCCTGGACGGAGGCGCGGCGGACCTAGCGTCGCTTCAGCGACCCCTACGGCGCGTCTCGGAATCGCTCTTGATCGACGAGCTACTCACGCTGCTGCGCACGTCGCGGGCTCACATCGCGCTCGTCGTCGACGAGCACGGAACGACCGTCGGCCTCGTCTCCATGGAGGACGTCCTCGAGGAGATCGTCGGGGACATCGAGGACGAGTTCGACCGGGCGCAGGACGACCTGATCGTTCGCGAGAACGGCCAGGTCCGGGTGAGCGGGCTCGCTCCGTTGAGGCTCGTCGAGGAAGAGCTCGACCTCGAGCTGGGCGACGCGCCCGAGGCGACGCTCGGAGGGCATCTCGTCGAGCAGCTCGGACGCATCCCGGACGCGGGCGAGGTCGTGGAGATCGACGGCCACGAGATCGAGATCCTCGGTGTCGACGAGACGCGGATCGTCGAGCTCCGTTTTCTGTAGCGGCCGGTCAGCGCTGCGGGATCTCGAGCTCCCGCTCGTCGAGGCGGAGAGCTCAGGCCTCTACGTCGGCCGTCGGCGAGCGTGGCTACGCTCCTCGTCATGATCGCACGCCGATCGATCGCAGTCGTCGCCTCGGTACTCGCCCTGTTCGTGGGCGGGATCGTGCTCGCGTCGTGCGGAGGAGACGACTCCGCGGCGGTCGACACGACCCAGTCGGCGACGTCGTCGACCCAGACGGTAACGGCAACCCAGACGATGACGGCAGAGACGACCACGACCGAGACGGCCCCGCCGCCGCCTCCGGGGCCGACCGAGATCCGAATCGTCGTCGTGAACGCCGCGCCGAAGGGCGGGATCGTGCGCGAGAAGGTGGCGAAGGGCGATCGCGTCGTCCTCGTCGTGACGTCGGACGTGACCGATCACATCCACCTCCACGGCTACGACATCATGCGCGACGTCGTGCCGGGGAAGCCCGCCCGTCTGCAGTTCAGGGCGACGATCCCGGGCCGCTTCGAGGTCGAGCTCGAGGACCGCCGCGTGCCGATCGCGGACATCACCGTCACTCCGTGAGCTTGCTCGCCCACGGGATCGGCGTCGTTCGCGACCTGCCGATTCCTGCGGCGTACTTCTTCGTCGGCGCGGTCGTCGTCCTCGCCGCCTCGTTCGTCCTTCTGCTCGCACTTTGGCGGCGCCCACTCCTCGACGCAAATGCAGGCGGGCGCACGCTGCCGACGTGGATCGGCGCGGTCGTTCTCTCGCGGGCGGTCCGGCTCGTGCTCGGCGCCGTCTCCGTCGGGCTCCTCGTCCTGACCCTGGCGACGGCGCTCTTCGGCACGACGACCGAGCTCCTCAACTTCGCGCCGACGTTCGTGTACGTGATCTTCTGGCTCGGCATACCGCTCCTGTCGATCGTCTTCGGGAACGTCTGGAGCGTCCTGAGCCCGTGGCGCGCGCTCGCAGACGCGACCGTGTGGGTGCTGGAGTCGGGCGGACGCGAGTCACGTCCAGTGCTCGAGTGGAGTGGGCGGTGGGGACGCTACCCGGCGGCTGTTGCGCTGTTCGCGTTCGTCGCTCTCGAGCTGGCGCACCCGACGCCGTCCTATCCACGGACGCTCGGCATCGCGGTCGCGCTGTACTCGTACTGGGCGCTGGCGGGGATGGCGGTCTACGGGCGCGACGCATGGACGCGGAACGGCGAGGGGTTCGCTGTCGCCTTCGAGCTGTTCGCGCGAATCTCTCCATTCGCTGCGAGGGACGGCACGATCGTCGTCCGGTGGCCCTTCACAGGGCTCGCAGGCGAGGAGCGGGTGCGCGGCACGCTCCTCTTCGTTGCCGTCCTTCTCGGCTCGACGGGCTTCGACGGCTTCAGCCGGACGAGCGCCTGGCAAGACCTCGTCAGCGACGTTCGCGCGAATCTCGCGGACTCGTCGCAGCGCACCGTCGACCTCACGACCACGTTCCTCAACGTCGGCGGGCTCGTGTTCCTCGTCCTCGCCGTCCTCGCCACGTACCTCGCGGCCGTTGCTGCTGCAGAGGCGCTCAGCGGGATCCGGCGCTCACTCGTGCCTGACTTCGTGCTGCCGCTCGTTCCGATCGCGGCTGCGTACCTCGCGGCGCACTACTTCACGCTGTTCCTCATCCAGGGGCAGTTCATCATCACCCTCGTCTCCGATCCCTTCGGCAGAGGTTGGGATCTGTTCGGGACGGCCGACTTCGCGCCGAACCTCGCAATCGTCTCACCCGAGACGGTGTGGTACGTGCAGGTTGCATCGCTCGTGGCCGGCCATGTCGCAGGGCTTGCGATCGCACACGATCGGGCCGTCGTGATCTTCCCGAACCGCCGCTCGGCGCTGGAGGCCCAGCTTCCCATGCTCGGCCTGATGGTTCTCTACACGCTCGGAGGCATGTGGCTGCTCACGCGTGGCTAGTCGCGCACGGCGGCAGTCCCGGGCTGATCGTCGAAGCCGTCGTCGCGCTAGGCGTGGTGTGGGTGCTCGTCGCGGTGTGGCTTCGCGGGCGACGGAGCGACGAACCCGGCATAGAGGAGGAGAGCCGCGACGACAATGGCGGGGGCGAGCGCCCCGATACCTAGCCCCGCGAGGCCACTCCCGATTCCCGCCACCGCGACTCCCGCGAGGATGAAGACGTTCCCGACGGGGCGCGAGCGGAATGTCGCGAGCGCGACGACCACCACTGCGAGCGTACCGAGCGAGTTGCCCAGGATCGCAAGGACGCGTGCGGGCCAGAGGTCGAGCACGGCCTGCGCTTCGGGGATCTCCGTCCCCGAGAGCTCTATCTGGAGCGGCGCGGCGACCGAGACGCCGATCGCGAGTCCCGTGTAGACGAGGGCGACCGGAACCGCCCAGCGCCAGCGGACGAGCACGAGCGATCCGGCGCCGAGCAGCGCGGCAGTGAGCAGCCCGCCTCCGAGGTAGTAGACGCGGAACGCGGCGTCGCTCCAGCCCGCAGCTGCTCCCCACGCGAGGGCGCCTGCCGCGAGCGCGTAGGCCGCGAGGCCGGCCGCCCAAACGGCGAGCTCGGGACGTCTGCGCGCGCGGTAGCGTCGCACGAGATCGCCCGAGAGCCGCAGCGCGATGAGCGTCGCGGCGAAGGCGAGGAGGGCATCCACGGGCACGGACAGTAGTGCGTTGCCAGCGCTGGGTACCATCCCGCCCGTGCTCCGCCGCCTCGTCGTGTTGCTCGCGACGCTTCTCGTAGCGTCGGCGGCCCTGCTCGCCCCCCTGCAGGCGGCACCGCAGCAGCGCCGCGACTACGCAGCCGCGGCCTGGACGATCCTTCCCCCGGGCGAGAACGGCAGCCTCGTCTTCGACCGCAACACCACCGACCAGGCGAAGCTCTACGACGCGCTCACTCCACGCTTCGGGAACGTCACCGCGCGCGACATCCGGCGGACGTTCAAGCCGGCGCCGCTCGGCGCCGCAGTCCCGGGCGGGAAGCGGGAGCGACCGCGCGCAGGTGTCACCATCGTCCGCGATGCGTTCGGCGTCGCGCACGTGACGGGGAGGACCGAGGCCGACGTCGCGTTCGGCGCAGGGTGGGTGACTGCCGCCGACCGCGGGCTCCTCCTCCAGCTGATCCGCGGTCCTGCCCGGATCGCCGCGCTCGACGTGCCCGGAATCGATCCGCTGGCGCTGGCGCTCAGCGGAAAGACGTTCGTCCCGAGCCCCGAGGCCGAGGCGTTTCTCGCGAATCAGATCGACGCCGTGCGCTCTCAGCGCACCGTCGGGCCGAAGCTCGTGAGAATCGCGCAGGCGTACGCGTCGGGGATCAATGCCTTCTACCGAGCACAGGGCATCCCGGTCGCGCCGTTCACGACGAACGACGTCGTCGCCTCCGCTGCGCTGATCGCAGCGCGCTTCGGGACGAACGGCGGCCAGGAGGCGCAGAACGCGATGCTTCTCGACGCGCTCGAGGAGCGGCTCGGCGTGGCGGACGCCCGCCAGGTCTTCGCCGACGTCCGCTCGGCGAACGATGTCGAGTCACCCGTGAGCGTGCCGGGGTCGTTCCCGCAGCAGGTGCCTGCCGCGGCGCCGACGGGAAGCGTCGTGCTCGACGACGGGAGCTTCACAGGCGCCTCCCTCGTGGCGTCGTCGGCCGGGTCGAACGCGCTCCTCGTCGGTGCGAAGAGGTCGGAGACCGGGAGGCCGCTCTTCGTCGCCGGGCCGCAGGTGGGCTACTTCTTCCCGCAGTTCTTCGCCGAGATGGAGCTCTCGGGCGCGGGCTTCGCCGTCCGCGGAGCGGCGTTCCCCGGCGTGCCGCTGATTCTCATCGGTCGCGGTCCGGACTTCGCCTGGAGCGCCACCTCGTCGGGGGCCGACAACCTCGATCTCTTCGTCGAGACCCTCTGCCAGGACGACCGCCACTACCTCTACCGCGGGCAGTGCGAGCCGATGCGGCCGTTCTTCGTCGGGACGCTCAAGGCGCAGGGCGAGCCGGATCAGCCCCTCACCTATTACGAGACCACCCACGGGCCCGTGATCGGGTACGCCACGGTGGGCGGCCGGCGCGTCGCGATCTCGATGCAGCGCTCGACGCGGGGACGCGAGCTGCTTTCGACGAAGGCGTTCTATGACCTCAACACCGGCCGGGTGACGTCCGCCCGAAGCTTCCTGCAGACGATGAACGGCGTCGAGTTCAGCTTCAACTGGTTCTACGCCGACGACCGGGACATCGCGCTCTTCTCGAGCGGGCGCCTCCCGATCAGGGCTCCGGGAACGGATCCCGCGCTCCCCACGCTGGGAACCGGCGACTTCGACTGGCGTGGGTTCATCCCGTTCAGAGCCCATGCGCAGGGGATCAACCCGCCGTCGGGCGCGATCGTGAACTGGAACAACCGCCCGGCTGCGAACGTGGGCGCGGGCGACGGGAACTTCGCCTACGGCCCGGTCCATCGCAACGACCTTCTGCGCATCGGTGTCGCGAGCCGCAAGAAGCACTCGCTCGCCACGCTCACCGGCGTCATGAACAAGGCCGCGACGCAGGATCTTCGCGCGGTGCGCGTGTGGCCGATCGTCCGGGCGGTGCTCCAGACCGGACCGGCGCCCAGTGCTCGAGCCGAGGCCGCAGTGTCGCTCCTCGACAGCTGGCGCGCGGCCGGGTCGAGCCGTCTCGACCGAGAGCTCGACGGAAAGGTTGACGATCCGGGCGCCGCCGTCATGGATGCGGCCTGGCCACGCATCGCGGACGCCGTCATGACTCCCGTCTTCGGGCCGCTCGTCGATCGACTCGCGGCGGTTCATGGACGCTCCGACGATGCCGGGCCTGGCGGCTCCTCCTACCTCTCGGGGTGGTACGGCTACGTCGACAAGGATCTCCGGACGCTGCTCGGGCGAGAGGTCCGAGGCCCGTACTCGCGTCGGTACTGCGGCGCAGGAGTCCTCGCGACGTGCCGCGATGCGTTGTGGGCGGCCATTGACGCGGCGGCGGCCGAGCTCGAGTCCACGCAGGGACCGGCGCCTTCGACCTGGCGCGCCGACGCCACGAAGGAGCGCCTCCAGTTCGTCTCCGGCGTCCTGCCCGACACGATGCGCTGGTCGAATCGGCCGACGTTCCAACAGCTCATGTCGTTCTCCGGACACCGGCCCCGCAGGTAGCTACGCTCGCCGCGTGAGGAAGCGCTACCTCATGGCGCCCGGTCCGACGCCGGTGCCTTCCGAGTCGCTCGCCGCCGGCGCGGCGCCGATCATCCACCATCGCGGGCCTGACTTTCGCGAGCTCATGCTTCGGACGCTCGACCGGCTGCAGGAGGTCTGCCGTACACAGGACGACGTCCTCCTCTTCACAGCCTCCGGATCGGGCGCGTTCGAATCCGCTGTCGTGAACCTCCTCTCGCCGGGCGACCGCGTGCTCGTCGTGACGGCTGGCGCTTTCGGCGATCGCTGGTGCGCGATGGCGGCTGCCTACGGTGCAGACGTCCACGAGCTTCGGTACTCGTGGGGGGAGACGCCACAGCCTGACGACCTTCGCTCGCGGCTCGACGAGTCCGGGGCGGAGGTCGTCGTCCTCGTGCACTCGGAGACCTCCACGGGTGTCGTGGCCGACGTTCAGGCGCTCGCCGCCGCAGCTCACGCTCCGGGCGCTCTCGTCGTCGTCGACGCGGTCTCCAGTCTCGGCGCCGTCCCGCTCGACGCCGACGGCTGGGGCCTCGACGTCGTCGTGGCCGGTTCGCAGAAGGCGCTCATGACCCCGCCCGGGCTCGCGCTCACGACGGTGTCGCCGGCTGCCTGGGAGCGCTCCAAACGCTCGACGATGCCTCGCTACTACTTCGACTGGGAGCGCATGCGGGCGGCGCTCGAATCGGGCTCGACGCCATTCACCCCGGCCGTCTCGCTCGTCGCGGCGCTCGACGTATCGCTGGGCCTTCTCCTCGAGGAGGGTCTCGACACGGTGTTCGTGCGCCATGCGGCACTCGGGCGCGCGTGCCGCGCAGGCGTGAAGGCGATGGGGCTCGAGCTGTTCTCTCCCGACGAGGAGCGATCGGCCGTGGTCACGGCGATCCTCACGCCGGACGGCGTCGACGCGAAGGCGCTCGTGCTCGAGCTGCGGGACCGCTTCGGCATCACCGTCGCCGGCGCACACGGCGAGCTTGGCGCACGGATGTTCCGTATCGGGCACATCGGCTACTACGACGTGCTCGACATCACGACGGCGCTGACCGCGGTCGAGGCGCTGCTCGTCGAGCGTGGCGCAGCGATCGAACCGGGCGTGGCCGCTTTGCGCGCGCTCGAGGCGTACCACGACGCCGCTCGTGTCTGACCGACCGCGCGTCCTCGTCCGGGAGCCCATCGCCGAATCCGGCCTCGAGCTCCTGAGGCGCCGCTTCGAGGTGGTCGAGGACGCGCACTCCGAGCTGCAGGCGATCATCGGCGACTTCGAGGCGATCATCGTTCGCTCGGCAACCGTCGTCGACGCGCCGCTCATCGAGCGTGCGAGTCGACTGAAGGTCATCGGGCGTGCGGGCGTGGGGGTGGACAACGTCGACGTCGATGCCGCCACGCGGCAGGGGATCGTCGTCGCGAACGCCGCCGAGTCCACCGTGGACTCCGCAGCAGAGCACGCGGTCGCCCTGCTTCTCGCTCTGGCGCGGAACATCCCTCAAGCACACGCCGCTCTGACCGCCGGGATGTGGGACCGGAAGCGCTTCACCGGGATCGAGCTCGCCGGCAAGACGCTCGGCGTCCTCGGCCTCGGGCGGATCGGCAGAGAGGTGGCGCGCAGAGCGCTCGGCCTCGACATGCGCGTCGTCGCCTACGACCCGTTCGTCGCGACCGAGCGGTTCAAGGAGCTCGGCGTGGAGGCAGGAGCCTCGCTCGACGAGGTCTTCTCCGAGGCAGACGTCATCAGCCTTCATCTACCACTGAGCGACGAGACCAGAGGCATCCTCGACGCCGATGCATTCGCGCGGATGAAGAACGGCGTCCGGATCGTCAATGCGGCACGCGGCGGCCTCGTCGACGAGGCCGCGCTCCACGACGCGATCACGGCGGGAAAGGTCGCCGGCGCGGCGCTCGACGTCTTCGCCGAGGAGCCCTATGCAGGGCCGCTGCTCGAGCTCCCTCAGGTCGTCGTCACGCCGCATCTCGCGGGTTCTACGGCGGAGGCGCAGGACCGCGCCGGCGTCGTCATCGCCGAGCAGGTCGCTGCAGCGCTCGCGGGGGAGGTCGTCCGGACCGCGGTGAACATCCCGGTCGTCGATGCGCGGGACCTCGAGGCGCTCGGCCCGTTCGTCCCGCTGGCGTCGAAGCTCGGGCGCCTCGCGATGGCGCTCGCAGGCGCCTGGCCCTCGCGGATCACGATCGCCGTCCACGGGCCGCTCGCCGAGCACGACGCACGGCTCCTCACGGTCGCGGCGCTCAACGGCGCATTCCAGGGACGTGTCGACGAGACGGTCAACGAGGTGAACGCGCCTCTGATCGCGGCCGAGCGTGGGATCGAAGTGTCCGAACAGCGCTTCGCCGCATCGCGGCACTACACGAACCTCGTGCGCGTGGTCGTCGGCGCAGGCGCTGCGGTGGTCGACGTCGCCGGAACCACGGTCGGGCCGGAGCACCGGCTCTTTCTCGCGGGCGCGCTCGGCTTCTCCATCGACATCGAGCTCGGCGCGCATATGGCGTTCCTCTCCTACGACGATGTCCCGGGCGTGATCGGGAGAGTCGGGACGATGTTCGGCGAGGCGGGCGTGAACATCGCGAACATGGCGGTGTCGAGAACGACGGAGGGCGGAAAGGCGCTCATGGCGTTCTCCATCGACTCGGCCGCACCGCCCGAGCTCGTCGCACGCGTGAGTGCGTCGGGGTTCGACGACGTACGGTTCATCACCCTTGGTTGAGGTTCCTTCACTTGGTGCGCGCGGCGGCGGCTGGGTTGCACTGCAGTTCGTGCTGCTGGCCGCGATCCTGGTGCTCGGCGTCGTCGGCCCGGGCTGGTCAGGTTCCACGCGCTGGTGGCTCAAGGGCGCTGGCGTGCTCCTCGTGTTCGCGGGGGTGTACGTGATCGTGAAGGCCGTACGCGCCCTCGGCCCGGGCATGACGCCGTACCCCGCGCCGGCCGAGACGGGGGAGCTCGCCGAGGCGGGGCCGTACGCGGTCGTGCGGCATCCGGTCTACTCCGGCGGGATCCTCTTCGCCTCGGGCATCTCGCTCGCGCTCTCGCCGTGGGCGCTCGCCGCAGCGGGTGTGCTCGCGGTTGTCTGGGCGCTCAAGGCGCGGGTCGAGGAGCGGTTCCTCGCGGCGCGCTTTCCCGCGTACACGGAGTACTGCACGAGGACGCGGTACCGCCTCGTCCCCTTCGTCTACTGAGCTCCCACGTTCGCGTCCGTCCCCTCGAGGAATGACCGCGCCCAGCCGGCGCCGACGAGGTTGCCCTTCGTCTCGTAGAGCCGGAGCGCCTCCAGCGCGGCGGCGCGCTCCGCCTCGGCGTCGCCACGTGCACGATGCACGGTCGCGAGCGTGAGCCACGCGTCGGCGGTCGACTCCGGGTAATCGATTCCGGTCGCGAGCTCCACCGCCCGCTGGGCTGCCTCTTCGGCTCCCGCGAGATCGCCCCGCGCGACTCGGATCTTGGCTCGCAGCGCTGCCAACTGTGCCTCGTTGGCCACGTCGTCGGTCGTGCTGAGCTCGTCGCCGACCTGGCACAGCCGCTCCGTCTCGTCGAGGCGGCCCTGCCGGACGACGGCCTGGCCGAGACCGATCGCCACCTCCAAGAGGGCCACGTTGTTCCCGCTCCGCTCGAACAGCTCGTACGCCTCACGCAGGGCTGTCTCGCCGTGCTCGAGGTCGCCGGACCACGAGCAGACGTCCCAGACGCAGCCCGCGGTGACCGCGTACTCCCGCTCCTTCCCGAGCTCACGTTGCCCGCTCCGGTACTCGCTCATCGCCTCGAGCGCACCGTCGAACTCGCCGAGCCGCGCCTGCATGTGGGCGCGGAGGTGGAGCGCGAACTGCCGCACGCCGGGGATGTGGCCCAGCCGCTCCGTGATCTCCTCGGCGTACCGCAGGCCCTCGTCGACGCGCCCCGGGCCCCAGATGAAGTCCGGCGCTCTCATCGCCATGAGGCTGACCTCGAGCGCCTGGCTGTCGGCCTGTCTGGCGTGCGAGAGCGCGCGCTCGTGCGCCCGCAGGTACTCGCCGGTGTCCCCGCGCCAGCTGTGGCCGGCTGCGACGCGTCCCCACGCCACCGCGAGCACCTCGTGGTCGGCCGCTGCTTCGCGTGCGGCGACGGCGGCCTTGCCCTCCTCGAGCATGCGCTCCGCCGCGCCCTCCGGATCCTGTAGTGCCTGGACGACGGTGAGCCAGACCCGCCCGAGCCATTCGGCGTGCTCGTCGCCGACCTCATGGGCCAGCGCTACGCCTCTCTCGAGCGCGTCCTGAGACGGCCCGAGCTCGTCGGCATCCTTCAGCGCTTCACCGAGCCGGACGTAGAGCAACGCCCGAGCGGCCCCGTCCCGGGCGAGCTCGACAGCTCGCCCGAGCAGGTTCGCAGCGGCGGCGACGTCCTGGCGCGCCGTCGCTGCCCGCGCGGCGGCAGCCAACCTCTCGGCTGCGCGACTACCGACTTGGGGATCAAGCGAGCCGAGCTCGGCCCCGTACCGGTACGCCTGCTCGAGGTGGTAGCCCACGACCTCGTCCGGCGCGTCCTCGCCGAGCCTTTCCTCGAGCCAGTCCGCGAACTGCTCGTGGAGCATCGCTCGCTGTCGTTTCGGGATCGCCTCGTAGGCCGCGTCGCGGATGAGGATGTGGCCGAACCGGAAGCCGTCGTCTCCCGGCAGCGTCGCTCGATCGGGTCGAATCAGATCCTTGCGGACCAGCGACATCAGGTGCGTCCCGACAGCGAGTCGCTCGGGCTCGGGGAGAAGCGCCGCGACGGCCCCGCGATGAAAGAGACGTCCTTCGACCGAGCCGCGTTGAGCCACCGCGCGCTCGTGCTCTGCGAGCCGGTCGATGCGCGACGCCAGGAGCGCCTGCAGGGTCGGCGGCACCTCCAGCTCCCCGTCACCGCTCTCGGCCTGCATCGCGACGAGCTGCTCGACGAATAGCGGGTTGCCCTCGGCCCTGTCCACGATGCGCATACGGGACTCCTCCGGGAGGTGTCCGAGCTGCTCCACGAGGCTCGCGCTGTCGTCAGCAGAGAGCGCCTGGAGCGTGTGAAGGGTCGCGTTCGGCTTCGGTGCCGTCCACGTCGGCCGCAGCTCGAAGAGGTCGGGTCGCGCGGTGCACAGGATGAAGAGAGGCACGTCCCGGGCGAAGGCGGCGACGTATTCGATCAGGTCGAGGAACGTGGGCTCCGCCCAGTGAATGTCGTCGAACACGACGATGAGTGGCCCGCTCGACGCCAGCGTTTCGAGCAGCCGGCGGACGCCCCAGGCGATCTCCTCGGGCGACACGGGCGTTTCGGTCCGGCCCAACGCGGCCTCGATCCGGATCGCGATGAGCTCGGCATCGGGAGCGGACAGAAGCGCGGGTCCGAGATCGCCCACCTGAGACGCGATCTCCTGGAGCGGCCAGTACGTGATCGCCTCGCCGTACGGGATACATCGGCCGACAACGACGCGCGCTTCTACACGACCGAGCAGCTC
>DATKBJ010000130.1:0-2801 GCA_035514135.1 Gaiellaceae bacterium | reverse complement strand
GCGGTCGAGATCGCGGGTAGCCCGACGGTTCGCACGCACGCCGAGTTCTCGTCCGTCGGCCCGACCACGATCTCCCTCAGGCTGAAGCCGGACGTCGCTGCGCCCGGAGTGGACGTGCTGTCGTCCGTGACCGGCGGCGGGTTCGCGGCGTTCTCCGGGACGAGCATGGCCGCGCCGCATGTCGCCGGTGCGGCTGCGCTGCTACGGCAGCGCCATCCCGCGTGGACGGTCGAGCAGTTGAAGTCCGCACTCGTGCAGTCGGGCCTCGACGCGCAGAACGAGCGCAGCGGCATCGTCGGCCCGCAGTTCCAGGGTGGCGGCGTGGTCTCACTCCAGCGCGCGGACAAGCCGCTCCTCTTCGCCCGGCCCGTCAGTCTCTCGTTCGGGCTTCTCCGCCCCGGAGCCTCCGCCCGGCTCGCCGTCGATCTCGGCACCGCCGGCGCCGGGGCGGGGACCTGGCAGGTTCGCGAGACGAGACCGCTCGCCTCGGCTCGCGGTGGGCGGCTCGGGCTTCCCGCGTCGGTGGAGGTTCCAGGGCAGCTCGTGTTCGACCTGGTCGTTCCCACGTCTGCGCGGCTCGGCGACCTGACCGGCTACATCGAGCTCCGTCGCGGTACGGACGTCCGGCGTGTCCCGTTCTGGGGACGGATCGCAGCGCAGGCGCTGGCCAGACACACTGCCGGCACCCTGACCAGGCCCGGCCTCCATCGGAGCACGACCGCCGGCCGGCCGTCGCACGTGCTGCGATATCGCTATCCGCAGACGCCGAGCGGGATCGGCGTCTCGACGACACTTCGAGGCCCGGAGCGTGTGTTCCGTATCCTCGTCACGAAGCAGATCGCGAACTTCGGCGTCGTGATCACGCAACGCGGACGCGGAGTCCAAGTCGAGCCGCGCATCGTCGCGGGGCTCGACGAAAACCGGCTCACGGGCTACGCGGGATTGCCCGTGAACCACAACCCGTACATGGACGAGTTCCGGGAGCCGTTGCTCGCTGCCGCGGCCCTGTCACCGGCCAGAGGCGACTACGCCGTCGTGTTCGACAGCGCCTCCCGAGCTGGCGCAGGTCCATTCACGTTTCGGTACTGGGTAAACGATGTCACCCCGCCGAGGCTGCGACTCCGCACCGCAGCCGTTGCCCGCGGCCAGCCCGTGCGTGTGACCGCTACGGACGCGGGCGCCGGTGTCTATCCCGACTCGATCATCGCCGCGGTCAACGGCTCTCGCGTCTCACCGACATTCCGTGCTGGCGTGATCTCCATCCCGACGAGCAACCTCTCCGCGGGTACGTACCGGCTCCGCGTGCGCGTGTCCGACTTCCAGGAGTCGAAGAACACGGAGAACGTCGCACGCATCCTCCCGAACACCCGCACGGCGACCTTCGCCTTCCGCGTCAGGTGACGGGTCTCGGGACTCTCGCGCGCAGGCTGCTCGACGGGTTCTGGTTCGTCCCAGGGGCGGTCGCCCTCGCGTACGCCATGCTCGCCTTCGCGATGGTGGCGATCGACCGAGCTGCAACGGACGAAGATGATCAGAGGATCGGGTTCGGTGGCGATGCGGACGCGGCCGAGGGGATCCTTTCGACGATCGCCGGCTCGCTCATCACGGTCGCCGGCCTTGCGTTCTCGCTGACGATCGTCGTCCTGACGCTGGTCTCGAGCCAGTTCACGCCGCGCGCGCTGCCCGCCCTGCTGGCCGACCGCGTCAACCAGGTTGTGGCAGGCAGCTTCGTCGGGCTCTTCGCGTACTGCCTGCTCGTTCTGCGGACGGTTCGATCGGAGACAGCCTCTGCCACCGAGTTCGTCCCGGGGCTGAGCGTCAGTGTCGCCATCGCGCTCTCGCTCGTGGCCCTCGCACTCCTCCTCGTCTTCATCCACCACATGGCGCGTTCGATACAGGTCTCACAGATCGCGTGGCGGATCTCGTGCGAGACGCTGGAAGCGATCGACCGTCACCATCCCGACCCGTACGTGCCCGCGCAGAACGTCGGTGGCGGAGATCTCGTGCGCAACTGGCGCGACGAGGCGATCCCACGCACGATCCAGCCCGAGCGCCCGGGCTACGTGCAGCTCGTCGCTGCGGACGAGGTCGTCGATGCGCTCGAATCGACAACCGTTCGCCTCCATGTTCCGGTTCGAGCCGGAGACTTCGTGACGCCGTCGACCACGCTCGTCGCCGTCTGGCCTGCGAGCACATCGGAATCGGCGATCAAGGCTTTGCAGAGAGCAATTCCGATCGCGAACGAGCGTCGGGTCGGCGACGACCCCGCCTACGGCATCCGGCAGCTCGCGGACATCGTGTTGAAGGCGCTGTCGCCGGGCATCAACGATCCCACGACCGCTGCCACGTGCATCGGATATCTGCGGGCCTGCTTCGAGCTCCTTGCCGGGCGCGCAATTCCTCTCGAGATCGACGATCCTCCCGAGCGAGGACCGGTCGTCGTGTGGGGGCGCCGTACCTTCGAGGAGCACGTCGACGAGGCGTTCGCGGAGCTCGGCCGGTACGCGGCCGAGAACGCACGGATCGTCGTCTCGCTGCTCGACGCGCTCGAGGCCGTGGCGCGGGCATGCCGAGCGGTCGGAGCACTCGAGCGCGCGGGCGCGATCGGCCGACTCAGCGAAGCGGTTGCCGAGTCGGCTCTCCAGGCAGCTCGAGCAGATCTCGACCGATCGCTCATCCACGAGGCCCGCGAGCGCGTACGCGAGGTTTGCAGCGGCGGTGTCGGTGGAACGCTCTCGTCGTGATCTGGCTTCTGCTGATCATCCTGCTCGTGGCGATCGTCGGGGTCGGGACGGTCCTCG
>DATKBJ010000129.1:0-15535 GCA_035514135.1 Gaiellaceae bacterium | reverse complement strand
CTCGAGCTTGCGTGCCTCGCTACCGGGTGCGAAGAGGAACGAGCGGGCGACGGCGAGCGACGACACGGATTGACAGAATCGCGAATGTCAGACATAAACACAAGCTCGGCGTTCTCGACGAGAGGAGCTTCCTGTGCAGGCGGTCGTCTTCCATGAGTTCGGCAACTCGGACGTGCTTCGCGTGGAGGACGTCCCGGACCCCTCAGCCGGGCCGGGGGAGGTCGTCGTCGACGTCACGGCGACCGCGCTGAACCATCTCGACGTCGACGTGCGCCAGGGCGTCTCGCGCTTCCCGGTCGCGTTCCCGCACGTGCTCGGGGTCGAGCCGGTGGGCCAGATCGCCGAGCTCGGCGACGGCGTCGAGGGCTGGAAGGTCGGCGATCGCGTCGCCGTGTACCTGATCGCGACGTGCGCCGACTGCGTCTACTGCCGGACCGGCAGGGAGTCGCTGTGCGTTACGCCGCGCTGGTTCGTCAGCATGGGCTCGGGGGGCGCGTACGCGGAGAAGGTGTCGTGCGCCACCTCACAGCTCATAGTCATTCCGGAGGGAGTCTCCGACGTCGAGGCCGCGGCGGGACACATCGCCTTCGGGACGGCGTGGCACATGCTCATCACCCGTGCCGGGCTCCGGCCCGGTGAGGCGGTCCTCGTCAACTCCGTCGGCAGCGGCATCGGATCCGCGGCAGTGCAGGTCGCGAAGCGTGCCGGCGCACTCGTGATCGGGAGCTCGAGCCGCGACGACAAGCTCGAGAAGGCCGCGGCGCTCGGGCTCGACGTCGGCATCAACTACACCACCCAGGACGTCGTCGAGGAGGTGTTGAAGGCGACGGACGGCCGGGGCGTCGACGTCGTGTTCGAGCACGTCGGCGGCGAGCTGTTCCAGAAAGGTCTCGACTCGCTCGCCAAGGACGGACGACTCGTCACCTGTGGCGCGCACGGCGGAGAGGTCGTGCCGTTCGACATCATCCCGTTCTTCCGCCGGCAGCTGTCCGTCATCGGTTCGTTCGTCTTCAGCCGTGCCGAGGTCGAGACCTGCTTCCGGCTCATCGCCGAAGGAGCGTTCGCGCCGCAGGTCGCGGCGACGTTCCCGCTCGACCAGGTGAAGGAGGCGACGGATCTCATGGAGAGCCGCGAGTTCTTCGGGAAGATCGTGCTCACGAACGGAGGTGGGGCATGAAACGCGTCGGAGTCGACGTCGGCGGCACGTTCACCGACCTCATCTACGTCGACGACGAGTCGGGTGCTGTGCTCGTGCACAAGCTTCCGACGACGCCGGACGATCCGTCGCTCGGGACCGTGCAGGGGATCCTCGATCTCACTGCCGAGGCGGGCGCCGACATGTCCGCCCTCGACCAGGTCTTCCACGGCACGACGATCGCGACCAACATCGTGATCGAGCACAACGGTGCGACGGTCGGGCTGATCACGACCGAGGGCTACCGTGACATCCTGCACATCGCGCGGCACAAGAAGCCGCTCAACTTCTCGAACTACCAGGATCTCCCGTGGCAGCGCTGGCCGATCGTGCGCCGCCGGTACCGCCTGACGGTGCCCGAGCGCATCGGGCGGGACGGGTCGGTACTCGTCCCGCTCGACGAGGAGCTCGCCCGCGACCAGGTTCGGAAGCTCAAGGAAGCATGCGTCGAGTCGGTCGCCGTGTGCTTCCTCTTCTCCTTCCTCAACCCAGAGCACGAGCGGCGAGTGGCGGAGATCGTCCGAGAGGAGTTCCCGGAGGCGTTCCTCTCCGTCTCGTCGGAGGTCCTCCCCCAGTACCGCGAGTACGAGCGCTTCTCGACCGTATGCCTGAACGCGTACGTGGGGCCGAAGGTTGCGACGTACGTCGGGCGGCTCGAGAGCGAGCTTCGATCGCTCGGGGTTCGAACAGGTGTTCACCTCATGACGTCCGCGAGCGGCGTGGCGACACCCGAGGCGGCGATGCAACGACCGGTGAACCTTCTCATGTCCGGCCCGGTGGCGGGCGTCGTCGGAGGAATCTGGGCGGGGAAGCAGGCAGGCTACGGCAACGTCATCACGCTCGACGTGGGCGGCACGTCGGCCGACATCGGCCTCGCGCAAGAGGGCAGGCTGCGCATGAAGCACCTGCTCGATACGCGGGTCGGCCCGTACCAGGCGATGATTCCGATGGTCGACGTGGACACGATCGGGGCGGGAGGTGGCTCCATCGCCTACGTCGACCAGGGGGGCATCTATCGAGTCGGTCCCCGGTCGGCTGGAGCCGACCCGGGGCCCGCGGCGTACGACCGCGGCGGCGTGGAGCCGACTGCGACGGACGCGATGGTGAATCTCGGCTGGCTCCAGCCCGAGGCGTTTCTCGGCGGCGGCATGAGCCTCCGTGCGGATCTCGCACGGCAGGCGTTCGAGGCAGGCCCGGCTCAGGCTCTCGGCATGTCGGTCGAGGAGGCGTCGATGGGCGCTGTGCAGATTCTCACCCACTCGATGGTGCAGTCGATCGAGGAGAACTCCGTGCGCAAGGGCTACGACCCGCGCGACTTCGCGCTCATTGCGGCGGGAGGCGCGGGCCCGCTCTTCGCCGCCCAGATCGCGCTCGAGGTCGGCACGCCGCATGTGCTGGTCCCGCCGTACCCCGGCGTCACGGCGGCGATGGGGCTCCTCGCGACGGACATGGTGTACGAGGAGGTGGCGACCGCGTATCAGCGCCTCTCCGCGCTCGACTGCGAAGCCCTCGAGGCTCGTTTCGAGCAGCTCGAAGCGAAGGTGCGCGCTCAACTCGCGGAAGACGGCATGGCCCCCGAGCAGATCGTCGTTCACCGGATCGCGGACTGCCGCTACCTCGGACAGGGCTACGAGCTGCGGGTGGACGTTCCTGCGGGCACGGTCGACGACGCGTGGGTGGAGATCGTGCGGAGGGACTTCCACGACATCCACGAGCGTGAGTACTCGCGCCGGTTCGAGGACTCGGACATCGAGATTCCCAACGTCCGCGTGCGCGGTGTCGGGCTCATGCCACCGCTCTCCACGACGGAGGTCGAGACCGGCGGCGAGTCGGCCGAGGCCGCTCGGCGGCACGAAGGCTCGGCGTGGTTCCTCGTGGACGGCGAGCTCGAGGAGCTCGCGACGACGTCGTACGACCGGGCCGCGCTCCAGGCGGGGAACCGGCTCGTCGGCCCCGCCATCGTCAACCAGTACGACACGACCACGGTGATTCCGCCGGGGATGACCGCCCACGTCGACCGGTACGGGAACATCGTGATCGAGGTGGCGGCGTCTTCCGGTGCACAGTCGTTCGCCGCAGCCAGCGTCGCGACGAGCGAGGGGGAGTGACGATGTCGACTGTCGAGTACGAGCTGGGCAAGCACCCCGGGTCGCCTGCCCTCGAGCGAGTCGAGGTCGACCCGATCACGATGCGCGTCCTGGGCGGCGCCTTCCACGCGATCGCGAAGGAGATGGCGGGCGTTCTCTTCCGCATGTCCTACTCGTCGATCATCCGCGAGTCCGAGGATCTCGGCGCCGGGATCTTCGATGCGCAGGGTCGCGAGCTCTGCGAGAGCGACTCGACGCCGATGCACATCGGCTCGCTGCCGTGGTACATCCGCGGCTTCATGCGCCACCTCGAAGGCAAGGTGCGCGAGGGGGACGTGATCATCCACAACCACCCGTACTACGGCGCCTCGCACACACCCGACATCGCGGTCGCCGTTCCGATCTTCTGGGAAGGCGAGCTGTACGGCTTCGCGGCGGTGACCGCGCACGTGCTCGACGTGGGCGGCTCGTTCCCGGGGATCAACGCGGACGCGTTCGACGTCTACGCAGAGGCGAAGATCTACGACGGGCTGCGCTGGTATCAGGAGGGCGTGCTCAACGAGGACCTCGATCGCATGGTCTTCGACAACGTCCGCACCGAGACGATGAACCGCGGCGACATGAACGCGATGCTCGCCGCCTGCCAGCTCGGTCGCGACCGGATGCTCCGGCTCTTCACGCGTTACGGGGCGGACGTCGTGATGAGCGCTGCGTACAACTGGATGGACTACTCGGAGAACATGCTTCGTGAGCAGATCCGCAGGCTGCCGGACGGCGAGTACAAGGCGCCGACGGGCTGGCTCGACGACGACGCCCGCACGCGGGGCGTCCGGCTGCGGGTCGAGACGAAGGTGATCGTCGAGGGCGACGAGATCACGATCGACCTGACCGGCTCGAACGCCGAGGTGCCGACCGGGTTCAACGTCCCGTTCGAGGGCTCGCTGCTCGTGGGCGCCTATTACGCAGTGCGGACGATCCTGCTCGACGAGGTCACGTTCCCCGAGCACGTTCCGCAGAACGACGGCGTCTTCCGGCCGGTGAAGGTGATCGCCCCGAAGGGGACGATCTACAACCCGACGTTTCCACGCGCCTGCTTCTCGCGCTTCTGTCAGGTCCAGCGCGTCGTCGACAACACGATTCTTGCCCTGGCCGACGCGCTGCCCGAGGGCGTCACCGCCGGGAACTCCGCGGGCATCCACTTCTGTGCCTACGCAGGCTTCTCCGAGGAGATGGGCGAGTACTGGCTCTACCTCGAGGTGAACGAGGGCGCCTACGGTGGCCGCTACGGCAAGGACGCGATGGACTCGGTCGACAACCTCATGGCGAACACGCGCAACAACCCGATCGAGGAGCTCGACCTGCGCTTCCCGATCCGCTGCGACCAGTACGAGTTGCGTCCCGAGCCTGCGGCGCCCGGTCGCTGGCGGGGCGGGGTCGGGATCGTCCGGCGCAACCGCTTCCTCGTGGACGGCACGTACTCGTGCGAGGGCGACCGCCAGACCGATCCTCCCCGCGGCATCTTCGGCGGCTGGGACGGGCTCGTCGCGTCGTGCCGCAAGAATCCGGACACCGCGCAGGAGGAGATCCTGCCGGCGAAGGTCACCGGAATCCCGTTCGCGGCGGGTGAGTTCATCGAGTTTCGCGAGCCCAACGCGGCGGGCTACGGCGATCCTCTCGACCGCCCGGCCGAGGCTGTGCGCGAGGACGTGCTCGACGACTTCACGACGATCGAGCTGGCACGCGACGCGTATGGCGTCGTGTTCGCAGACGAGGGCTCCCTCGAGATCGACGTCGCCGAGACCGACGCGCTCCGGGCGGAGCTCCGCGCGAAGCCGCGGTTCACGTCGCTGACGGACTACCACGCCGACCGGGGGCTGCCACCGTCGTCCTCTCCGACGTCTCTGGCCGGGAACCGGGAGTTCGGGATCGACTGACGAGACGATGACCGAGGCCCGGGACTCCCGCGGCGAGCCGGCCGAGCGTCGTGTCCGCGCAGGAACAGCGCGCGTGTCCGGCGTGATGCCCGTACGCCGGGTGCGCAAGGCGTACGAGCAGGTCGCGGACCAGCTGCGTGAGCTGATCGTGACCGGCGAGCTGGCGACCGGCGAGCGGCTGCCGAGCGAGCCGGCGCTGGCGGCCGACTTCGGCGTCAGCCGCGCCACGATTCGCGAGGCGCTTCGGGTGCTGACCGCGCAGAGCCTGATCCGGACGTCGAAGGGAGCGGGCGGCGGCAGCTTTGCGACGCTCCCCACGGTCGACTCCATCTCCTCCCTCGTGCACGCAAACGTCAACGTCCTCGCCGAGACACGACGCGTCACCCTCGAGGAGCTGTTGGAGGCGCGCGAGCTCGTGGAGGTGCCGGCCGCGAGGCTCGCCGCGCTGCGCAGGACGAGCGACGATCTCGAACGACTGCAGGCGACCGTCCCGGACGACACGCAGCGGCTCGACACGACGGCGGAGTTCGTGTTCAACGCCGAGTTCCACACGTGCTTACTCGAAGCCGGCCGCAACACGCTTCTCGCCATGTCGGCCCAGCCGATCTTCTCCGTCCTCCAGACGCACCTCGCCCGTTCCTCGCTCGGCCGCGAGTTCCATCGCTCCATTCACGCGCACCACCACCGGATCCTCGAAGCCGTCACGGCAGCGGATCCCGACGGCGCCGCGAACGAGATGCGAGACCACCTGGGGTACCTCCGCCCGTGGTACGAGAAGGCGTGGAAGGCCGCGGCGTCTGGACGGGCACGGCGGTGAGCCGGTGCTGATCGGCGTGCAGGGAAGCGGGCAGATTGCCGGAGCTCAACCGGACCCGGGCCGCTACCGCGCGGCAGCCGAGCTCGCGGAGGAGCTCGGCTACGACTCGCTGTGGGCGGGTGAGCATCTCTCGTTCGGCAACCCGATCCTCGATCTCGGCGTCGCGCTCTCGACGTTCGCGGCCGTGACGGAACGCATCCTGCTCGGCGCCGGCGTCGTGCTCCTTCCGTTGCGGCATCCGAGCCTCGTCGCCAAGCAGGCTGCGTCGATCGACCTCGTCTCGCGCGGTCGACTCCTCCTCGGCCTCGGTGTCGGCGGGGAAGGCCCTGGCGACTTCGAGGCTGCGGGCGTCCCGATCGGCGAGCGGGGCGCGCGCGCGGACGACGGAATCGTCGCGTTGCGCCGGCTTCTGACGGAGCGTCCTGCGTCGTACGACGGGCTCTTCTACCACTTCACCGGCGTTTCCATCGAGCCCGGCCCGTTCCGCGACGGCGGGCCGCCCCTGTTGGTCGGGGGCCGCTCGGATGCTGCGCTGAGGCGCGCAGGCACTCTCGCCGACGGCTGGCTGCCGTACCTCGTGTCGCCTCGGCGCTATGCGGCAGGCGTCGCTGCGGTGCGCGAGCATGCCCGATCCGCGGGCCGCGACGAGGACGCGCTCGAGCACGTTCTCGTGACGTTCGCGCACGTCGACGAGGACGGCGAACGCGCTCGGGAGGCCGCACGCTGTCATCTCTCGCAGAGGTACGGCATGGTGTTCGAGCGCCACCACGTCGAGCGACTCTGCATCGTCGGCTCGCCCGAGGAGTGCGCCGGACGGATCCGCGAGTACGCGGACGTCGGTGTCACTCATCTGTCGCTGAATCCGGCGGTCGAGGAAGACGGGTTCTTCGACCAGATGGCACGCCTCTACGACGTCACGACCGGAGCGAGAAGCGCCGCATGACGCTTCCATTGGACGACGTCCGCGTCCTCGCCGTCGAGCAGTTCGGCGCCGGCCCGTGGGGGACGCTGCAGCTCGCCGATCTCGGAGCGGAGGTGATCAAGATCGAGGACCCGACGGTCGGAGGCGACGTGGGTCGCTACGTCCCGCCGTTCCAGGAGGGTGAGGACTCGCTCTTCTTCGAGACCTTCAACAGGGGGAAGCTGAGCGTATCGCTCGATCTGCGTAATCCGGGCGCGCGAGGCGTGCTGCACGATCTCGTGCGCACGTCCGACGGCGTCTACTCGAACCTCCGCGGCGACCAGCCGCGCAAGCTCGGGCTGACGTACGACCAGCTGCAGGAGGTCAATCCACGCATCGTGTGCTGCTCGCTCTCCGGGTTCGGGATGACGGGCCCGCGTGCGAACGAGGGTGGCTACGACTACATGATGCAGGGGCTCGCGGGCTGGCAGAGCCTCACCGGCGACCCCGACGGACCGCCGACGAAGTCCGGACTGTCGCTCGTCGATCTCTCCGGCGGATACGCCTCGGCCATCGCGATGCTCGCGGGAATCTGGCGCGCACGCCGTGACGGACGGGGCTGCGACTGCGATATCTCGCTCTTCGAGACTGCGCTGCACGAGCTGATGTACGTCGGCCCGTGGGCGGCCACCCACGGGTACGTCCCGCCGCGCCGCCGCAACTCGGCCCATCCGTCCATCGTCCCGTTCCAGAACTTCGAGGCCGCCGACGGCTGGTTCGTGGTCGGAGCGGCCAAGCAGGTCTTCTGGGAGCGGCTCTGCAGCGTCATTGGGCGTCCGGAGCTGACCGCCGACCCGCGCTTCGCGACGATGGCCGGTCGCAACGAGAACCGTGACGCGCTTCTGCCCATCCTCGAAGAGGCATTCCGAGGACGAACTTCTGCCGAGTGGATCGCCGCGCTCCTCGCCGCAGGCGTGCCCGCGTCGAGGATCAACACGGTCGAGGAGGCGCTCCTCGACCCCCAGACGCTTGCGCGCGAGGACGTGGTCGAACACGACCACCCGACGCTCGGCCGCGTCCGCTCCATCCGCACGCCGCTTCGTCTCGCCGACGGGCCGGAGACGCTCGAGCGTCACGCCGAGCGCGGGCCGCTGCGAGGCGAGCACACCGAGCAGGTGCTCGCCGAGCTCTGCGGGTACACGGCCGAGCACGTGCAGGAGTTGCGCGCCAGTGGCGTCTTCGGCCAGGGCACGGAGTGACTCGAGTGGGAAGATCGGCCTGGGAAGCTGACCGAACAGAGAGGAGACGACATGCCGACCAGTGACGACGTGCGTACCGCGCTTGACACCATCTTCGACGCCGACACGGGGATCTACCACCAGCGCGGCTTCCAGCGGCGCGTCGGCTACGGCGCACGCCCGGCGCTCGTCCACATCGATCTCGCGAACGCCTGGACGCGACCGGGACATGCGTTCTCCTGCGACGGAATGGACACGATCATCCCCGCGGTTCAGCAGCTCAACGAGGCGGGCCGCGCCAAGGGGATCCCGATCGTCTACACGACGCCGCCTATCAGGACGTCGACGGCCCCAACTCGGACATGGGGCTCTGGGTCCACAGGATCCCGGTCGAGCTGCTCCGAATGGGCACCGAGGAAGTGGAGATCGACGACCGTATCGCCCCGGAGCCGGGCGAGCTCGTGATCGTCAAGAAGCGCGCAAGCGGGTTCCACGGAACGTTCCTCGCGAGCTACCTGAACGCGCAGGGCGTCGACACCGTGATCGTCACGGGCGTGACGATGGCGGGGTGCGTCCGGCATACGACCGAGGACGCGATCGCGGAGGGCTTCCGGCCGATCGTCGTCCGCGAGGCGGTCGGCGACCGTGTGCCGGGCGTCGTCGAGTGGAACCTGTTCGACATCGACGCCAAGTTCGGTGACGTCGAACCGCTCGAGCGCGTGCTCGACTACCTGGCCGGGATCGAGCCCTTCGTGAGTCGCTCGGCAGCGTCGGTCGCGTCCACATGACGTCGGGCACGAGCGTCTGAGGCAGTGGTGCGGGACCTCGTCGGCTACGGCTCCGAACCACCCGACCCCAGGTGGCCGGGCGGTGCCCGGGTGGCGCTCAGCATCGTCCTCAACTACGAGGAGGGCGGCGAGCAGACACCGCTCGAGGGCGATCCGGCCTCGGAGGCGTTCCTGCACGAGGTGATCGGCGCGCCGCCCACCGTCGGCCGGCGCAACCTGAACACCGAGTCGATGTTCGAGTTCGGAAGCCGAGCCGGCTTCTGGAGACTCCACCGACTGTTCACGGCCCACCGCACTTCGCTGACGGTGTACGCGGTGGGCCAGGCGCTCGAGCGGAATCCCGCGGCGGCGCAGGCGATGGTGGGCGCCGGCTGGGAGGTGGCCAGTCACGGCTGGCGCTGGATCGACTACCTCGACATGTCGGAGAAAGACGAGCGAGAGCACATCCGCCGCTCCGTCGCGGCGATCGAGAGCGCGTGCGGCGCTCGCCCGGTCGGCTGGTACACGGGTCGTGTCTCGGCAAACACGCGGCGGCTCGTCGTGGAGGAGGGCGGCTTCCTCTACGACTCCGACTCCTACGCCGACGAGCTCCCGTACTGGGTCGGGGTCGCGGGGCGCTCGCACCTCGTGATCCCGTACACGCTCGACGCGAACGACTTCAAGTTCCTGCTGCCGAACGGCTTCGTGACGGCCGACGACTTCGCGACGTACCTCGTGGACTCGCTCGAGACGCTGCGCGCCGAGGGCGGCCGGATGATGTCGGTGGGCCTGCACTGCCGCATCGCGGGGCGCCCGGGACGCACTCCCGCGCTCGAGCGGTTCCTCGAGCACGTGCAGGCCTGCGACGACGTCTGGGTCGCGACGCGGGCCGAGATCGCTCGGCATTGGCATGCGACGAATCCGCCCGGAGACCAGGGATGAAGCCGAGGCCGCGTTACGATCGGGCCTCACAACCAGAAGGAGGTTCGGAATGAGCACCGCAACGACAGCGTGGACACGGGAGTCGCTTACCCGTGCGCCGCAGTCGTACTTCGATGCCGTCGACGCCAAGGACGTGGACGCGGTTCTCGCGCACTTCGCGGACGACGCGACGCTGACCGTGCAGACGGATCACGCGACGTTCAACGGCGCCGAGGAGATTCGCCGGATGTTCACGGACTTCTTCGAGGCCTCGGTGTCGATCTTCCACGAGATCCGCAACATCGTCGTCGAGGAGTCAGCCGGGAAGGTCGCGACCGAGCAGGGCTACATCGGCGAGCTCGTGGACGGGACGAAGAACGACATGCACAACTGCAACTTCTTCACGTTCGACGAGGAGGGGAAGTTCGAGCGCGTGATCATCTGGATGGCGGGAACCAACCCGTTGAAGTAACGGGACGGCCCTGCGAAACGGGGCAGACGTGAAGATCGCGATCGTGGGCGTGGGGGCGATGGGCTCCGTGTACGCCGGGCTGCTCGGCACCGCCGGGAACGACGTGTGGGTGCTCGACCCCTCGGTCGAGCACCTCGCTGCCATCGCAGAGTCCGGCCTGCGCGTCGAAGGCGCGAGCGGCGACCGGGTCGCTCGCATCGGCGTCGCGTCTGATCCGGCCGAGATCGGTGCGGTCGACCTCGTCGTGATCGCGACAAAGGCTCGCGACGTTCGCGCGGCCGCGACGGCGGCCCTCGCGCTGCTCGGCCCGGAGACGGTCGTTTTGCCGATCCAGAACGGTCTCGGCTCGCTCGACGCCGCCGCGGAGATCCTCGGCGAGGCGTTCGTGGTGGGCGGCATCGCGGGCGGGTTCGGTGCTTCCCTCGTCGCGCCGGGGCACGTCCACCATCACGGCATGGAGCTGATCCGCATCGGCGAGCTCAGCGGGCCTGCAACGCCACGCCTCGAGCGGATCGCGGAGACCTGGCGAGCGGCCGGCTTCAAGGCGGAAACGTGCGACAACCTCGATCGGCTCGTGTGGGAGAAGCTCATCTGCAACGCCTGCTTCAGCGGACCGTGCACGATCCTCGACGTCACGATCGGCGAGGTGCTCGACGAGTCGCACGCCTGGTCGGTCGCCGCGGCGTGCGCAACCGAGGCGTGGCAGGTCGCTCGAGCGAGCGGCGTCGACCTCTCGTTCGACGACCCGCTGCCGTTCGTGCGTGCGTTCGGCGAGAAGCTGCGAGGCGCACGTCCGTCGATGCTGCTCGACCGGCTGGCGCGGCGGCCGAGCGAGGTCGACGTGATCAACGGGGCCATCCCGCCGCGTGCCGCGGCGCTCGGTCTCGAGGCGCCGGCGAACGCGACGGTGACGGCGCTTGTCAGAGCGCTCGAGGCGACGTACCCGTAGGTCGTTCTAGGCGGTCGCGAGCGCTTCGCGGAAGAACCCCGTCACGATCCGGACAGCATCGTCCGGGCACTCGATCAGGTCGGCGTGGCCGATGTCGGGGAACTCGTGCGTGCGGATGTTGGCGTTCATCTCCGCCATACGCCGCGCACCGAGGCCCGACGGAGCGAGCTCGGGCGGGCAGAGGATGTCGTAGGTCCCGTTCGTCATGAGCAGCGGACGCTCGATCGCCGGCACGAGCGGCGACAGGTCCATCTCCTCCATCGCGAGACACGCCTGACGCACCGTGTACGGGTCGTTCCACCCGATCACCGCGCGGACGAGGTCGAAGGTGTCCTTGCCCTCGTCGCTCTCGAGGAATCCCGCACCGACGGCCTGCGTCGTCACGTGATCCGAGAAGTCGTCCCACGGCATCGACTCCGCCATGCGCCGCCACACGCGGAACAGCGTGCGTCGGTAGATGTCGGGCTTGGCGAACGCCACGTCGGCGCACGTCGCGATCGTGCGCTCGGGGTGCATGGCGGTGAAGGCGATCGCGATCATGCCGCCCATCGAGGTGCCGTGGACGAGCGCGCGATCGAGCCCGATTGCATCGAGGAGCCGTGCGCCGTCGTCGGCCCACAGCTCGATGGTGTACTTGTCGCGCGGATGGTCCGAGGCGCCGTAGCCCCGTGCGTCGAACGAGAGCAGCCTGAAGCCGGCCTCCCGGAACCCGTCGTTGACCGCGCCGAAGTTGTGGCGTCCGAAGAGGCCGCCACCGAACTGCATGACGACCGGACCGTCCTCGGGCCCGCTCAGCTCGTAGTAGAGGCTGACCCCGTCGTCGATCTGCGCGTACGGCATCGCGATCTCCCGCTCCTCGATGTGACAGAGTGCGGAAGTCTGACGCATGCCTACGAGGACTGCACCGTGCTCCGGCCGACCCGTGTCAGCAGCTCGACCTCGCGAGCGTCAGTCCCAGCTGCGGCCGACGCGGTCCCAGGCGACGTCGCTCGGGAGCCACTCGGTATTGATCTGCGAGAGCACGCGCTGCACGTCGCTCGATTCGCACGTCGGGCACGGAGGCGGCGGTTTCGTCGACAGCGAGAGGTACTCCTCGAACTTCTCCCCGCACGCGGCGCAGCGGTACTCGTAGATCGGCATGTCGTCCAAGTTTAGCCGCGTCTCCTCCGTCGAAGCGCTGCGAGAGGCAGCGCGCGCCCAGGGCGTCGAGCCCACGGACGCCGACCTCGAGGCCGTCCGTGGATTCCTCGCGACCATTCTTCCGACGCTCGCCGAGATCGAGGACGGCTTCGGCCCGGACACAGCTCCCGTCGCATTGTTCCTCTCGGATCAGGAGGCGCGTTGACGCTCACCCAGCTCGCGGGACGGATCCGCCGGGGTGAGCTCTCGCCTCGCGATGCTGTGGCTGACGCTCTCGCGCGAGCCGAGTCGGCGCAAGCTGCGCTGAACGCGTTCATTACGGTCCGCGGCGACGAGGCACTGGCCGAGGCGGAGCAATTGGAGTCGCATCCGGATCGCGGCCCGCTGTTTGGCGTGCCGGTTGCCGTCAAGGACGTGATCGACGTCGCGGGGACGAGGACGACGGCCGCATCGCGCATCCTCGCCGACAACGTCGCCACCGAGGACTCGACGGTCGTCGCGCGCCTGCGGCAGGCCGGCGCCGTCGTCATCGGCAAGTTGAACACGCACGAGTTCGCCTTCGGTGCGTCGACGACGAGCACCCACTTCGGCCCTGCCCGAAACCCCTGGGACACGGACCGGATCTGCGGCGGCTCGAGCGGTGGAAGCGGGGCGGTGGTCGCGGCCGGGATCGTGACCGGCGCCCTCGGCACGGACACCGGCGGCTCCGTGCGGATCCCGGCGTGCCTGTGCGGTGTGACCGGGCTCCGTCCATCGACGGGGCGGGTCCCGATCCGCGGCGTGGTACCCGTGTCGTGGAGCTTCGACACCGTGGGCCCGCTCGCACGTACCGCCGAGGACTGTGCGCTGCTTCTGCACGTGCTCGCGGGAGTCGACGGCGCCGATCCGACGAGCGTGCGGGTGCCCGTTCCGACGTACCCGGACCTCCTCGCCCCGGATATGCGCGGGCTCCGCATCGGAGTCGTGTCGCACCTGTTCGAGGGGGCGATCGATCCTCGTGTCGCGGAGACGGTCGAGACTGCGGTCAGCGAGCTGGCCGGGCTCGGCGCACGCGTGGAGCGCATCGATGCGCTGTTCTTGCGTGAGGCCGACGTCGCCCAGCAGCTCGTCATGCTCCCGGAGGCGGCCGCCGTCCACCTGCCGTGGCTGCGAACGCGCCTCGCCGAGTACGGGGACGACGTCCGGGTCCGGCTGCTGGCTGGGCTGCTGCTCCCGGCGACCTCGGTCGTCACCGGTCAGCGCTCCCGACGGCGCCTCTTCGAGAAAGCCGCGTCGCTCTTCGAGCAGCACGACGTCCTAGTGGCGCCGGAGATGCCGATCGTCGCGCCGAGGATCGGCGAGGACGTCGTCGATGTCGGCGGCGAGCGGCTCGCGTACCGCCTGTCGCTGATTCCGTTCAACTCACCCTGGAGCTGTCTGGGTCTTCCGGCGGCGAGCGTGCCCTGCGGCTTCGTCGACGGCCTTCCGGTGGGGATGGCGATCGTCGGGCGTCGGTTCGACGAGACGACGGTGCTCCAGGTCGCGCATGCGTTCCAGCAGGTCACCGACTGGCACGAGCGCACACCGCCCGTACGCGCTTGACGCCTCCGACCTCAGGTCGTATACACCACGCAAACCTGACGAAAGGGGCGTGACCGGCATGTCCGTGCTGATCAAGGGTGGGCGCATCCTCACCGCATCCGACGACTACGTCGGCGACATCTACATCGAGGACGGCACGATCGCGATGATCGGCGCGTCGCTCGACGTGTCGGCGGAGAAGACGATCGACGCCTCCGGCAAGATCGTCTTCCCGGGTGCGATCGACCCGCACACGCACATCGAGATGTTCTTCGGCGGGACGACGACCTGCGACGACTTCACGTCTGGGACAACTGCCGCCGCGTTCGGCGGCACGACGACGCTCATCGACTTCTGCGTGCAGACGCCTGGAGACACGTTCGCGGAGGCGCTCGAGAAGTATCACGAGAAGATCGAGCGCTGTCCGCCGGTGATCGATGTCGGCTTCCACATCGCCGTCACCGATCTGCATACGGGCGGCACGCTCGAGGATCTCGCGAAGCTTCCCGGCGAGGGCGTAACCTCGTACAAGCTGTTCATGGCCTACAAGGGCGCCGTCATGGTCGACGACGAGACTCTCTTCAGGGTCATGCAGACGGCGCACGAGACGGGCGGCCTCGTGATGGTGCACGCCGAGAACGGCGATGCGATCGACGTGATCGTCAAGAACGCGGTCGCCGAAGGGAAGACGGATCCGATCTGGCACGCGCGGACGCGCCCGATGGAGACGGAGGCCGAGGCCACGAACCGGGCGGTCCAGCTGGCGCGCGTCGCCGGGTGCTCGCTCTACGTCGTCCACGTGTCGTGCCAGCCCGCGGTGGAGCCGATCGCCCTCGCGCGGGAGAAGGGCTGGGACGTCTGGGGCGAGACGTGCACGCAGTACCTCTTCGTCGACGAGAGCGCGCTGGAGAAGCCGGACTGGGAGGGCGCGAAGTACATCTACACGCCGCCGCCGCGTCCGAAGGAGCAGCAGGAGCACCTGTGGAAGGCCCTTGTCACGGACGACCTCTCGGTCGTCTCCACCGACCACTGCCCCTTCAACTGGCCGGAGCAGAAGGGGATCAACGGGCGCGAGTTCGAGAAGGTGCCGAACGGCGGCCCCGGCATCGAGAACCGCCTGCACATGCTGCACCAGTTTGGCGTGCGCGAGGGCCGCATCACGCTGAACCGGTTCGTCGAGCTGACGTCGACGAACGTCGCCAAGCGGTTCGGTCTCTACCCGCGCAAGGGGACGATCGCCGTCGGGAGCGACGCGGATGTCGTCGTCTGGGATCCCGAGAAGCAGCTGACGATCTCCGCGCAGACCCACCACACGAACGTCAACTACAACCTCTTCGAAGGGACCGAGGTGACGGGCGCCCCGGAGGTCGTGCTCGTCCGCGGCCAGGTGATCGTCGAAAGCGACGAGCTCGTGGCCGAGCCGGGAGCCGGCCGCTTCGTGAAGCGCGCGCGCGTCGGCGAGAAGCTGCTCGCCGCCGGGAAGGAGAAGGCGGTCGCGGCATGAGCGTCCCTCGCCTTCGGCTCGCTCCCGTGGGGGAAACCATGTTTCCCCCA
>DATKBJ010000128.1:0-12022 GCA_035514135.1 Gaiellaceae bacterium | reverse complement strand
TGCGCGACCGGAGACTCCGCGCTAGCGGATCTCCGGTCTGCGCGGAAGTCACGGGTACAGGCCCCGCGTCGTCGTCGCCTCGGCGACGCGCTGCACCGCGAGGCCGTACGAGGCCATCCGGAGGCTCGTTCCGATGCTCTCGCGCGTCTGCCAGGCCTCCTCGAAGGCGCGTGCGACGATGTCGTGGAGCTTCGCGTTCACCTCGTCCTCGCGCCAGAAGTACTCCTGGAGGCCCTGAACCCACTCGAAGTACGAGACGACGACGCCACCGGCATTCGCGAGCACGTCGGGAAGGATGAGGACGCCCCGATCCTCGAGGATCGCGTCCGCGCCCGGAGTCACCGGCCCGTTCGCGCCCTCGCAGATGACCGTGGCCTTCACGCGGTCGGCATTCCCCTCGTTGACGACCTGCTCGAGCGCGCACGGCGCGAAGATGTCGCACGGCAGCTCCACGATCTCCTCGTTCGTCACCGTGTCGGCGTTCGCGAGCCCCGCCAGCGTCCCGTGCTCCTGCTTGTGGGCGAGTGCGGACGGGATGTCGACACCGGCCGCGTTGTAGACCCCACCGCTCGAGTCCGACACGGCAACGACCTTCGCCCCCTCCTGGTGGAGGAGCCGGGAGAGGTTCGCGCCGACGTTCCCGAAGCCCTGGACCGCGACCGAGTACTCGCTCATGCGGCGGCCCTGCTTCGTCGCGAGCGCCTGGATGCAATAGAGACTCCCGCGAGCCGTCGCCTCCTCGCGACCCAACGAGCCACCCACAGCGAGGGGCTTCCCGGTGACGACCCCGAGCACGGAGTGGCCCTTGTTCATCGAATACGTGTCGAAGATCCAGGCCATCACGCGTGGATCCGTGCCGACGTCGGGGGCGGGGATGTCCCGTTCCGGGCCGATGTCGTTGATGATCTCGCTCGTGTAGCGGCGCGTCATCCGCTCGAGCTCGCCGGGCGAGAGCGTCTTCGGGTTGCAGACGACGCCGCCCTTCGCCCCGCCGAAGGGAAGACCCATGAGCGCGCACTTCCAGGTCATCCACATCGCCAGAGCCTTGACCTCGTCGAGCGTGACGTCCGGGTGATAGCGGATGCCGCCCTTCGACGGCCCACGTGCGATGTTGTGGGTCACCCGGAAGCCCTGGAACACCTCGATCGACCCGTCGTCCATCGCCACAGGAATCGAGACCTCGACCCCCTTCTTGCACTGCGAGAGAACGCGGATCAGGTTGGGATCGAGTGCGAAGATCTCGCCGACTCGACGCAGCTGCCCCTTCGCCAGCTCGAACGGATTCTCGCGGAGATGGGACTCCGCCTCGGCAGTTGACATCAAAGCCGCCTCCCTGACTCTGGGCTGTGCTGGTCTGGCTGTGCTGGTCTGAACGAGGCGAGTATAGGACGGTCTAACGAACGCGATACTCGATCGTGTCCGACTGCCTCCGCGTCCCGTCGCCCGGGTACGCGACGAGACGGATCGTGAACACGCCGCGACCGAGCCTTTCGCCGGTCGGGCCCCTGCCGGTGAGCCCGAACGTGTAGCGGCCGGGAAGGAGCTCGCGCCTGCGCGCGAGGAGGCCGATCCGCTCGCCGCGGCGCCAGAGCTCGATCTCGAGAAGCTCGACCGCGCGCACCTGCGGCTCGGGCGACGCGGCGACCGAGCCTGCGACGAACGAGAGTGCTGCCGGTGTGGTGTCCGACACACGAGTCCCTGTCGCCACGATCCCAACCCGGGAGACGAGATCGACCTGAGGCGGTACGGCAACCGTCCACGGGACGTGAACCTCCGGCGAGTCGCCGACACGAAGCACGAGCTCCCCTGACGCCGCGCCTGCCTCCTTGGAGAGATCGGTCGTGTTCGCGCGCACGACGACGGTCGCGTTGCGTCCCGGTCCGACCCGAACACGTTGCGGATCGACGGTGATCTCCACACCTTTCGGGGCAATCGCGGTGCTGCCGACCGAGACCGTGAGGCGCCGCGTCGAGACGTTCGTGATGCGCAGAGTGCGCTCGGCTCCGACCGGACCTGCGACGGCGCCGAACGAGAGAAGCGGCGGCTGCGCGATCAGCTCCAGCTGCGCGGCGACGCGAAGATCGACGAGTCCGGCGCCGGAGGCCGTGGGATCGAGATCGGAGCGCTGAGCCGATCCGACGAGGAGTCCGTGCAGGTCTCGCGCGTCGAGAGCGGGCCGCCCCTGGGCGAGAACTGCTGCGACGCCGGTCGTCACGGCCGCAGCCGCGCTCGTCCCGCTGATCGTTCCGAAGCGAACCTCGCCGTCGTCGCCGCGACCCGGCTCGGAGGTCGGTACGGACACCCCCGGTGCAGCGAGGTCGGGCTTCAGCGATCCGTCGAGGACGAGTCCGCGGGACGAGAACGCCGCGATCGACCCTCCCGCCTCGCGGCTCGCGACCTCCACGTTGCCGATGGAGACCGTGACCGGCACACCCGCGGCGAGCATTGCGCGAATCTCGGCGACCACGCCGTCGCCGAGCCCGACGACCGGGACACCCGCGGGTACGTCGAGACTGAACGCGCCGGCGGGGAGCGCGCCGTCGACGAGCACCGAGAGCGCGCCGGCCGACGTCACCTCCTCCACGGTGTCGTCGGAGAGAGCGGCACGGGGAAGCAGCACGGAGCGACCGGCGACGATGCTGACGCCGTCCTCGGTGAACAACCCGGCGACGCCGCGCGCGGCCGTTCGCCGGTCGACGAGCACGACGCCGGCAGTGACCGTGCCGGACGGCGCTCCGCCGAGCGGCACATCCTCCTCGTACAGCACGCGCAGACCGGCCCGCACGAGCACCCGCACCGTCGGTGCAGCGAGACGTCCGTCGGCCGCGCCGACGGTCACGGCGTCGACGGCGCCTCCCGGCCCGGCAACGCTGCCGTACCCCGGCCCCGCGCGCCCGTCGTTGCCCGCGGGCACGATGGTCAGCATGTCCAGGTCGGCCGCGCCCGCTATCGCGCGTGGCAACGGCCCGTCCGCGAACGAGGCGTATGGCTCCACCATCCCGATGAGCGCGATCCGGGCAGCGTCGAGGACGTCGCCGTCGTCGTTGGGATCGACGGCGGCCTCGAGCCCGGCGAGGATCTGATCCGTGCGCGAGTACACGCTGTACCCGCCCTCGGAGTTGGGCTGCCAGCCGCCGACCCGGATCGGGAGGATCGAGGCACCAGGGGCGATGCCGTGGAGGCCGTCAGGCCCCTCCGTCCCGGCGATGATCCCGGCGAGCTCGGTTGCGTGTCGCTCCGGTCTCCCGGGAATCGTCGGGTGCGGCTGTGCGATCCCGCCGCTTCCGGGATCGATCACGTCGACCCCGGAGAGCACGCGCTGCCGCAGGTACGGGTGTGACCGGTCGACGCCCGTGTCCAGCAAGGCAACCGTCACCCCGGAGCCGTCGAGACCAGCGATCTCGAGATCGGCGACCGCGGACGGGAGCACGCCGCCCGACTCGCCCGCCTGGGCCGGATACGCGATCCGCACGGGATAGATGCCGACGACCTCGCGATCCCCGTCGAGGAGCGCCGCAGACGTGGGATCCAGCCGACCAGAGAACCCGTTGATCACGCGCGCGTAGCGATACTCGGGCGCGATCCGCGCACCGACTGCCGTCATACGGGCGAGGAACTGCTCCTGCTGCGCCACGGCGAGCGCCGACCACGCGCGCATGTCGCGCTCCGTAGCCCGACCTCCCGCGGCGCGCACGCGCGCGGCGAGCGAAGGCGGCCGGAGCAGGACGACGTACCGCTGCGCAGTGGACACGGGAGCCCGAACTCCGAGAACACCCTGCCAGCCCGCCTCGTCGACCGACTGCTCCGGCTGCTCCTGCGCGCGTCCTCCCGCGACCCCGAGAACGAGCGCAAGCGCAATCGCTCCGACGAGGAGCAGGGGTTTACGAGAGGGACGCGTACGCATCGAGATCACGGTACCGGGGGTATGGAAGCGGCTCGACGAACCGCGCACATGAAGCAATCATCGCCGCGTTGTCCGTGCACAGCGCGAGCGGCGCGAACGAGGCGCCGGGCAACGCCGCGCGAAGCTCCGAGTTCGCAGCAACACCACCCACGACGGCGATCCGCGCGAGTCCTGTCGACTCGGACGCTTCTTCGAGCCGGCGCACGAGCGCGCGCACGATCGCGCGCTGGTACGACGCAGCGAGATCGGCCTTCCGCTGCTCCAACTCGTCAGAGCCGAGATCGCGCACGGCGTACAGGAGCGCGGTCTTGACGCCCGAGAACGAGAAGTCGAGACCGGGCACCCGTGCTACGGGGAAGTCGAACGCGGCGGGATCGCCCGCGCGCGCCAACCGGTCGATAGCGGCGCCGCCGGGATAGCCGAGTCCAAGGAGCCGCGCTCCCTTGTCGAACGCCTCACCCGCCGCGTCGTCGAGCGTCGTTCCGAGGCGTTCCGACCTACCGCGCTCGCCCACTGCGAGCAGCAGCGTGTGCCCTCCGCTCGCGAGAAGACAGGTGAACGGAGGCTCCACCGGGTCTGGCTCGAGGAAGAGCGAGGCGACGTGTCCCTCGAGGTGATCGACCGGCGCGACCGGCAGCCCGCGAGCCCAGGCGATCGCCTTCGCAGCCGAGATGCCTACGAGGAGCGCGCCGACGAGCCCGGGGCCCTGTGTCACCGCGACGCGATCGATCCCGTCGAGCGGCGTCTGGGCCTCGGACAGCGCCGTTCGGACGACCGGCGCGACGAGCTCGAGGTGGCGCCTGGATGCCACTTCCGGAACCACTCCTCCAAACGGCGCGTGAAGGTCGGCCTGTGACGAGACGACCGAGGACAGCACGCACCCGTCGTCGGTGACCACTGCCGCCGCGGTCTCGTCACAGGATGTCTCGATCCCCAGGATCACAGTACGCGATTCGGTGAGATCGGCTCGCGCCACATGATCAGCGCGTCCTCGCGGTTGTCGGTGTAGTAGCCCCGGCGCATCCCGCGCGCCTCGAACCCGAGGCGCTCGTACATCTTGATGGCGCCAGTGTTCGAGACTCGAACCTCGAGCGTGTACCCGCGCCGTGGGTCGGAGGCTGTCACGTCGAAGACGCGCTCGAGAAGTGCAGACGCGATTCCGCGGCGGCGGTAGTCGTCGGCAACCGCGACGTTCATCACGTGCCACGCATCCACGTATCGCGAGACGAACGCGTAGCCGACGAGAGCCTTGTCGCTCTCTGTGAACGCGCCGAGCGCGAGCGAGCTCGGCTTGCGGAGCTCCGCTTCGAACATCGACCGCGACCACGGGGTCGGGTACGACTCGCGCTCGACCTCCTCGACGGCGTCGAGATCGCGCGCTTCCAGACGGCGGAGCTCGACGTTCACGTCCGCGGGCGCTCGGCGTCGGGCGCTCGGACGTAGATGGGCTCGATCTCGTCGACCACGCCGAATGTGGTCGCGAGCTCCACGTGCAGGCGTGCGTGCGGAAAGTGGACTCCGTCGTCGTCCGGGGGCACGAGCGCGCCGAGCCGCTCGAGCGTTGCGCGGTACCGAACGGCACCATTCCCGACGCACACGGCCCCGATCTCGAGCTCGAGATCGTCCGGAGAGATCGCCCTCGGTCCTCGGACGAACACCTCCTGACGGCGCGCATCGACGACCGGGTATGCGGCAGGCTGTGCAGACGCCAGCGCGTCGAGCGTGGATACGCCTGCACCGGGGATGTCGAGCGCGAGAGCGAGCCCGCGAGCGAATGCGAGACCGATCCGCGTGCTGGTGAAGCTGCCCGGCCCGGTGCCGACGACGAGGGCGTCGAGATCGGATTGCGTCGCGCTCGCGGCCGCGAAGAGCTCGTCGACATCCCCGACCAGGCCACGCGCGGTTCCGCGCCGCTCGCCGAGCACGCGGCCGTCGTCGACGAGGGCACTCGTCGCGACGTCCGTCGCGGTGTCGAAAGCAAGCACGAGCACTAGGAGATGTCTTCTAGCAGCGCCATCTCGTCCGACGCGAGGATGAGCCGGCGCCCATCACCGCCGGCGTGCTCGAGGGCAACGGAGACACGTGCGCGCGGGAGATCGGCGGCGCCGGCCTCCGGCCACTCGACGAACACGATCGCGTCGTCGAAGTACGGCTCGAGATCGCCCCACTCAGCCCGAGACACCTCGGTGAAGCGGTAGAGGTCGAGGTGGGACACGTCGACGGCGCCCGCGTACCGATGCGCGACCGTGAAGGTCGGGCTCGTCACCCCAGAAGTGACTCCGAGCGCCCGGCAGGCGCCGCGCACGAACGTCGTCTTGCCCGCTCCGAGCTCGCCCGAGACCGTGACGAGATCTCCGATCTCGAGACGCACGGCGAGGCGGGCTGCCAGTCGCTCCGTCTCGCCCGCCGAGGTGCTGGCGAGCTCGATGAGCACGCTCAGAAGAGGCCGAGCTGGATCGACTCGGGGTCGGGTTCGGATTCGACGAGAGCCGGCTCGCTCGTCGCAGCCGGATCGTCGAGAGCACCGTCGAGCAGCCCTGGGATCCGTGCGAAGTCCTGTTCGAGCACCTTGAGCATCGACGGCGTGTAGAGCGCCGCGGCCGGGTGATAGAGCGGGTACAGGAGCACCTTTCGCGCGCCGAGCGTTACCTCTTGCTCGTACCCGTGCACCTTCGTGATCCCTGCCGGCTTGCCGGAGAGCAGCTTCGTCGCGAAGTTCCCGAGCGTCGCGACGAGCTTCGGCTCGATGAGCTCGATCTGGCGGAAGAGGTGCGGCTCGCAGGACGCGATCTCCTCCGGGAGCGGATCGCGATTCCCGGGGGGCCTGCACTTGATCACGTTCACGACCATGACATCTGCGCGCGTGAGCTCGATCCCGGCGAGGAGCTTGTCGAGGAGCTTCCCTGCTTGACCGACGAACGGGACACCCTGCTGGTCCTCGTGAAACCCTGGAGCCTCGCCGACGAACATGAGGTCGGCGTTCGGACTGCCCGAGCCGAACACGACCTGCGTGCGCCCCTGTGCGAGCGCACAACGCGTGCAGCTGGCGGTCTCCTCGGCGTACGCTCGGAGTGCTGCGGCGCGCTCGACGGCGTCCATGGGGAGGTCAGTCTACGGCGTCGCCCGGATGCTCAGATGTCGTCCGCACTCGGCTCGGCAACGTCCGATCCGGAGCGCCACCAGAGGGCTCTCTCGGCTCAGTGACCGCAGCCGCAGGAACCGCCGCAGCAGCCGCCACCACCACCGGACGGGCCGCTGAAGGCCGGCTTCGACACGGCACCGTGGACGGCGAAGCTCGACAGCTGTTTGAGGACCTTCGCAGCACCACACTCGGGACAGGTCACAGCCTCGTCGCTCGAGCGGACGAGCTCCTCGAAGTGCGACTCGCACTCCATGCACGCGTACTCGTAGATCGGCACGGACCGAGTGTACTGTCGCGTGCGGTGGAGGCGTGGACGGCACCGATGCTCGAGGGGCGCAGCGTCCGGCTCGAGCCGCTCGGCTCCGAGCACGAAGATGGGCTGTGGCTCGCGTCGCGCGACGAGCGAACCTGGCGCTGGCTGAGCGTCGTCCAGCCGCAGACACGTGAACAGTGGAGAGCCTTCGTCGAGCAGGCGCTCGCCGCCGCCGAGGCGGGAGCCGAGATCCCCCTCGTGACACTGTGTCACGAGGAGGTCGTCGGCTCGACGCGATTCCTGGCGCTCCGGCCCGAGCACCGATCGGTCGAGATCGGCTGGACGTGGCTCCATCCCTCCGTGTGGGGAACCGGCACGAACGTCGAGGCCAAGCTCCTCCAGCTGCAGCACGCGTTCGACACGTGGGGCTGCCGCCGGGTCGAGTGGAAGACGGACGCCCGAAACGAACGCTCGTGCCGCGCGCTCGAAGCGCTAGGCGCGACATTTGAGGGGATCCACCGCAAGCACATGCTCGTGCGCGACGGCGAGAACCGCGACAGCGCCTGGTACAGCGTGACCGACTCCGAGTGGCCGTCCGTCCGTGCGCATCTCGAGGCGCGCCTTGCCGAGAAGGGCTCCTAGCGGGCACACTCTCCCTGCCCGGTATCCCGATCCTGGGAACTGGAGCCAGACGAGATGATCGAAAGCATCCGAATCGTGGGCGCGCGCGGGCGCGTCGGCTCGGCCCTGAGTGCGCGGCTCAAGGAGCGGCGCGTCGTCCTCGACCCCGGCGAGCCGGGGCTCGTCCTCCTCTGCGTTCCCGACCGCGCCATCGTCGAGGTCGCGGCGGAGACCGCGGTGGGGCCGTGGATCGCGCACGTCAGCGGCGCAACCCCGCTCGACGCTCTCGGCCCGCACACGAGGCGCTTCGGTCTCCATCCGCTGCAGTCGTTCTCGAAGAGCCGCGGGCCCGAGCAGCTCGACGGCGCCTGGGGTGCCGTCACGGCCGAGACGGACGAGGCGCGCGCGGTCGGCCGCTGGCTGGCCGAGACGCTCGGTCTGCGCCCGTTCTCGCTCGACGACGAGAGGCGCGCCGCGTATCACGCGGGAGCCGCGATGGCCTCGAACTACATCGTCACGCTCCGCGCCGCCGCACGGTCCCTGCTCGAGACGGCCGGCGCTCCGCCGGACGCCCTCGATCCGCTCATCCGCGGGGTCATCGACACGGACTTCGCGCTCACGGGCCCGATCGAGCGGGGCGACTGGGCAACGGTCGAGCGCCACCTCGCTCTCATCCGCGCGGAGCGGCCGGAGCTCGAGGAGCTGTACGTCGTGCTCGCTGCGGCCACCGCCCGCATCGCGGGACGCGACCCGCACGAGGTTCCAGTATGAACGTCTGCCGCACGATCTCGGCGATCCGCGGCGAGCTCGAGCCCGTCCGAGCCGGGTCGATCGGGCTCGTCCCGACGATGGGTGCGCTCCACGACGGGCATCTCGCGCTCCTGCGCGCGGCGCGCGCCGAGAACGAAACCGTGGTGATGAGTCTCTTCGTGAACCCGGCGCAGTTCGCGGAGGACGCCGACCTCGCCCGGTATCCACGCGATGAAGCGCGTGATCTCGCGGTCGCCGCGGGAGCGGGCGTCGACGTCGTGTTCGCACCCTCCGCCGACGAGATGTACCCGCCCGGCTTCCAGACCTGGATCGACGTGACCGAGCTCGGATCGATCCTCGAAGGACGCTTTCGTCCCGGTCACTTCCGCGGTGTCGCGACGATCGTCCTCAAGCTCCTCACGATCGTCCGCCCGCTGCGCGTGTACTTCGGACAGAAGGACGCGCAGCAGGTCGAGGTGATCCGCCGGATGAACCGCGACCTCGCGCTCGAGACCGAGCTGCGCGTCGTCCCTACCGTCCGCGACACGGACGGTCTCGCGCTCTCGTCACGCAACGTGCTCCTGTCTGCGGAGGAGAGGACCGCCGCGCTCGCCCTTCCGCGAGCGCTGACGACCGGCAACCGCGACGAAGCGCTCGCGCGACTCCACGCAGCCGGCCTCGCCGTCGACTACGTCGAGGTCGCCGACTTCGACCCACCCGCACTCGTCGGTGCGATTCGCGTCGGCTCGACACGCCTGATCGACAACGTCATCCTGAAGGAGGGTTCATGAGCATCCGCCCGCAGAAGCCGGCACCAGCTACACCAGCGCCCGGCAAGCTCCCCATTACGGAGCTCGTGGAGATGAAGGCGCGACAGCAGCCGATCGTCATGGTGACGGCGTACGACGCGCCGGGCGGACGGCTTGCCGACCAGGCCGGCGCCGACCTCGTCCTCGTCGGAGACTCCGCGGCGATGACCATGCTCGGCCACGACTCGACAGTGCCCGCGACGATGGACGAGATGCTGATCCTCACGCGTGCGGTGACGCGCGGGGCGGGCCGCCCACTCGTCATCGCCGACATGCCGTTCGGCTCGTTCCAGGTCTCCGACGAGGACGCCGTCCGCAACGCGATTCGCTTCGTCAAGGAGGCCGGCGCCGACGCGGTGAAGCTCGAGGGGGCCGGCGTGATGCTCTCGCGCGTCCGCGCGATCGTCGGCGCAGGCATCCCGGTCATGGGCCACATCGGGCTGACCCCGCAGTCGGCCACGATGCTCGGCGGGTTCAAGGCGCAGGGTCGCTCGGCGGAGAAGGCCGTCGCCCTCCTGCGCGACGCCCGGGCACTCGAGGCGGCCGGCTGCTTCTCGCTCGTCGTCGAGGCCGTCCCTGCTCCTGTCGCCAGCCGGATCACCGGCGAGCTCGCGATCCCCACGATCGGGATCGGAGCCGGCGCCGACTGCGACGGCCAGGTGCTCGTCTGGCACGACATCCTCGGCTTGTACGACGGGCGAGCAGGCCGCTTCGTGAAGCGCTACGCGGAGATCGGCGACACGATCCGAGCCGCGCTCGCTGCCTACGCCAAAGACGTGCGCGAGCGTCGCTTCCCGGAGGAGCAGCACACGTATTCCATGCCGGACGAGGAGCTCGCGCTTTTCGAGGCGACCGCCTCAGATCATCAGGAACACGCCGAAAAGCGCCGCTAGCAACCCGACCGCAGCGGCAAGCGACACGAGCACGCGGATCCAGCTCCATCCGTGCGTGACCCGGACGCCGACGACGAGCAGCCCGAGCGACCACGCCGCGGCGCCGAGCTGGAGGCCGAGCAACAGGTCGCCGCCCAACCCCTCGTCCGCACCGCCGTCGCGAAAGGTGTCTCCCCCGTAGAGCGCGAGCCGCAGCGGCAGCGTCAGGAGGAGCGACGCGGCGAGGGGCACGAGCGCGAAACCGACGGTCTGCCTCGAGCGGCGAAAGTCGCCCATGCTCCCGAGCAGGCGCACCCCGAAGTAGAGGGCGAAGCCGAAGACGAAGTACCCGACGGCGCCGTAGATCGTTCCGGCGATGAACGTCCAGACCGCGAGCAGGATGGCGTCGTACTCCGGGTTGTCGAGGATGCCCGCTGCCGTCGGCGTCGCTAGCACCGCGGCCATGCCGGCGAGCAGGACGATCGCGAGCAGCGGCTCCGAACGCGCCGTGACGTCCTCCTCGTCGTCCTCGCGGAGCGCGAAGAACACGGAGCGCGGGCTCAGGAGGACGGCGGGAACACGGAGCCACCAGGCACGCGACGGGCTCAGCTCGGCCGCGACGGCGATTTCGGACGTCACGTCGAGAATGTATCCACGCGCCGAGCGCAATAGAGTTCGCTCGTGGCAACCGAGGTTCTCTGCGCGGCGTGCGGTGGCGCGAACGAGACCGGACGCAAGTTCTGCGGCGAGTGCGGATCGTCGCTCGCCGAGCTGTGCGCCCAGTGCGGGACGCCGAACGCGTCGGGCACGAAGTTCTGCGGCGAGTGCGGATCCGCCCTCAGCGCTGCTGCTTCGCCTATGCCGCACGCGCAGAGCGCAACCACACCATCCGCCGAGCGTCGCCTCGTCTCGGTTCTCTTCGCCGACCTCGTCGGCTTCACTGCTGCTTCCGAGCAGCGCGACGCCGAGGACACGCGGGAGCTCCTCTCCCGCTACTTCGACACGAGCCGGCGCCTGATCGAGCTCTACGGCGGGACGGTCGAGAAGTTCATCGGCGACGCGGTCATGGCCGTGTGGGGAACACCGACCGCGACCGAGGACGACGCCGAGCGCGCCGTCCGTGCGGCGCTCGACCTCGTCGCAGCGGTCTCGGCGCTCGGAGACGAAGTCGGCGCATCCGAGCTGCAAGCACGAGCAGGCGTGCTCACGGGAGAGGCGGCCGTAACGATCGGGGCGGAGGGTCAGGGCATGGTCGCGGGTGACCTCGTCAACACCGCTGCGCGGATCCAATCGGCCGCCATGCCCGGCACCGTGCTCGTCGGCGACGCGACCCGGCGTGCGAGCGAGCAGGCAGTCGTCTACGAGGACTCGGGCATGCACGAGCTCAAGGGCAAGGAAGAGGCGGCCCAGCTCTTCCGGGCACTGCGCGTCGCCTCGGGACGGCGAGGCGCGCTCAAGTCGACCGGCCTGGAGCCGCCGTTTGTCGGACGCGACCGCGAGCTGCGGCTCGTGAAGGAGCTCTTCCATGCCTCCGCCGAGGAGCGCACAGCGCACCTCGTTTCGGCCATGGGCATCGCCGGAATCGGCAAGTCCCGGCTCGCGTGGGAGTTCTACAAGTACTTCGACGGCCTCGTCGACAACGTCTACTGGCACCGCGGCCGCTGCCTCGCC
>DATKBJ010000127.1:0-2946 GCA_035514135.1 Gaiellaceae bacterium | reverse complement strand
TTCATTCGCGCGGGCGCCGACCTGATCGAGACGAACACCTTCGGTGCGAACCGCCGTAAGCTCGCCGAGCGCTACCTCGAGGACGACGTTGCCGCGATCAACGAGTCGGCGGTGAAGATCGCGCGCGACGCGCGCGAGGTGTCCGGCGCGGAGGTGTTCATCGCCGGGTCGATCGGCCCGCTCGGCGGTCCGGCCAAGGATCGCGACGCGATCTTCGCGGAGCAGGCGCAGCTGCTCGAAGGCCGCGGCGTCGACCTCTTCATGATCGAGACGTTCTACGAGCTCGAGGAACTCCTCACGGCGATCCGCGCCGTGCGCACGATCTCCGCGCTTCCGATCGTCGCGCTCCTGACGTTCGACGAGGACTCGCAGACGCTCGGCGGCGTCTCGGCCGAGCAGGCGGCGCGTGCGCTCGCGGATCTCGACGTCGCCGCGATCGGAGCGAACCACGGGGTCGGGCTGCAGGCGGCTCTCCGAGCCATCGAGCGGATGGCCGAGGGCGGCAAGCCGCTCGTGGCGCTTCCGAACGTGGGGCTCGCGAGCCTCGCCGGAGAGCGCGTCATCTTCCCGCACGCGACGCCGGAGTACTTCGCGGAGTTCGCTGCGCACGCGCGGGAGCTCGGTGCGCGCATCATCGGCGGCTGCTGCGGCACGACGCCAACCGAGATCGCCGCGATTCGCAACGCCGTCGACGAGGATCGCAGCCCGCGCACACGACTCGTCGCCCGCGAGCGCGAGATCGTCGTGGCCGCGGCCGAGCCCGAGCGCGAGACGCTCCTCCAGCGAAAGCTCCGCGAGGGCGAGTTCGTCGTGTCGGTCGAGATCGACCCGCCGCGCGGCGGGAACGCCGTCGCGATGCTCGAGCTCGCTCGCACGCTGCAGGCGTCCGGGCACGTCGATGTCGTGGACGTGAACGACAACCCGCGCGCGCGGGCGCGGATGAGCGGTCTCATCGCCTCGGCCACGATCGAGCGCGTGGTCGGCCTCGAGACCATTCCCCACCTGACCCCGCGCGACGCCTCGATTGCCGGGCTCGAGTCGATGCTTCTCGGCGCCCACGCGGAAGGCATCCGCAACGTGCTGGCCGTCACGGGCGACCCGCCCGAGGGCGGCGACTACCCGGGTGCGCGCGGTGTCTACGAGGTCGACTCGATCGGGCTTTCGCACATGATCACGCGCATGAATGCCGGCGAGGACTACAACGGCCGCGAGATCGACGCCCCGACCTCGTTCTTCCTCGGCGTCGCAGTGAACCCCGCGGCGGACGACCTCGAGCTGGAGTTCGAGCGCTTCGAGCAGAAGCTCGAGGCGGGCGCACAGTTCGCCATGACGCAAGTCCTGTTCGATCTGTCCTTCCTCGAGTCGTTCCTCGACCGGCTCGGCGGCTCGTGCCCGATCCCGCTCCTCGTGGGCGTCTTCTACGTCCGCAGCTACCAGCTCGCGCTCCGCCTGCACAACGAGGTTCCGGGAATCGTCGTCCCCGAGCACGTGCAGTCGCGGCTACTCGAGGCCGGTGCCGACGCCGGTGACACCGGGCTCGCGATCGCCCGCGAGCTCGTCGAAGCGTCACGCAAGCTCGCGGCAGGCGTCTACGTCATCCCGCCGTTCCGGCAGCCGCACGCCGCGCTCGACCTGTTCGAGTAGGACGAGGCGTGCCAGCACGCGCTATCGCGTGCACTCCGTCGCAGCGACGCGACCGCTTCCGGCACGGCCGACCGCCTGGCGGACGAGATCGGACGGGATGCCGTACCCGCCGATCTCCTGGGGGCGGCGCCCGAAGACGGTCGTCCGCACGCGTCCTTGCGCGTCGATGCCCGGGCCGCCCGAGTTCCCCGGCTGGACCGACCCACGGATGCCCGTGACACGTCGACTCACCGGGCCGCGGCCGTACGCATCCCGGCTCAGCACCTCCGAGGTTCCGCCGAGCCGGCCCGGCGTCCGGGTGAGCGGCCCGTTCCTCGGGTAACCCACGAGAGCGACCGCGACGCCGCGATTCGGCGCGGCGGAGGGGAGCGGCATCGCGCCCAGACCCGGGACGCGCAACACCGCAAGGTCGTTCGTGACGTCGAAAGCGACGACCGTCGACGTGAACGTCCTCCCGCCCGCCGTGTCGATGCGCGGATTTCGGATCCCGGCGACGACGTGAGCGTTCGTCACCACGAGTCCGCGTCTCGCCACCCAACCGGATCCTTCGACGCCGAGCCCACACGCGATACCCGTCACGCGAACCACGCTCTGCGAAGCCCGCCTGACGTCGGGATCCTTCGCGATGCCCTTGTCCGGCGGGGGCACGATCGCGGGCGGACCGAGGAAAACGCCGATCGGATCGACGCGCTCGAGCGTCTCGAGCACGCGTTCCGGCGGAACGACGTCGTTGATCGCACCGAGGATCGCCGACTTCTGCACAGACCGACGCAGCTCGGTCTCCCCAGGGAGATACAGCAGCACCGCACCGACGGCCCAGCAGAGAAAGACCCCGGCGACGACCCCGAGCGCGAGCCCTGCGAGGCGGTCGAGCAGCCGCATGCCCGGGATGACGCCGAGGCTCGTGCGCAGCACGCCGGCGAGGATCCCAGCGAGACCGCGCATCAGCGTTCCGAGCAGGATCGCGCCTCCGAGCGCGACGACCGGGACGTACGGCGACCCGTCGGTGAGAATCTGCGGCGCGAGGCGTGCGCCGAGGTACGCGCCGAACGCGAATCCCGCAAGCGAGAAGGCCCCACGCAGGAAGCCCGTCGAGATCCCGTAAAGCGACGAGACCCCGATGACGACAATCACGACCCAGTCGGCGGTGGACACGTGGACTGAGGCTACGTGCCGCGCCCTGGGATCCCTGCCGCGCGGCTACACTTCCCCGGCCTAGGGGGCGTAGTTCAGTTGGTTAGAACGCCGGCCTGTCACGCCGGAGGTCGCGGGTTCGAGTCCCGTCGCTCCCGCTCCCGTCTA
>DATKBJ010000126.1:0-77852 GCA_035514135.1 Gaiellaceae bacterium | reverse complement strand
CTCGACCTGGACGTGAGACTCCACGGTGGGCTTCGCAGTGCCGCCGTCTTCCTCTCCCCAGACGAACCTGACGTCGGAACCCGGCTCCGCATGCTCGGCCTCCAGGACGGCGAGGGTCAGCATCTTGCCCTCGTTCGAGCTGTAGCCGATCCAGGTGGACACCCCGACCGTCTCCCCGTCCACGGTGACCCGGTCGAACTGGTGCATCGAGTAGACCGCCGAGGGCCAGTCCATGAACTTCGCCCGCTCGTCCTTCCGGAACATCGTCCCGATCGTGCGAGTCACGTCCTCGTCGTCGAGCACCAGCGTGACCTTCTTGCGGTGATCTCCGCCGGCCATCGCTTCCAGCGCCTCGCGTCCGACGAAGTCGTGGTCGAAGACGACGTAGCTTCCGTAGCCGAGGTCCCACGGCGTGAAGTAGTAGTCCTCGATGTCGTCGGAGACGAAGCTGCCGCCGATCGACGCAGAACCCTCATATCCGGTCGCAGGTAGCCATTCGCGGTAGACCTTCATGCTCTCGCCGGAGTACACCGCCGGGAGCGGCGAGGGGATCCAGCCTGACTCGAGCGTGTTGGACGAGTACGCCCGTCCGCCGGCCCGTCGCATGCCGAACTCGTCGCCGGCCGCCAGGAGCGCCTCGAGCACGGCGTCGGCGTCGTCCCAGGGGCCGAAGAGCTCCCAGCCCGGCTGCCCAACCATGCCGTGGCGCAGCGCGCCCACCCTCTTGCCCGCGATCGTCACGGTCGTGGTGTGGAAGAACTTGAGCTCGGGCGGAGGGCCGTCGAGCGCCTTCTCGATTACCTGCATCGCGGTCGGGCCCTGTACCTGGAAGCGGTAGCACCTGCGCCGTCCGTCGGCACGCAGCGCGCTCCTCAGGTCGAGACCGACGGTGACGTCGTACGCGCCGGTCTCGGCGTGGTAGATGATCCAGTTGAGTGCGGGGGCTCGGCCGACCAGGTCGAAGCGGTCGACGCCGAGCGCGAACAGGATGACGTCTCCGATGACGTAGCCGTCGGGGCTGCACGGGACGAAGTGCCTGGCTCGGTCGCCCGTGAATCCGTCGAAGCTGTTGACCGCGAGGTCCGAGAGCAGTCTGAGCGCGTCCGGTCCTTCTACCGTCAGATCGTTCATGTGGTACGAGAGGTTGAAAAGGACACAGGACTCTTGCCAGGCTCGCTGCTCGTCGCGCCAGTTCGTGAACTCCGCCGGCACCCCCGGATAGACGTTCGGCCCCGCCTTCGCGTTGCGGAGCAGCTCGACAGGGCTCCCAGCGGTCACCAGAAGGTTTTCGAGGCTCTGCGTGCTCACGTTGCGCTCTCCCCTCTAGAGGGCACCGCGACTCGCCGTGTCGATGCCGCCGGGCAGCCGACCACGCCTGACGGCGTCGGCGACGTTGAACAGGTGTCCGCGCATCGCGGTCTCGGCAGCGGTCGCGTCGCGAGAGCTGACCGCCTCGATGATGGCCGCGTGCTCGGCCAAGGATGCAGCTGGGCGTCCCGGAATCAAGATCGTGCGGTACTGGTAGCGCACCGTCTGGGCGTTCAAGCTCTGGATGAGTCGGAGGGCCGTCGCATGGCCGGAGAGTTCGAGAAGGGTCGCGTGCAGATCGCCGTTCGCGTCCGACGCGCCGAGGAGATCGCCCCGATCGAGGAGCTCGCGGTGACGGGCGAGGCATTCACGTAGGCGACGAACGCCGGCGTCGTCGATGTGCTCGGCGGCCTGGCGGACGGCGAGGCCCTCGAGGACCGCACGCACCTGCAGGATCTCGACGGCCTCCTCGTCGCTGACGCGCCGGACACGCGCGCCGCGATGGGGCTCGCGAACGACGAGACGGTCCTGCTCGAGACGGATGAGCGCGGTGCGCACGGCGCCACGCGACATGTCGAACGTCGTCGAGATGTCCGACTCGATCAGCCGCGCGTCGGGGGCGATATCGCCGCGAACGATGGCCTCGCGGAGGGCGTTGTAGCTCGAAGTGACCGCCATCGTGCGCACGCATACTGCACGAATGTCGCGAAGATCGTCAACAATTCTGTTTTTATGTCACTCGTGGAACAACGCGTTCCGGCTGTTGCAGTGCTCGGTCTCGGTGAGGCGGGTCGTCGACTCGCATCCGACCTCGTCGCTCTCGGCGTCGAGGTGCGCGGCTATGACCCCCTGGCGGTCTCGGCTCCGGAGGGCGTCACTCGCGCAAGCGACCCGGTCTCAGCAGTGTCAGGGACGACGACGGTGCTCGCACTGACGACCGGGACGACGGCGCTCGCGGCCGCCGAGTCGGCACTTCCCGGTCTGCGCACCGGTGCGATCTACGTAGACCTCAGCACTGCCTCGCCCTCGCTCAAGATCGACATTGGCGCGCTTGTCGCCGGCGCCGGCGCTCGGTTCGCAGACGCCGCGTTGCTCGGACCGGTCCCCGCGCGCGGACTCGCAACGCCGGCCCTGGCGTCAGGTCCCGGCGCGCAGGCGTTCGCGGACGCGTTCGTGCCCCTCGGCATGCCCGTCGAGGTCGTGTCCGACGTCCCGGGCGACGCCGCGACACTCAAGCTCCTGCGCTCGGTCTTCATGAAGGGGCTCGCGGCCTCCGCGCTTGAGAGCCTGCACGCGGCGAGAGCCGCCGGTCATGCCGAATGGCTCGGGCGCGAGATCGCCGCGGTGATCGGCGAGCCGCTCCTCGAGCGCCTGACCGAGGGGAGTCGCCGGCATGCCGTCCGCCGTGTCGACGAGTTGCACGCGGCGCGCGACCTGTTGCTCGAGCTCGGCGTCGAGCCGCGTGTCACCGTCGCCAGCACGGCGGTTCTCGGCGACCTCGCGTCGACTGCCGTGTCGGGTCGCGGCAGCCGCGGGATGCCGGCGTGACGACACGGGCCGCCGCGACGGGACCGAGCGATCGCGCGCGTGCTCTCGTGGAGGGAGCGTACGACCTGCACGTCCACGTGGCTCCGGACGTGCCTCAGCGCCGCATCGACGACCGCGCGCTCGCGCAGCGGTGTGCCGAGCTCGGGCTCGCAGGGTTCGCCCTCAAGTCCCACTACACGTCCACCGCCGAGCGTGCGCAGGTCGTCTCGGCTCTCTTCCCCGAGGTCGAGGTCGTCGGCACGCTGACCCTGAACTGGGCCGTGGGTGGCATGAACGCACTCGCCGTCGAGATCGCCGCACGCGAGGGCGCGCGGATCGTCTGGATGCCGACGGTCGACTCGCCCGCGGAGCCGGCGGGAAGAACCGAGCCGAAGGACGGAGACAGGGTTCCCCAGTGGGCGCGACTCCAGCACGAGCTTCGAAGTCTCGGGCTGAGCGTCGACGCGGTGCACGTCACCGATCCCGAGGGGCGACTCCTGCCCGAGACGCGAGACGTGCTGCGGGCGATCGCTCGGCACGACCTGATCCTCGCGACGGGTCACCTTGCACGCGACGACACGTTCGCGGTCGTCGACGGCGCGCTCGAAGAGGGAGTGGCGCACGTCGTCGTCACGCACCCGGAGTTCCCGTGCCAGAACTTCTCGCTCGACGATCAGCGCGCGCTCGCAGAGCGCGGGTGCCTCCTGGAGCGCTGCCTGAGCACACCCTTGAGTGGCAAGACCGAGTGGGAGCACGTCTTCGCCGGCGTGCGCGCCGTCGGCACTGAGCGCTCACTCTTCTCGAGCGACTGCGGGAACCCGGACTACCCCCCCGTCGAGGACGGGCTCGCGCTCTGGGCCGACCGTCTGCTCGAAGGCGGGTTCGACGAGGACGACGTACGCGAGATGATCGTCGGGCAGTCGCGCCGGCTGGTGGGCGCCGCGTGACGCGCACGCTCCTCGTGATCGGGGCTCACTCCGCCGACTTCGTCTGGCGAGCGGGAGGGGTGATCGCCGTCGCTACATCGGCCGGCGGCGCGGCTCGCGTGCTCGCGCTCTCCTACGGCGAGCGCGGGGAGTCCGGCGAGCTCTGGAAGGAGCAAGGCCAGACCGTCGAGCGCGTGAAGCAGGTCCGGCACGGTGAGGCGGAGCGCGCCGCGGCCGCGCTCGGCGCCGAGTTCGAGTGCCTCGATCTCGGGGACTATCCGCTCGAGGTAGACCGCGACGCCCTCGTCTCGATCACCGATCGGATTCGCGCGTTCGCTCCGGACGTCGTCCTCACGCACACGGACCGTGACCCCTTCAACCCCGACCACGCAGGTGCGTTCTTCGCTGTCGAGAAGGCGCGTGCACTGGCCGCCGGCGCAGGGGTCCCGAGCGCTTTCGAGACCGTCGAGCCGCCTGAGCTGCTCCTCTTCGAGCCGCACCAACCCGAGCTGTGCAACTTCGTACCGACGACCTTCGTCGACATCACACCGGTCATCGAGCGCAAGAACGCCGCCATGGCGGAGATGAAGGCGCAGTCCTATCTCCACACCTACTACTCGCAGCGCGCCGAGCAGCGCGGCAACCACGCGCGGCGCTCGTCGGGAAACGCCGCGATCCAGTACGCCGAGGCGTTCCAGCGTGTGACGCCACAGGTCGTGAGCTCGCTGTGACCGTAGGCTCGACGGAGGTCACCAGGGAGTGGAGGTGCCGGCTTTGCCGGCACCGGAGCGGGAAATGACGGGCAGCCACGTCGAGCTCGCGCGGTTGGGCACCGCCACGGTGCACGAGGCTGCAGGCCGAGCCCAGGTGGTCGACGCGCCGCTGATCCAGATCGTGCCGGGCTCTCGTGCAGCGGGTCCGGCGCGCACCGTCCGCTGCGGCCAGGACGACAACCTCATGGTTCATGCGGCGATCGCCGAGGCCGAGCCGGGGGAGGTGCTCGTCCTCACGATGCCCGAGCCCAGGCCCGTCGCACTCGTCGGTGAGCTGCTCGCGACGCAGGCGAAGGTCGCGGGCGTCGTCGGCCTGCTGGTCGACGCCGCGGTGCGCGACGTGGACGAACTTCGGGAGGTCGGGTTGCCCATCTGGGCGCGGTACGTCCGCGTGAGCGGAGCGAAGAAGCGCACGCCTGGTGTGATCGGCGAGCCCGTCGAGGTCGGGGGCGCGCACATCCGTCAGGGCGACGCGGTCGTGCTCGACGCCGACGGTGCGGTCGTCGTCGAGCGGGAGCGGATCGACGACGTGCTCGCGTCCGCGCTTGCTCGCGAGGAACGGGAGCGCGAGAAACGCAAGAAGCTGGAGGCCGGCGAGCTCTCCTACGACCTCGACGGTCTTCGAGATCTCGTGGAGTCGTGAGCGAGCCGATCCACGACCTCGCCCGCATCGGGCACGCGGAGCTTCTCACCCCGAAGCCGGAGGAGAGCCTCCGCTTCTTCGTCGACGTCCTCGGCATGGAGGAGGAAGCGCGCGACGGGCGGTCGGTCTTCCTGCGCGGGTGGGGGGACTACCTCCGCTACAGCCTGAAGCTCACGGAGTCGCCCCGTGCCGGGCTCGGCCACGTCGCGCTGCGAGCGTGGAGCCCCGAGGCTCTCGACCGCCGCGTCGCGGCTGTCGAGGTGAGCGGACGTGGGCTCGGCTGGATCGACGGAGACGTGGGCCACGGCCGCGCGTACCGCTTCACGGATCCGGACGGACACGTCTTTGAGCTCTACTACGAGGCGGAGCGCTACGAAGCGCCGGATCACCTCCGGCCGTCGTGGCGCAATCAACCGCAGCGCTACGTCGGTCGCGGCGCCGCCGTGAAACGGCTCGACCACGTCAACGTCCTCGCCGCGGACGTCCGGTCCAACAGGGCCTTCGCGCAGGACGTGCTCGGTTATCGTCTGTACGAGCGGATCGAGCTCGACGACGGGACCGAGACCGGTGCCTGGCTCAGTCTGTCGATCGCCGCGCACGAGCTCATCTACGTCGCAGACGCATATGGCGCAACCGGCCGCCTGCACCACATCGCGTTCTGGGTCGACACACGCGAGGAGTGCCTTCGTGCGGCCGACGTCTTCGTCGACGCAGGCGTCCCGATCGAGGCGGCGCCCTCGAAGCACGGTGTCGCCCAGGGCTTCTTCCTGTACGGGTTCGAGCCCGGCGGCAACCGGATCGAGGTCACAACCGGTGGGTACTTCGTCTACGACCCCGACTTCGAGCCGATCACGTGGACCGCTGCGGAACGCGCGCGTGGCCAGTACTGGGGCGTGAAAACGATCGAGAGCTTCCACACGTACGGCACGCCCGACGTCGACGGCGAGGCCTGACGACGTGGCCTCGCTCCGAGAGGTCCTCGCGCGGCCGAGCGGCTTCGTCGTCGTCGCGGAGCTCGTCACGAACCGTGGCCCGATCAGCTCGGAGGGAGGCGCACGCGTGCTATCGCTCGCGGGCGAGCTCGCCGCCGACCCGCGGATCGACGTGCTCTCGATCACGGACAACCCGGGCGGCCACGCGATGCTCTCGCCCGACGCGCTCGGGACTGACCTGATCTCGCGCGGGCAGGAGGTGATCATCCATCTCGCCTGCAAGGACTGGAACCGGAACGCACTCGAGAGTCGGGGCTGGCAGCTCAGCTCGGCCGGCTTCGACAACGTCCTCGCGCTGTCCGGCGACTATCCGGTCATGGGCCATCGAGGGCTCGCCGCCCCCGTCTTCGACATCGACTCGGTCGGGCTCATCAGTCTCTTCTCCGACATGAACGCGGGCCTACACGACATCCGCAGGCCGGGCGCGCGGCTCCAGCGAACCGACTTCTTCCTGGGCGGAGTCGTCACGAACCACAAGCGGCACGAGCGCGAGGTGATGCCTCAGTACTTCAAGCTGCGCAAGAAGGCGCGGGCGGGCGCGCGGTTCGTGATCAACCAGGCGGGTTGGAACACCCGCAAGGACGACGAGCTCGTACGCTGGATCCGTCGCGACGGCCTCGACCTGCATGTCCTCGCGAACGTCTATCTGCTCTCGCGCCCGGCTGCGCGCGCCTTTCACCGGGGGATCATCCCCGGCATCGTCGTGACCGACGAGCTGCTCGCTCTCGCTGATCGACACGGCGCCAGCCCGGACAAGGGCCGCGCCTACTTCGTCGATCTCGCATCGAAGCACCTCGCCGTCGTGCGTGGCCTCGGCTTCGAGGGCGTCTACCTCGGAGGCCACATGCCGGCCGAGACGTTCGGCGAGATCATCGAACGGGCCGACGGCTTCGGCGCCGACGACTGGCGCGCGTTCGCGCACGAGATCCAGTTCCCGCGTCCGGGCGAGTTCCACTTCTTCGAGCGCGATCCGGAGACGGGCCTCTCGTCCGACGTCGTGAACGGGACGTATCTCGAGTCGAAACGACAGCGACGAACCGACCTGCGAGTTCCCGTCAAGTACCGGTTCAGCAGGCGCCTACACGACACGGTGTTCGCGAACGACGCACCGGTCTTCAGGATCGGACGCAGTGTCTACGGTCGCATCGAGAAGGGCCCGCGAGCCGTGCGCCGCGTGGCGCATGCGCTCGAGCAGGTCGCGAAGGTGCCGTTGTTCGGATGCGAGGACTGCGGCGACTGCTCGTTGCCCGAGATCGCCTACGTCTGCCCGGAGTCGCAGTGCGCCAAGAACCAGCGCAACGGGCCGTGCGGCGGAACGCGCGACGGACTGTGCGAGGTGTACGACACCGAGTGCATCTGGTCGGAGGCGTACGAGCGACTCAAGGCGTACGGCGAGGAGGAGTCGATGCTCGACGGCCCGGTCGTCGTCAAAGACAACGCACTGGCCGGGACGAGCGCATGGGCGAACACATTCCTGGGCCGGGATCACCAGGCTCGCGAGCACGGGAGCGAAACCGGCTCGGCCCCGGCGTCATAATCACTGGCCCGGCGACGGGTCGGGGCCACGAGAGGAGAAGCGCAGATGGCGTACCGGAGTTTGGAGGAGAAGCTGCAGGCCGTCGGCAGCGCGGTCGAGATGGCGCGCAACTCGCAGATCGGGCCGTATGTCTACCCGGCCGTTCCGAGCGAGTTCTCGAACTGGATGGACGAGCAGGTCGCGTGGAGCGAGACCGCTGCGCTCTTCGACCAGACGCACCACATGACCGACCTCTACCTCGAAGGCCCGGATGTGCTCAGGCTGCTCTCGGACCTCGGCGTCAATACGTTCGCGAGCTTCCAGGTGAACAAGGCCAAGCAGTTCGTCGCCTGCAATCACGACGGCTACGTGATCGGCGACGCGATTCTCTTCTGCCTGGACGAGAACCGCGTCAGCCTGGTCGGACGCCCGTCCGCGCACAACTGGGTGCAGTTCCATGCCGAGACCGGCGACTACGACGTGGCCGTTGAGCGCGACGAACGGACGGCCGCCAACCCGACCGGACGGCGCAAGATCTACCGCTTCCAGGTGCAGGGGCCGGCTGCGCTGGACGTGCTGGCGAGGGCGAACGGCGGCTCTCTCCCCGAGATCAAGTTCTTCAACTTGGGCGAGCTCACCATCGCCGGCCACCGCGTGCGAGCGCTCCATCACGGCATGTCCGGCGTGCCCGGGCTGGAGCTCTTCGGGCCCTGGGAGGAGATGGAAGACATTCGCGGCGCGATCGTCGACGCCGGCAAGGACCTCGGCCTGTGCCAGGTTGGCTCGCGCGCGTACGCGACCAACACGCTCGAGTCCGGCTGGATCCCCTGCCCGCTGCCGGCCGTCTTCACCGGCGACGGGATGAAGCCGTACCGCGAGTGGCTGCCGGCCGACGGGTACGAGGGCACCGGCTCGCTCGGCGGAAGCTACGAAGCTGACGACATCTCCGACTACTACGCGACGCCACACGACCTGGGTTACTGGCCATTCGTGAAGTTCGACCACGACTTCGTGGGGCGCGAGGCGCTCGAGGCGATGCCCGACGATCCGAAGCGGCGCAAGGTGACGCTGGCCTGGAGCGGCGAGGACGTCGCCACCGCGATGGCGACGATGTTCGAGAAGGGAGATGCGATCAAGCACATCAACCTCCCCCTCTCGAACTACGCAACCTGGCCTCACGACAAGTTGGTCCACGACGGCGACGTCGTCGGCGTCTCGACCTTCTCCGGGTACAGCTACAACGAGCGGTCGATGCTCTCGCTGGGCTACGTCGACGTGGACGTGCCGATCGGCGCCGAGCTCGTGATGGTCTGGGGCGAAGCAGGCCGCGGGTCGGCCAAGCCGGTCGTCGAACGGCACCGGCAGACCGAGATTCGCGTCGTCGTCAGCCCGTGCCCGTACTCCGAGGTCGCGCGGACGCAGTACGCGGAGGGCTGGCGCACGAAGGCCGCGGCGGTCTGACACGCGGGAGGCCGTCCCGGGCTCAGGCGGCAGGGAGGCGGAGAAGCATCGAGCCCGGCACGCGCTCGAGGAGCTGACGGTTCTCGAGCGCGACGTCGAGGTTCCGGCGTGCGATGCGGGCATGCTCTCGTGCGATCGCGTCCGCACGCGCTCCTTCACGTCGTCCGATCGCGTCGACGAGTGCGTGATGCTGGTGCTGCGCCACGAGCAGGATCTCCCACGATTCGGGTAGCGCCGAGTGCACCATCAGCAGGGCGCTGGGCGGCGCGAATGGCAGCGCGAGCGCGTGCTCGAGGGCGCGTTCGAGCTGCGGGCTCTTGGCGAGCTCGCGAAACACGTGGTGGAACTCTTCGTTGAGACAGAGGTACTCCATGAACGTCTCGATGCTGTGCGTCCGGACGATCGCGTCCAGCTCCCGACAGCATTCGCGCAGCGGTTCGAGCTCGTCCTCTGACTCGAGCCGCTCCGCCGCGAGGCGCGCCGCTGTGCCTTCGAGCACGCCGCGCAGCTCGATCGCATCGTCGATGTCGGTGCGCGTGAACTCACGTACGACGAACCCGCCGCCCGGGAGTGTCTCGAGGAGCCCCTCGTGCTCGAGTGTCATGAGGGCGATTCGGAGTGGGGTCCGCGACACGCCGAGCTCCTCGACCAGACGAAGCTCAGGGACGCGCTCGCGCGGCTTGAAGGCCCCGCTCAGCAGGAGCTCGCGGAGCCCGAGCGTCGCCTTCGTGGTCTGCGAGTTCGCGTGGTTCCCGCGTGGCACAGTCGTCTCCCGCCCTACTCGCCAGTCGGTTGCAGGTCCGGCTGCGCACGTCGACGAGGGCCGCCGAGCCGGTGGTACATCGAGACGAAGGCGTGCACCACGCCGCGCCTGAAGCCGAGGAAGATCGCGATGACGAAGACGCCGTAGAGAACCTCGCGCAGCTCGAGGCTGGTCGTCAGCCTCTCATCTAGGATCGCGAAGACGCCTGCGCCGACCACCGGACCGAGCAAGGTACCGAGGCCGCCGAATGCAACGAGCACGAGGACGCGCACGTCGACGCGGTCGAAGCTGTACGTCGCCGGGCTGATGAAGCCCGCGCTATAGGCGAGGAGCGCGCCCGTCAGTCCGATCATCGCCGACCCGATCGTCGCCGCGTATACCCGGTATCGAGAGACGTTCACGCCTGCGAGCTCGGCAGCCACCTCGTCGTCGCGGAGGGCGCGAAACGCCCACCCGAAGTGCGAGAGCTGAAGCGCACGGAAGACGATGAGAAACGCAACCAGCAGGCCGGCGAAGAGGTAGTAGCCACCGACGCGATCGTCGCCGAGGTCGGAGGGCACACCCGTCACGATGAGGCCCGTCTCGGATCCCGTCAGCTCGCGCTGGCCGAGGAGGAGGTTGGCGAACGCGAGGGAGAACACCAGCGTCACGATGCCGGTGAAGATGATGCCGAGCGAGCGTCGCACCGCTATCCAGCTCAGGAGGCCGCCGACGACCGCCGCGCTCGCCGTGCCGACGATCACGCCCGCAGCCATGGGCAGGGACGTCTCGTCCGTGAGGATCGCCGCACCGTAGCCACCGACCCCTGCCAGGGCGCCGACGCAGAGGAAGAGCTGGTTCGTGCTTCCGAAGATCAGGTTGAAGCCGACGCCGTACGACGCGAACACGAGCGCCTGCACGGCCAACGACGTCGTGTACGGCGAGTCGCCGAACCAGATCGGCGGGAGCACGACGAGGATCGCTGCCGTGACGACGATCGGCAGAAGCGCCCAACCGATCCTGCTGAGACGAGGCAGGCTTCCGGTCTTCGCCATCTCTCCTACCGCCCGAGCAGCCCGCGGGGCCGAATGAGGATCGTCAGGGCGGCGGCACCCAGGAGGATGATGGTCGTGATGTACTGCCCGATGTAGTGGGCGCTCAGGCTGTTCACGACTCCGAGGAGAATGCCGGCGAGAAAAGCTCCGGCGACGCTGCCGAGACCGCCCACCACGGTGACGATCAGCGCGAAGGTGGTGAGCTCGAAGCCTGCGTTCACGGTCAACGGCCCGCTCATCGAGTGAGTGATCGCGACGATCCCGGCTAGCGCGCCGCTCAGCGCGAAGACGACCGTTCGGACGAAGGACGGGTTGATGCCCACGAGCCGCGAGCCGACCTCGTCCTGGATCACGGACCGGACGCCGCGCCCGAAGGTCGTTACGCCGAAGAAGAGAAGGAGCACCGCACCGACCGCGAGCGCGATCACGGAGGCCCAGATACTCCCCACTGCCATCGGCACGCCGATGATCGAGACCGGCTCCCCGCTGACGTTGATGTACAGCGCGCCGGCGGGGTACCGCCACGTGAGAAGACCACCGATGACGAACGCGGCGCCAAGCGTCAGCAGGAGGCCCATGAGCGTCCGCTCCTCGGCGTGCTGGCGGTAGACGGCCCGCATGAGCGTAAGGTCCAGGAGCACCGCGACTCCCGCTGCTGCGAGCACGCCCACGAGCGCTGCCAAGACTGTCGCGTGGCCGTCCTCGATGACGAGCGAGATGACGATCGCCGCGAGCACGACGATCTGGCCGTACGCGAGGTTGATGACGCCGCCGAGCCCGTAGACCAGCGTCATCCCGACGCCGAGCAGGCCGAAGGCGAGACCGAGCACGATCCCGTCGAGAATGACGGCCCTCACGCCACACCGAGGTATGCACGTTGTACCTCCGGGTTCCGGTCGAGCTCCTCCGACGTCCCGCTCAGCCGGATTCGACCGTTCTCGAGCACGTAGCCCCGGTCGGCGACCGACAGAGCGAGCGGCACCTGCTGCTCCGCGATCAGCAGCGTCAATCCCCCGTTCTTGAGCCCCTCGAGCGCCTCGAACGCCGTCCGAGCGATGATCGGGGCTAGGCCGCTCGTCGGCTCGTCGAGCATCAGCAACCGCGGTTGCGCCATCAGCGCACGAGCCACTGCCAGCATCTGCTGCTCGCCTCCGCTCAGAGTTCCTGCCTGCTGGCGCTGTCGCTCCCTCAGCCGCGGGAAGAGGTCGTACACGAGCTCCAGCGTCGCATCATCCGGTCGCCTGGGATAAGCCCCCAGAGTGAGATTGCTCTTCAGGGACATCGCCGGAAACAGGTGCCGCTCGGCCGGGACGTACGCGATACCCGCACGGGATACCCGGTGTGCGGGTCGGCGCGTCAGATCCTCTCCGTCGAGGACGACTCGACCCTCCATCGCGGGGAGCAGCCCGGCGATGGCCCGGAAGAGCGTCGTCTTGCCTGCCCCGTTCGAGCCGATGATCGCCACCGCCTCACCGGTGCGAACCTCGACGTCGATGCCGTCGATGACGCGCTCGCCGAGGTACCCGGCCGCCAGCCCTTCGACCTCAAGCAACCCGGGCCCGCCCGAGATACGCGTCGACGACCTGCGGGTCTCGCATGACGACCTCGGGCACGCCCTCCGCAAGGACCTGGCCGAAGTTGAGGACGATCGCACGTTCGGCGAGCTGAATGACTGCGCTCATCACGTGCTCGACCCACAGGACGGTCATTCCGAGTTCGTCGCGGGCGTTCCGGACGATCTCGACCGAGGCGGCGAGCTCCGCCTCGTTGAGACCGGCCATCACCTCGTCGAGCAGCAGCACCTTCGGCCGGCCGGCGAGCGCCTTGGCCATCTCGAGAAACCGCTGCTGATGGAGGTTCAAGCTCGAGACCGGCTGCTCGGCTCGAGTCTCGAGCCCTACGAACGCCAGCGACTCGGCGGCCCGCCGCCTCGCCTCTCGTTCGGCGACGATGCCGACACCGCCGCCGAACATCGCACCGAGGACGGCGTTCTCCAGAACCGTCATCGACCCGAAGGGAACCGGTCGCTGCATGGCCATCGCGATCCCTCTTTGCCTCACCTGATGAGCGGGCAGACCGTCGATCCTCGTACCTTCCAGCCGCACCCTGCCGCGCGTCGGCCGCTCCAGCCCGACGATGAGCTTGAGGAGCGTGCTCTTCCCGGCCCCGTTCGGACCGACGACGGCGACGATGTCGCCGTCGTCGATCCCGAACGTCACGCCGTCGACGGCCGGCAGACCGCCGAAGCGCTTCGTGACCGCGTCAACCTCGAGGAGCAGACCCGGCCTCCACGGCTACGACGGAGGACGATAAGGCGTCAGCGGTTGCGACCTGAACAGCACCCGCGGCCACCAGTCGGCGCCGACGTTGAGTCCGCGCTCCGGGGCCGGGCCTCTCGTCAGGACGGCGAACTGCACCGTGGGCCCTCTCAGCTCACCCCAAGCCGTCCATCGCAGCGGGAACGCGTACCCGGGGATGTTGAACGTGGTGGCGTGGACGTAGGCGGCGATCCGCTGCCGATTGACGCCGACCTGGCTGATCGCCTGCGCGACGATCTTCACGTACGCGTAGCCCGCCAGCGCGTCGTCCTCGAAGAACCCGTTCTGCGGGAACGTCCGCAGGTAGCGCTTGGCGAGAGCCTTGTACGCCTGCGTCGCCGTGGCCATGCACTTGAAGTCGCTCCAGACGCCGTACGCCGCCGTCCCTGCGTTCCGCACGGTAAGCGAGTACGGAGAGTACGCACCCACGACCGGCGCCTTGATCCCGAGCTGCCCAGCCTGGGCCAGAATCGAGCCCGCTCCCGGCGGATGGCCCGTCGCCACGAGCAGCGACACGCCGCTCATCGAACGCAGGTACGGCGTGAAGTTGGTCGTCGGCAGGGGCGCAACCTGAACGTTGAAGTTGATGTTCGGAGCCGTCTTCGCCCGCTCTTCGAGCGACGCCTTGAACGACTGACCCCACGCGTAGTCGGCGATGATCACGCCGACGTTCCTGATCTCACGCCGCTGCGCGAGCTGCACGACCGAGGCGGCCACCATGCCAGCGGCAGGCAGACATGTGCGGAACGTGTAGCGGCTCGACTGCGTCAGGATCTCGTTGTTCCCCGCTTTCACGAGGAACAGCGGCACCCTCGACTCCTCGGCGAGCCGCGTTGTCGCAAGCGCGATGGGGCTGCCGATGATGCCCCCGACGGAGACGACGTTCTCCTGCTGGGTCAGCCGCCTGAAGCCGTCGATGGCCGCGCTCGTGTTCACGGACTGGTCGTCCGCGACGACGAGATTGAGACGGCGTCCCTGCCCGCGTCTCTTCACGCCGCCCGACCTGTTGATCTCGTTCACCGCCATGGCCATCCCGGCGCGCACCTGGAGGCCCCACGGTGCGAATGGACCTGTCAGCGGCGTGAGCGCGCCGATCTTGATCGGGCTTCCCTGCGCGGGCTCGCTCGACCCGCCGTATGCACTCGACCCGCTCAGCACGGCTGTGAACATCGCCACAGCGCCGACGGCCGCAGCCAATCTGTACCGCTTCACGCCTCTACTCCTTCCGTCATGCCTGCCAACGACCAGGCTGGCTTGTGACGAGACGTTCCCGTCCCGCCGAGCCGGTCAGCAATATCGCGATCCGACCTCCTGCTGCTCTCAACGTCTCCGACGACGCACCCGCTCTCGTTGTTGCGCGAGCCGCGGGACACTTCCGAACGGCCCGGCGAGAGCGTCGCGAGGACATCGGCGCATGTATACAACACCCGCAGTGCAGAGTCCAGCTAGCGCGACACCGGCCTGCATAAGCCCTGCGTTTTGCATACAGGCGCGGTTAGTCTCTGGGCTGATCCGGCGACGAAAGGGATGTGAGGGATGGCGACTGCAAACGGCCCCATCGAGCCAGAGGAGGCGGTGTCGCTGATCCGCTCGGGCGACACGGTGATGGTCGGAGGGTTCGGGCTCGTGGGCGCGCCGCTCACCCTCATCGACGCGCTCGTCGAGCACTCGGACGCCGACGAGCTGACGATCGTCTCGAACAACATCGGCGAGCCGGGCCGCGGGCTCGGGAAGCTGCTTCGCCAGGGACGAATCAAGCGCGGCATCTCGTCGTTCTTCACCTCGAATCCGGAGGCCGTTGCGGCGGTGAACGCGGGCGAGATCCAGGCGACGCTCGTGCCGCAGGGGACGTTCGCCGAGGCCATCCGCGCCGCAGGTGCCGGGATCGCCGGCTTCCTCACGCCCGTCGGCGCAGGGACGCTGCTCGCGGAGGGCAAGGAGGAGCACGTCGTCGACGGTGTCCCGCACGTGCTCGAGCGGCCGATCTACGCTGACGTCGCGCTCGTCAACGCGGCGCGAGCCGACGAGCTCGGCAACCTCTGGTACCGCCGCACGGCGCGCAACTTCAACCCGTTGATGGCGACGGCCGCACGGGTGACAATCGCCGAGGTGGGAGAGATCGTGTCAACGGGTGAGCTCGAGCCGGAGTCCATCCACACGCCACACCTGTACGTGGATGAGTTGGTGCTCTCGCGATGACCGACGACGTCAAGACCTCGATTGCCGCCCGCGCCGCACGGGAGCTCCGACCCGGCGAGGTCGTCAATCTCGGAATCGGCATACCGAACCTTATACCCGGCCTGCTCGGCGGCGGCACGACCGTCTTCCTGCACACGGAGAACGGCCTCCTCGGCGTCGGGCCGCGACCGGGCGAAGGTGAGCTCGACCCGGACCTAATCGACGCGGCCAAGCAGCCGGTCACCGCGCTGCCGGGCGCCGCGTACTTCGACAGCGCGCAGAGCTTCGCGATGATCCGCGGCGGCCACATCGACGTGGCCGTCCTCGGCGCCCTGCAGGTCTCGATCGCCGGCGACATCGCGAACTGGGCCGTACCGGGCAAAGACGTGCTCGGCGTGGGCGGCGCGATGGACCTCGTCGTCGGCGCGCGCCGCGTGATCGTGACGATGACCGCCACCTCGTCGACGGGCGAGTCGAAGGTCGTTCCCGAGTGCACGTATCCACTCACTGCGCTTGCCGCCGCCGACGTCGTCGTCACCGAGCTCTCCGTCTTCCGACTTCGCGATCGAGCGCTCGTGCTCACCGAGCTGCTCGGCGACGCCACCGTCGACCAGGTGCGGGCCGCGACCGGTGCTCCCTTCGAAATCGACCTGGAGGATCGCCGTGCAGCCTGAGACCGCATTCGCTCGCGTTCCGGACGAAGCCCTCGTCGCGACCGACCCGCCGCTTCTCTACCCCGACTACGTCGGCACCCGGCTTCGCGCGCCGAGAGAGCCCCTCGTTCTCCTGCCGTCCTCGCTCTCGGAGTTGACGGGGCCGGTCTACGGCGACGGCGCGCTTCGCGAGACGGACGCCGATCTCACGCGTCAGCACGCGGGCGAGCCGCTCGGCGAGCGGATCGTCGTCAGCGGTCGCGTGCTCGGCTCCGACGGCAAGCCCCTCCGCGGGCAGTTGGTCGAGATCTGGCAGGCGAACGCCGCCGGACGCTACCGCCATGCGGTCGACACCCATGACGCGCCGCTCGATCCGAACTTCGCCGGATGCGGGCGCTGCCTCACGGACGACGACGGCACGTACCGCTTCACGACCGTGCTCCCCGGCGCCTATCCGTGGGGAAACCACCCGAACGCCTGGCGCCCGAAGCACATCCACTTCTCGCTGTTCGGACGCGCCTTCCCGGAGCGGCTGGTCACCCAGATGTACTTCCCGGGCGACCCGCTCTTCCCGTTCGACCCGATCTTCAACTCCATCCCCGACGAGCGCGTTCGGCAACGTCTGGTCTCGATGTTCGAGCTGGAGCTGACCCAGCCCGACTGGGCGCTCGGCTTTCGCTTCGACATCGTGCTCGGCGGACGCGAGCCGACGCCGCTCGAGGAGCCGCACGATGACTGAGATCGCCCTCACACCCTCGCAGACCAGCGGGCCGTACCTGGAGATCGGGCTGATCGGCGGTCCGACCTCGAATCATCTCGTCGACGACTCCGACCGGCGCGCGATCCGCATCTCGGGCCTCCTCATCGACGGCGCCGGGGATCCGGTTCCGGACGGGATGATCGAGATCTGGCAGGCCAACGCGGCAGGCCGCTACGCGCATCCAGCGGACGATCGCGAGGAGATCCCCGTCGAGGAGGAGTTCACGGGATTCGGGCGGTCGGCGACCGACGGCACAGGCCGCTTCGCATTCGTGACGGTGAAGCCGGGCCGCGTCCCGTGGGCGGACGGCCGACTCCAGGCGCCGCACCTCCTCGTGGGCGTCTTCGCCCGCGGTCTCCTGAAGCGCGTGGCGACGCGCATGTACTTCCCCGACGAGGAGGCGGCGAACGCGGAGGACCCCGTGCTCGTCGGGCTCGAGCCGGAGGAGAGGGCGAGGCTCGTCGCCCGCGCGGAGGAGGGTGAGCTGCGCTTCGACGTCGTCCTGCAAGGCCGTGGCCAGACGACGTTCTTCGCGGTGTGACGCCGTTCTCGGCCATCTTCGTTCCGCAGGACCTGCGCAAGGCGGTGTCGGACCGTGCGTGGCTGCAGGGCATGCTCGACGCGGAACGCGCCCTCGCGACAGCAGGCGCTGCTGTCGGTCTCGTTCCGCAGATGGCCGCGGCGCGGATAGCGGAGGCCTGCCGAGCGGAGCTCTACGACACTGCGCGCCTGGCCGAAGACGGCCGAGCGGTCGGGAACCCCGCCGAGCCTCTCGTCCGCGAGCTCCGTACGGCGGTCGGCGACGAGGTAGCCGATTTCGTCCATCGGGGAGCAACCAGCCAGGACATCGTCGACACGGCCGCGATGCTCGTCTCGTATCGCGCTGTCGCACTCGTGCTCGCCGAGCTCGACCGCCTCGCCGACGGGTGTGCGGAACTCGCTCGCGCGCACCGCTCCACGCCCATGGCCGCACGCACCCTTCTTCAGCAGGCTGTGCCGACGACGTTCGGTCTCAAGGTGGCCGGCTGGCTGCTCTCGGTGCTCGAGGCGCGTACGGGGCTCGCAGCCGTCCGCGACGAGCGGCTCGCCGCGCAACTCGGCGGTGCCGCCGGAACGCTCGCCGCGATCGGAGACGAAGCACTCGAGGTCGTGCGCGTCTACGCACAGGAGCTCGGGCTTGCGGAGCCAGTGATCCCATGGCACACGAACCGCCAGCGTGTCGCCGAGCTCGGCGCGACACTGACCGCTGCGGCGGGCGCGGCCGCGAAGGTCGGCCTCGACGTCGCGCTGCTGGCGCAGACGGAGGTGGGCGAGGTCGCCGAGGCATCGGGCGGACGGTCGTCGACGATGCCGCAGAAGCGCAACCCGGTTCGCTCCGCGCTCGCGGTGGCGTGCGCGCGCCTCGCGAACGCTCATGCGGGCGTCCTGCTCGGCGAGCTCGCGCACGAGCACGAGCGCGCCGTGGGCGGCTGGCATGCCGAATGGGAGGCTCTCTCGGGCGCACTCGCGTTCGCCGGCGGATCGGCAGCGGCCGCCGCGGACGCCGTCACCGGTCTCGACGTCGACGCCGAGCGGATGCGGGCCAATCTCGAGGTGAGCGGCGGTCTCGTCGTCGCAGAGCGCGTCTCGTTCGCCCTTACCCCCCGCCTGGGTCGCGGCCGGGCGCACGAACTCGTCGCCGAGGCAGCGCTGGCTCCCTCGTTCCGCGAGGCGCTCCTCACCGACCCGCGGGCGGGGCTCTCGGCGGAGGAGCTGGATGAGCTCCTCGACCCGACCCGCTATCTAGGAGCAGCCGAGGCGCTTGTCGACCGAGCGCTCGGCGAGTACGAGAGGGCCCGGGCATGAGCCTCGACTACCGTCTCCACGGGCCCGAGGACGCAGCCGTACTCGTGCTCTCGAACTCGCTCGGCACCACGCAGAACCTGTGGGCCCGGCAGCTCCCGGAGTTGGCGGAGCACTTCCGCGTCCTCACATACGACCACTCTGGCCACGGCGCGTCCGAGCTCCCGGAGCCGGCGTGGACTGTCGAGGCGTTCGCGGACGGCCTGCGCGGCCTCCTCGACGAGTTGAGACTCGACCGCGTGTCGGTCTGCGGGGTCTCGCTCGGGGGCATGGTCGGAATGGCGCTCGCGGTCGAGGCGCCGGATCGCGTCGAGCGGCTCGTCCTCGCCTCTACGTCCGCATATCTCGGTCCGCCTCAGCAGTGGGACGAACGCGCACGAGTCGTGCGCGCCGAAGGCATGGAGGCCATCGCCGACACGGTCGTCGGGCGCTGGTTCACGCACGAGCTCGCGCGCGAAGACCCCGAGACCGTCGCCCGCTTCCGGGCGATGCTCGCCGCAACGCCGCCGGAGGGCTACGCGCGCTGCTGCGAGGCCGTCGGGGCGTGGGACGCACGGGATCGAATCTCGGCCATTGCCACCCCGGTGCTTGTGATCGCGGGCGCCGAGGATCCTGCGACCCCCGTCGAGCACGCCGAGCTCATCGCCTCTCGCATCTCCGGCGCGCGACTTCACGTCCTCGAGAGCGCGGCCCACCTCGGCAACGTCGAGCGCGCAGAGGCGTTCACCGGCGCCGTGCTCGAACATCTCGGACAGGAGGTACCAGTGTGAGCGACGACGGTATGAAGACAAGGCGCGAGGTGCTCGGCGACGAGCACGTGGACCGCGCAATCGCGGGCTCGACTGAGTTCACCGCCGACTTCCAGGATCTCATCACGCGCTACGCCTGGGGTGAGATCTGGTCGCGTCCCGGCCTCGACCGCAGGACGCGGAGCTGCATCACGATCACGGCGCTCGTCGCGACGGGCCGCGACCACGAGCTCGCACTGCACGTGCGCGCCGCGATCCGCAACGGACTCAGTCCGAACGAGATCAAGGAGGTTCTCCTCCAGTGCGCCGTGTACTGCGGCGTCCCCGCGGCCAACGCCGCGTTTGCGATCGCCCAACGCGTCCTCGAGGAGGAAGCCAGGGAGTGAGCAGCACGCGCACGCAGGTGGGCATCGTCGGAGCAGGCCCAGCCGGACTCACGCTCGGCCACCTTCTTCATCTGGAGGGCATCGACACCGTGATCCTCGAGGACCGGAGCCGCGCGTACGTCGAAGCACGCATCCGCGCAGGCGTCATCGAGCAAGGCATCGTCGACCTCCTGATCGAATCCGGCGCCGGAGAGCGCCTCCAGCGAGAGGGCCTCGTCCACCACGGAATCGAACTGCAGTTCGCGGGTGAGCGGCACCGGATCCCGCTGAGCGACCTTGCCGACGGCCGTGCGATCGTCATCTACGGCCAGACCGAGCTCGTCAAGGACCTCATCGGTCTTCGCCTGGAGACCGGACGACCCCTGCACTTCGAGGCCGGGGATGTCTCGGTGCACGACCTCGCGACCGAGCGCCCGCTGATCCGGTACCGGCACGAGGGCCGCGACGAGGAGCTCGAATGCGACGTGATCGCGGGCTGCGACGGGTTTCACGGCGTCTGCCGGCCGAGCATTCCGGCGGGCGTGCTCTCCGACTTCTCGCGCGAGTACCCGTTCGGCTGGCTCGGCATTCTCGCGGCGGTACCGCCCTCCAACGACGAGCTTGTCTACGCACACCACGAGCGTGGATTCGCGCTTCTCAGTCTCCGCTCCCAGGTGCTCAGCCGCCTCTACATCCAGTGCCGTCCGGACGAGGACCTCGCCGAGTGGCCCGAGGAGCGCATCTGGGACGAGCTGCAGACGCGGCTCGGTCTCGAAGGCTGGACCCTCGCCGAGGGTCCGATCCTCGAGAAGGGCGTCACCGGAATGCGCAGCTACGTCTGCGAGCCCATGCGCTTCGGGCGCCTGTTCCTCGCCGGCGACGCAGCGCACATCGTGCCGCCGACCGGAGCGAAGGGCCTCAACCTGGCGCTCCACGACGTCCACGTGCTCGCCGCGGCGCTCGTGGAGTGGTTTCGGTCCGGCAGCACGGCTGGCCTCGACGCCTATTCCGATACCTGCCTCCGGCGCATCTGGCGGGCCGAGCACTTCTCGTGGTGGATGACGCACATGCTGCATCGCCCCGAGAGTCAGGACGCGTTCGACCTCATGCTCCAGCTCGCTCAGCTGCACTATCTCACGACGTCGCACGCCGCCGCGACCTCGCTCGCCGAGAACTACGTCGGGCTCGAGGTCGTGTAGATAGTCCCCGAATCGGGACGGGGTTCGCAGGTCGAGCGGAGATCCGCGCGCCAAGGGGCGACGGCTGTGCGAGGGTTCACGAATGTCGCTCGAGGTCAGAAGCGGCCCCGCTGAGAGCGCAGTGCGCGTCAGGCCCATGCACGCCGACGACCTCGACTCCGCGGACCGAGTTATGCGGTTGGCTTTCGGGACGATTCGCGGCCTCCTCGACCCGAGCGCTGCGTTCGGTGACACCGACAGCGTGCGCACGAGGTTCCGAGCCGCGCCCGAGTGTGCCTGGGCTGCCGAGCTCAACGGCGAGGTCGTTGGGTCGGTGTTCGCAGCGCGCTGGGGCTCGTTCGGCTTCATCGGCCCGCTCAGCGTTCACCCCGGGCTCTGGGATCAGGGCATCGGAGGCCGGCTGCTTCAGCCCGTGCTCGAGGCGTTCGAGCGCTGGAACCTCCGGCAAGCCGGGCTGTTCACGTTCGCGGCGAGCCCCAAGCACCTCGGCCTGTACCAGAAGTACGGATTCTGGCCCGGATCTCTGACGGTCGTGATGACCAAGGCGATCGATGCACAGGCGCGGAGCGCGTTTACGCTCGTTTCGAAGGAGGCGGAGAACGGCCGTGGACACGTCCTGGACGAGATCGGCAGGTTGACCGATCAGGTCTTCCGCGGGCTCAACCTCGGTCGAGAGATCGTCGCTGCGAACGAGCAGGAAATCGGTGACACGGTCTTGCTGCGCTGCGACGGAACATTGGAGGGCATGGCCGTGTGTCAATGCGGCGCCGGGAGCGAGGCGGGCAGCGACACCTGCTACGTCAAGTTCGCGGCGGTTCGCCCGGGCGAGGGAGCGCCAGAGTGTTTCGAACGGCTCCTCGATGCCTGCGAGGTATTCGCCGCGGAGTCACAAGCGGGCTGCCTCGTGGCGGGGGTAAACACGGGGCGCGTCGATGCATACCGCCGCCTGCTCGCTCGCGGCTATCGCACGGAGCGGGTCGGTGTCTCGATGTGGCTCCATCCCGAAGAACCCCGCTTCGACACCCCGGCCCACTACGTCATCGACGATCTTCGCTGACGCTACGGCGTGATTGGTGGCGATCGCCGCAGGCCAGACCAGTCGCGGTGCGCCAGCTGCGCCAGTCCGCAAGCGAACAGGCGAAGAACCCGATCCGAGGCGCTTCGCCGATGACAAAGCCCCGATCTCGGATAAGAAAATCGCCAAGACGCAGAAGTGCTGTCGTTCGAGCGTCGGAGACCGCAGAAACATCGTGATTTGCAGGTACTTCTATGCGCCCGGCAGGATTCGAACCTGCGACCCGCGGATTAGAAGTCCGCCGCTCTGTCCACTGAGCTACGGGCGCCTGCCCCGTGAGGGTAGTCGGCGCCACGGTCACTCGTCGTGAGCGGTCTACGCCGCGACCGCGGGAGGGTCGACGTCCTCGTGGCGCTCCTCCTCAGCGAGAAAGCGGAAGAACCAGTAGACGAACACCGCGAAGAAGACAACGGCCTGCTCCACCGCCATGAGCATCCCCGCGAGCTGCTGATCCTCGAGCGGGCCGAGCCCCCAGACGCGGTGGTGCGCCTCGACGTAGAAGTCGTAGATCGGCTCTGGCACGAGCGCCATGACGAGCCCGACCGGACTGGCAAGGATGAACCCGGCGAAGACGTACGCGGCTCTCGCCCCTGACCCGAGCCGGTGCGGCTCGTCCTGGAAGACCGACCACCACATCGCCAGGCCGGTCGCGAAATACATCGCGTGCTCGAGATGGAGCAGCGTGTTCGGGTTGCGCAGCGCCGCGTCGTAGATCCACGGCAGGTGCCAGACCATGTAGTTCGCGAGCCACAGCGGGAGCGCGACCGCCGGATGCGTGACACCTCGCACGACTCGCGGCCGCGCGATCCGCGCTGCGAGCACGGGCGGAGTCCCGAGAACGACGAGAAGCGGTGCCCACTCCGCGAGGACGACGTTCTGGAACAGGTGCATCGTCAACAGGAAGTGCATGCCGAGCGTGTGTATCGGCGTCACGGTCACCGCGAGGAGGAGCACGATCGCGCCGACGAAGCAGCCGATCCGCCACCTCGGCGCCGAGCTCTGCTTGATCGCCAGCGCATACGCACCCCCGAGGCCGAGAATGACGAGGACCTCCGGATTCCACGACCACGCGTAGGGATCCACGACGCTACGCTAGACGCACGCGGGTGTAGCTCAGTTGGTAGAGCGCCAGCCTTCCAAGCTGGATGTCGCCGGTTCGAGCCCGGTCGCCCGCTTGAAGAAGACTCCCTGGAAAACAGCGCTCTTCATCGGACGCACCTTCACGCTCTCTTGAGCCCAAGCCTCCGATGCGCGCGATTGCCTTCCGTATCTTCTCAAGCTCGTCATGCGACTGTTCACGTAGTCAGGCGGCAGCCGATGCGAGTTGACGGTGTGTTCCCAGACGGTCGCAATGTCAATCGCTTCGTGAATCTCGTGACGATTACCCGAGTGCGTCGAACATTGAGCCGGCGAGCGTGACGCGTCGACAAGCTGCCGTCAGCTCGTCCATGCGCATGAGCTCGTTTCCTGCGTTGCGTGGTGTCATGAACTGCTGCTCACGCGAGCCTCCGACCGGAATCAGGTGGCAGGAGATGGGCCGAGTCTCCCCGAGCTCCTCAGACGTCAGGGTGGCGCGCATATCGATCGCCGCCCCTTGACCGACATTGCTGATGCTGACCAACCCGAGTCCAGCGCGAGCTACCTGTGGATCGAGGAGCGCGAGCTCGAGGCGGTTGGCTGAACGAAACGACGTGCCGGCCCTCTGTGTCGAATCCGGCACCCAGTTCAACCATCCCGCTCCTAGAATCGGCGCGTGCAGTCGTGGGACGTGAGAAAGATCGACGTGCCCGAGGGGACGCGCCGAGCGGAGGCTCTCGAGACTGTTGACGGGGCACGGGCGATCATCATCCGTCTTGCGGCGGGCGAGGAACTCGGCGAGCACCAGGTCCGAGAACGGGCTTGGTTGATGGTCGTCGACGGATCGGCGCGTATCGAGGCGGGCAGCGACGTCGTCGAGGCAGGACCGGGCACGCTGCTCACCTTCGAGCCCGACGAGCGCCACAAGGTCGGCAGCGAGGGCGGTACTCGAATCGTCCTGATCCTCTCGTCGTGGCCAGCGGATGGCCACTACCCGGTCTCGCCTGGCGACGTTCTTCCCAACACCTAAGACGGCGTAGCGTCTTTCAGACCTCAACGTCCTGGCGTCGCGACGACTCTCATCCGACTACTCGCTGCGACGCGCCGTAGCCACATCGTGGTCGCGTTCGGATGAGATCTGGCGGTCGATTCTGTCTGCGCGGCGCATAGCGTCGTACACCGCGTCCCAGTGACGTTAGACCGCTCCCAGGGCGCAGGGCCGTAGTCACGGCGGCTTCCTCGAGTCGCGCGTTGACTCTCTCGACCTCGGCCAAGCGCTCCTCGAGGCCGCACATCTTTTCCGCGAGCAGGCTCAACTCCTCGGCGACTACTCTGTGGTCATCGATGTCTGGACAAATGATCCCGCCGCCGTCAACCGATCGTCAACGCGACCCCCAACCAAAAATACGGAAGGGAGACGCAACACAGCGGGTGCGTATCGCAGCTACTGTGGATGAGCGCGTTGGTTGTCTTTGAAGCCGTCGAGGCTTCGCACTTGCTCTTCGACTGTGGCATCGACCTGAGCGCAGCAGGGAGTTCGTTCGAACTACCTGTCCCTGAGAGGAACGAAGGAGCATCACATGTTCGCGACCATTCGCCGCTACGACGGTGTGGACCAGAATCGCACGACCGAGCTCACGAGCAAGGTCAACGAGACCCTCATCCCGAAGCTCAACAGACTGCCCGGGTTCAAGGGCTACTACCTGATCGATGCCGGCAACGGCGTCTTCACGTCGCTCGGTCTCTTCGAGACGCCGGAGCAGAGCATGGAGTCGACGAAGCTCGTCACAACGTGGATCCGCGAGGAGAAGCTCGAGACGATTCTCCCCAACGAGCCCAAGATCACGAGCGGCAAGATCGTCGCTCGCAGCAGCGACCGCGTTCTCGTCGCCGCGTAGCTCGACCGCACCGCACTCGACGGAGGGCCCGGCTTGCCGGGCCCTCATTCGTTCGATCCGGACCTCGCGAGCTACTTGCGGTTCGACGAGCAGTGCGCGGGGCCGGTCGGAGCGTGGACCGACCCAACGCAACCGCGCCGGTCAGCGTGTCAGGCTGGCGGTTCGCTCTATCTACGAGGTGGGTGCGTTTGAAACGCTGCTCGCCGCGCTCGAGAAGAGCTGGCGAAGAACGTTCCGCAGGAAGAACAACGCGATGATGATGGCGATCGCGAGGAAGCCGAGCAGAATCGCATACTCGGTCGTCGTCTGGCCATCCTCGCGCTCCCGAAGGTCGTGGACTGCAGTTTGCAGCCAGACAACCGGACGCAACAGGATCTCGGTCACTTGATACCTCTCCTCCCAGTCAGCGCTTGATCCCGAGCGGATCACCCAAGTGCGCATCAGTTCAAAGTGTTGGCGTCACGACTGCGTTTGGTAACCGGCCGATGGGATGGGTTGCGGCTAGACCATCGAACCCAGCTCGCGGGCTACCCCATGCGGATCGACGAGCGTAGGGGCGAATCGAACTAGGCAGACAGTGCTGACTTAGGCAGCTTGCAATTCGCCACGTCCAGCCGCAGAAGGGGTGCCCGCCTCGCGCTCTCTCCCTTCCAAGCTGGATGTCGCCGGTTCGAGCCCGGTCGCCCGCTCTTTCCCCGGAATAGCATCCGGACGTGCAAGACGAGCCGCTTTCCGTCCTCCTGTCGCGGCTGCTCCTTGCGCATACGATCGAGCTCGACAACGCGTTCGAGCAGCGGATGGCGACGGCTGCGCCCGAGCGGCCGTTTCGGGTGTCGGTCGTCATGTGGTCGAACTTCCTCCGCTTCGTCGGCGACGGGATCACAGTCGGCGCGTTGCCGATCGCCGCTGCGCTCCCCAAGGCGCGCGTCCTCTCGACGCTGGGCGGGATGGAGCGATGGGGATACGTGTACGTCGCGCCGCCCGAGAAACGCACGCCGCCCGCGTCCAGGCGCGACGGACACGGCAGCGCCCGCGGTCTGCGGAGCGAGTGGGTCGTTCGGGCCACAGAGGTGGGACGCGCTGCACAGGAGCGCTGGCCGCCGCTGTTCGCCGAGACCAGCGAGCGCTGGCGCACACGATTCGGTGCGCAAGCAGTTGGCGAGCTGGATGCCGTGCTCACCGAGGTCCTGGCAGGCCTCGACCCTTCCACGATCGAGTACCTCCCGATCGTGGCGGCGACGAACGGGATGCGCTCCGAGATCGCCGGGCGACAGGCGCCGTCGGATCCTGTTTCGCTCCTCGCGCTCCTCGCCCAGACGCTCCTCGCGTACACGCTCGAGTTCGAGCGAGAGGCGCCGCTCTCGCTTCCGTTGGCCGAGAACGTGATCCAGGTGCTCGGAGAACCTGGCCTCGACCTCCGCGAACTCCCGGGTGCGGCTGCCGTCTCGCCGGAGGCGATCAGCATGGCGCTCACGTATCTCGCGAGGCTGGGCCACGTCGAGGTCGCGGCCAAGGTCGCCCGACTCACCGAGCTTGGCGTCGAAGCTCGGGAGACGACGCCTGCGCAGCACTCACGCGTCGAAGCTGCGTGGACGGAACGACTCGGCCGGCAGCCTCTCGACCGCCTCCGTTCTGCGATGCGCAGGATCGTCGATCAGCGCGACGGTGTCCGCCCACGCCTGACTCTCGGTCTCGCACCGCCGCCGGAGGGGTGGCGGGCAGAACCTCGGTACATCGTCCAGACGGAGGCAATGCTCGCGGACCCGCTGACGGGCCTCCCGCGACACCCCATGGTGCTCCACCGCGGAGGCTGGCCGGACGGGAGCTGAGCGGATGTGGCGCAGGAACCCGCACGCAACCGACGAACCGCCCCGATGACACCGCAATCGGGAGGTTCGGACGATGGATCAGCCACTCGGGACACGCCTCGCAGCCGAGGCGGTCGGGACGTTTCTCTTCTTCTTCCTCGGCTTTGCCGGGATCGCCGTCGTCGTCGCCATCGGCCCGGACGCGATCACGCCGCTCGGCGTCGCGGCGGGCTTCGGCTTCGGTCTGGCCCTCGCGATCACGGCGTTCGGGCACATCTCTGGAGGTCACTTCAACCCGGCGGTGAGTGCCGGGCTCGCGATCGCGGGCAAGTTCCCGAGCCGCGACGTGATCCCGTACTGGATCGCACAGCTCGTCGGCGGCTTCGGCGCCGTGCTCGTCATGGCGATCGTCTACTCGAGCGAGGTCACGGACGCGCTGCACACGCAGCCCGGCAGCGGCATCGACGACTGGGCCGCGCTCGTCCTCGAGATCGTCGCGACGGCGCTCTTCGTAATGGTGATCCTCACGGTGGCGACGGACGAGCGCGCGGCATGGAACGGAGTGATGGCACCACTCCTGATCGGCCTCTTCATCTTCACGGCTGCCGTGACGGTCGGTCCGGCCTCCGGCGGGTCGTTCAACCCGGCGCGCTCACTCGACCCCGTGCTCTACAACCAGGAGTGGAGCGACGTCTGGATCTACGTCATCGGGCCGCTCGCCGGCGGCGTGCTCGGGGGTGCGCTCTGGGCATTCCTCATGCTCCGCCGGTACGTTCCCGATGCGGAGCACGAGACGTCACGGGTGTGAGCTAGCGCCCGTTCTCGGAGAAGTGCTGGTAGTCCTTGACCGATGTCCAGCGGCCTCCCCAGCCCCAGCCGATCCGATCGAATGCGCGGACGAGGGCACCGCCCTCGTGCGCCATTCCGGGTCGGCGCCGATCTCGATTGACGTACGGCCGGCTCGCCGCGTGCGACGTCCGTCCGCCCGACACGTACGGGTTCTCGATCGGGTTCACGTCGATCGCCGTTCCGTACGCATGGTTCGACCAGCGAGTCGTCCCGTCGACGAAGCGGCAGTTGAAGGCCGAGGTGTTGTCGGCCTCGATCGATCTGAAGTCCGAGCCGCCGTAGGCGTCGACCAACCACATGCGACGGATCGGGAAGCGCGCCGCGTAGAGCTCACGGAAGACACCGACCACCTTGCGGGCGACGTCCCGATGCACGATCAGTCGTCCGCTTCGCGTCCGCCCGTCGAAGCCCCAGTGCGACAGCTTCAGCAGCCGCAGGTCGCGCAGCCCCACGGGGCAACCCCTCCGCCACGACACGCCTGTCATCCGCTTCACCTGCTCAGCGTCGATCCGCTCGATCTCGGAACGGAACGGTGCCGATGCCGTGCTCGCGGAGGAAATACAGACAGCCGCCACAATGACGGCCGCGAGGGCGATCAGCCTGGACACCAGTCGGGGCGGCCGGATTCGAACCGGCGAAACCTCTCGCTCCCAAAGCGAGCGCTCTACCAGGCTGAGCTACGCCCCGTAGCGGTTGAACGTTCGCACAGCATGGCAGTTCGCACAGACCAACTCGCACTTGCGGATCTCTTCCAGGATCGTCTCGCGCCTGAAGCCGGTGAGAACCATGTTGCTGACCTCGCGCCGCTTGGTTCTGCCTGGGAGGTGATCCCATTGCATCGCCGCATGATGGAAGACATGCGCACAGTCGGTGCACGGTGCACCCTCCTTCATTGCGCGGTACCAGCCGACCAGACGGCGTCGATGTTGCTTTCGCAACTCGAGGCGGCGGACTCGCGCCTGCACGACTTGCACCAAGGCTGCATACCGCCACCGCGACGGTGGAACTCCTCGATCGGACGGCTCGTCCTGCAGTTGGTACACGTTTTCGTCATGTTGTCAGCATAGACAGCGGATCGGACGATTCAACTGTGCGGAGTGCATCGATAGCCTGCGGGCCCCATGGTCGACGCCCCGACTCTGCTCCCCGAGGGGCTCCCGGACGACAAGACGCGACGCGGCTACATCATGGTCGCGTCGGCCGCGACGCTCTTCGCCGTCAACGGCAGCGTCTCGAAGGTCGCTCTCGGCTCCGGCCTCTCGTCACTCGAGCTCGCGCAGATCCGGAACACGTGCGCCGCGATTCTGTTTCTCGCATTCCTGCTCGTCGTCGCCCCGTCACGGCTGCGCGTCGGACGCAGAGAGCTGCTCTTTCTGGTCGCGTTCGGGCTCGTCGGGATCGCGCTCGTGCAGTGGCTCTACTTCGTCGCGATCGAGAACCTCCCGGTCGGCGTGGCGCTTCTCATCGAGTTCACCGCTCCGCTGTTCGTCGCGCTATTCGCGCGGTTCGTCTACTCGGAGCACGTCCGCCGACGGATCTGGGTCGCCGTTGCGATGTGCCTCACCGGGCTTGCTCTGGTGGTCGAGCTGTGGGCCGGGGTCGCCTTCAGCACGGTCGGCGTCACAGCTGCATTCGGCGGGGCTCTGGCCCTGACCGCCTATCTCCTGATGGCCGAGCGCGAGCGGCAGCATCGCGACGCAGCCTCCCTCTCGTTCTACGGGTTCCTCTTCGCCGCGTTGCTGTGGGCCGTGCTGCAGCCTCTGTGGGACTTCCCGTGGGACGTCCTCGGCGAGGAGGTGTCACTCCAGGGGAACCTCTCCGAGCACACAGCGCCGGTTTGGGCGCTAGTGGCGTTCATCGTCGTGATCGGGACGATGATCACGTTCTCGCTCCTCACCGGATCCTTGCGCCACATCAGCGCGACGCGGGCGTCGATCGTCGCGACGCTCGAGCCCGTCGTCGCCACCGCCGTGGCGTGGGCGTGGCTCGGCGAGACGTTCGGCCCGACCCAGCTCATCGGCGGCGCCGTCGTGATCGCCGGCATCCTCGTGGCCCAGTCGGCTCGATAGGGCCGGGCGTGCCCGGCCGCTACGTCTAACCTCCGACCATGGTCGAGCGCGTCCTCCTCGCTTCACCTCGCGGCTACTGCGCCGGCGTCGAGCGCGCCGTCGAGACGGTCGAGCTCGCGCTCGAGCACTACGGCGCGCCCGTCTACGTCCGCAAGCAGATCGTCCACAACATCCATGTCGTGAGAGATCTCGAGGCCCGCGGCGCCATCTTCGTCGAGGAGGAGACAGAGGTTCCCGAGGGCGCGACTGTCGTGTACTCGGCGCACGGTGTCGCACCATCGGTGTTCGCGAACTCGGCGAAGCTCGGCCACAACGTCATCGACGCCGTGTGTCCGCTCGTGACGAAGGTCCACGTCCAGGCACGCCGCTATGCGGAGGAGGGATATACGGTCGTCCTCATCGGCCACGAGGGCCACGAGGAGGTCGTCGGGACGATGGGCGAAGCGCCTGACGCGACTGTGCTGGTGCAGACGGTCGAGGAGGCCGAAGCGCTCGATCTTCCAGAGGACTCCAAGCTGGCCTACGTCACGCAGACGACGCTCTCGGTCGACGAGACGGGTGAGATCATCACCACGCTGCGGCGTCGCTTCCCCGAGATCCGCGCGCCGCGCAAGGAAGACATCTGCTACGCGACTTCCAATCGCCAGTGGGCGGTGAAAGAGATGCTCCCGGAAATCGATCTGCTTCTCGTCATCGGCTCGAGGAACTCGTCGAACTCGAACAGGCTCGTGGAGACATCCCGCGCCGCCGGCACACCGGCGCACTTGATCGACGACGAGACCGAGATCGACGACGCCTGGCTCGACGGCGCGCGCACCGTCGGGATCACCTCAGGCGCCTCGGCGCCCGAGAAGCTCGTGACCCGCGTGTGCGACTGGTTCCGTGCCCGCGGCGTGAGCGACATCGAGCCGTACCGCCTCGTCGAGGAGGATGTGACCTTCCGGCTCCCGGTCGAGCTCAGGCGAGAGCTCGAGCTCGCGGCACGAACGTAAGGTGCGCACAGGTGCAGCCGTAGGACTGAGCGCGGCGGCGCTCGTGAGCGGAATCCTCCTCGGCGGAGCACGCCGCCATGGACGAAGGATACGGCGCCTCTAGCGGTCGGGTACGTGAGCGGGGCCGGCTTGCATGAGCGCGACTCCCGCGACAGCCGCCCACACGAGCAGCAGCAGCTGCGGTATCCAGAACGCGCCGAAGAAGAGCAGCGGACCGATGACGAAACCCGTCCACACCAGCCATCTCGGGAGCGCGCGGGAACGATGACCCGCAACCGACGCTGCGAGCACGAACGTCCCCGCCGCGGAGAGCCCGAGCAGGAGCAACGCGACGAACCCGAGCTGGGTCAGTACGCGGGCGAGCTCGGCACTCGGCTCGTCGGGTAGCTCGTCGAGCGACGTCGCGAGCGGGAGCACGCCGAAGCACGCGGTCGCGACGAAGAGCATGGTCACAAACACCGTCCCGGCCGCTCCCGCCAGGATCGTGAGCGCCCCACCCCCGGCGGAGCGCAGACGCGTGATCAATGCCGCGAGGAACACGAGGAAGGAGAGGCCAGATGCGCCGAGCAGGAGGACACCCAGAATCGCCCGCGTGCGCTCGTCGTCTCCGGCGACGAGCCGAACCACTTCCGCATCCGAGTCGACTCCCTCGGGAAGGTTCAGCACACCGAACAGCGCGAGAAAGTAGAGGAGCGCGAACGCAATGCCCGCCGACCCGCCGAGACGACCATTCACACGAGCAATCTATCGCCCGGAGTCAGGCTCTGACCAGCACGAGCTCGGCGCCTTCGGCGGCCACGGAGACCGCAAGCGTCTCGCGCGCGATCCAGTCTTCGTGCTCGAGGAGGTCCACATCGGCCTCCGGGATCGTCAGCTGGATCCGATCGGTGAGCGCGAGGCCAGCTTCCTTGCGCATCGTGTTCACGCCGTGGATGAGGTCGTAGACGCGGCCTGCGCGGACGAGGTCATCGTCGAGATGGAGGTCGAGCGCGACCGTGAGGCCGTCCGACGCTGCGACGGCCCAGCCGTCCTTGCCGTGCCGTTCGACGAGCACCTCCTCGCGCGACAGCTCGTGACCCGCAGCGCGGATCCCGCCATCGGAAAGCTCCTCGAAGTCTCCTCCCTGCAACGCCGCGCGAACAGCACCGAGCTCCTTGCCGAGCCTCGGACCGAGCAGCGGCAGATTCGGCTTCACGCGCAGCTCGCTCGCCTCGACGTGCCCGAATGACACCTCGCGGACCCGTAGCTCGTCCGCGATCTCGTCGGCGTGGCCCGCCGCGAGCGCCGCGCCCTCGACGACGAGCGTGCGGAGCGGCTGCCGGAGCTTGAAACCCGAGCTTGCGCGCGCCTGGCGGCCCAGCTCGACAACGCGCCGCAACTCGTCGATCTCGGCGAGCAGCGCCGCATCCGGCTCGGCTGCCTCCGGCCACCCGGCGAGATGTACCGAGTCAGGAGCATCTTGGCAGGGCGCGGTCAGCACACGCCAGAGGTGATCCGTGAGGAACGGCATGAGCGGCGCGACGACTCGGAGACCCTGAACGAGCGCGTACCACAGCGTGCGCAGGGCCACAGGATCGCCCTCCCAGAAGCGCCGCCGCGAGCGCCGGATGTACCAGTTCGAGACGTCGTCGACGAACGACTCGTACGCACGCACGACGTCGACGCTGAGCCAGCCCTCGTACCCCGCGGTCGCCTCCGCGACGAGCGCGCTGGCTCGTTGCACGAGCCAGCGGTCGAGCGGCTCGAGATCACCGTTCGGCCCGGACGCCAGATCGTCCCACTCGGGCGTCCAGCCCTCGATGTTCGCGTAGTCGACGAGGAACTTGCAGGAGTTCCACAGGGTGAGCAGCCGCCGCTGGATCTCGTGAGCCGGCCCGTACCCGAAGAGGAGGTTCTGGCTCGGCGGTTGCGCGCAGTACTGCCACCGCATCACGTCCGCGCCCATCCGCTCGAGCGCCTCGTCCACCCCGATCGCGTTTCCCCACGAGCGGTGCATCTCGCGGCCGGTCTCGTCGAGGAGCTTCTCGTACGTCAGCACGCGCCGATACGGCGACCGGCCGACGAGCGTCACCGACATGAAGGAGATCGAGTAGAACCACAGCCGGATCTGCTCGCGCATCTCGGAGATCCAATCCGCCGGGAACCATTCGTCCCAGTAGGCGTGATCGGGGAGATCGGCGATCGTGAGCCCCTTCGCCGCACCAGTGCCGTTGCCGCCGACGAGGTACTCCGGGCTCTGCCAGCCGAGGGTCGAGAGCGGGACGATTCCGGCGTCGAGCCAGGCGTCTCCGACCTCGGGAACCCGGTGGACTTCCTCACTGCACGCTTCGCAGCGAACGACGACCTCGTCGATCCACGGTCGGTGCAGCTCCTGGAGCTGCTCGAGCCCGCGGACGGCGCGTGCCTCCAACTCGGCACGGGACCCAATGACGGTGAGGTGGCCGCACTCGCAGGGATAGAACGGGAGGGGCAGGCCGAAGTACCGCTTCCGCGAGATGTTCCAGTCGCCCATGTTGCGCAGCCAGTCGTCCATGCGCTTCGAGTAGAAGGCGGGCGTCCACTCGACCGTCGCGTTCGCATCGAGCATGGGCTGCCGGACCTCATCCGCTGCGATGAACCAGTCGTCGACGACCCGGAACACGAGAGGTGTGCCGCAGCGCCAGCAGGTCGGGTAGCGATGGACGATCGTGCCCGCCTCGACGACGAGCCCTCGGGTTCGCAGATCGTCGATGACGGGCTGGGCGACGTCGTCGGTCGAGAGACCGTCGAACCCGAACCCCGGAAGCATCCGTCCGGCCTCGTCGAGGGGCGCGAGCACCGGCAGTTCGTGAATCCGTCCCAGCTCGAAGTCCTCCGAGCCCGCTCCGGGCGCGATATGGACGACTCCCGTTCCCTCGTCGAGCGAGACGTCGTCCCACGGGATAACGCGATGTACGACGCCCTCCTGAGCGGGAACATCGTCGAACGGCCCTTCGTACTCGAGACCGACGAGCTCGGCGCCGAGCACGGTGCGAACGAATGTCACGTCCGGCCTGCGTGCGACCGCCCACCATTCGCCGTCCTCGGTGAGCCCGTAGGCGGCGGTCGGGTTGATGGCTGCGGCGACGTTGGCGGGGAGAGTCCACGGCGTCGTCGTCCACACGACGAGCGACTCCTCCTCGCGCTCCTTCAGCGGAAAGCGAACGAACAGCGACGGATGCTCGAGGTCGCGGTACTCGCCGGAGAAGACCTCGTGCTGCGAGATCGAGGTCCCACAGCGCGGGCACCAGACGGTCGAACGGTGGCCTTGATAGAGCCAGCCGCGCCGGTGAACCTCCGCGAGGAAGCGCCATATGTACTCGATGTTCGTGTCGGAGAACGTGTAGTAGTCGCGATCCCAGTCCATCCACATCCCCAGGCGCTGCGAGCGCTCGGTGATCTCCTCGGAGAACCGCGCGACGCGCTCCCGGCAGCGTGCAGCGAACTCTGCGAGGCCGTATTCCTCGATCTCCCGCTTCGAGTTGAGCCCGAGAGATTTCTCGACCTCGACCTCGACCCACAGCCCCTGGCAGTCGAAGCCGTTCTGGTAGCGCTGGTCGTAGCCCCGGAGTGCCTTGTAGCGTTGGAAGACATCCTTGAGTGTGCGCCCCCAGGCGTGATGCACTCCCATCGGGTTGTTGGCGGTGATGGGCCCGTCGATGAAGCTGAACCTCGCACCGCCGCTGTTGCGTGCGCGCAACTCCTCGAACGTGCGCTCGCTCTCCCAGCGTTCGAGGAGCTCGAGCTCGAGCGTGTTGTGGTCGGGCTTGTCCGGCAGGGGTGTGAAGATCGGCGCCACGAGGAATCAGTCTAGGGAAGGGTTTCCGCGGCCTCGGCGTTTATCCGAGGGCACTCGCAAATGACACGCATGAAAGGATTGAACGAGTCTCATGGCACTCAACGTCACAGAGCAGACATTCGAGCAAGAGGTCCTGAAGAGCGAGACACCCGTCATCGTCGACTTCTGGGCCGAGTGGTGCGGTCCCTGTCACGCCGTCGCTCCCGTTCTCGAGAAGATCGCCGAGGAGCGCAAGGACGAGGTCAAGCTCGTGAAGGTCAACATCGACGAGGAGCAGGGTCTGTCCCTGAAGTACGGGGTCATGTCGATTCCGACGATGATCCTCTTCAAGGATGGCGAGCCAGCCGCCGCCGCAGTCGGCGCGCAGCCGAAGTCGATGCTCGAGAAGTCGCTCGGTTTCGCAGCCTGAACGCAACGCAGCACTTCCCCTCGGGCGCATACTCTGATAGGAAGCTATTTGCAGCAAGTTTCGTTCGAAGCTTCCCCCTCCCCCTCCCCTAATCGAAGGGCCGGTTCGCCGGCCCTTCGGTGCGTCTGAGTAGGTTTTCCTCTCATGTCTCCCCGTCATGTCCCCGCTTCGGTGACCGAGCTGACGCGCATCGGCCTGTTCGCAGACCTTCCGGGGGAGACGCTCGGCAAGCTCGCGGACCGCATGGAGCGCGAGGAGGTCGCCGCGGGCACCGTGATGATCCGCGAAGGCGAGCCGGGCGACCGCTTCTTCGTTCTCCTCTCGGGGCTCGCGGGCGTCTCGCAGGCGAATCTCGGACCGCGCGGCACGATCAAGGCCGGCGGGTTCTTCGGCGAGGTCGCGCTCACGATGCACGTCCCACGCACGGCGACCGTGACAGCGATGACGCCGTGCCTCGTCGCGAGCTGCGACGAGGCGACGTTCGAGGATCTCATCAGGCCGCTCTTCGCCGACGATTCATAGGGGCGAGTGGTACTCGCACCTACGGAGCGAGCTCCGCGAGGACGGCGTCTGCGAACGGCGGCCACGCCTCCTTCGCCCACTCGCCGAATCCCCGCGTCGTGAGCGCCGCACAGACGACGCGGGCGTCGGGATCGACCCAGAGGAAGGTGCCCGAGCCGCCGAAGTGGCCGAAGGCGCTCGCGGACGTCTGCGCGCCCATCCACGTCGGCGGCCGCGTGTTTCGCTGCACGCCGAGCCCCCAGTCCAGCGGATCGAAGCGACCGTGGTCCGGCAACACGCCCGAGAGCCCGTGGAATTGCACGCCCACCATCTCGTCGCGCGTCTCCGCGGCGACGAGGCGGGGTGAGAAGAGAAGCTCGCGGCCGATCGCGAGCACGTCGGCGAGCGACGCGTGCATACCCGAGCCCGGATCGCCCTCCGGATCGAGCGCGATGCCGAGCGGCTCGCACACCGCCTCGCGCACGTACTGCGCGAACGGCATCTCCGCCCGCGCGGCCAGGTGGTCGGCCAGCACCTGGAAGGCAGTGTTCGAGTAGATGCGTCGGTGCCCCGGCCGCGCGATCGGCTCGAGCCCGTCGAACGGGAGGCCTGACGTGTGCGCGAGCAGGTGCCGAACCGTCGACCCGGGCGGCCCGGCGTCCTCGTCGAGATCGACGACGCCCTCCTCCGCGGCGACGAGGAACGCGAGGGCGGCCACGGGCTTCGACAGCGATGCGAGCCGCACGGCGCGAGTAGGGTCACCGTGGACGTGGGTCGTGCCGCCCGGATCCACCACCCCGGCAGCCGCGAAGTCGACAGGCCATGCGTCGATCTGGCGAAGGGCCCGCACGCGCGGCGATACTAGTCAGCTGATGGAGCGCCGGAACATCTCGGGGACGGGCGCGTACGAGCCGATCGTCGGCTACTCGCGGGCGGTGGTCGTCGGCGATCGTGTGCACGTGTCCGGGACGGCGGCCAACCCGGCCGACGGATCGCCTCCACCGGAGGACATCTACGACCAGACACACCTCTGCCTCGAACTGATCGGCACCGCGCTCGAGCAGGCAGGAACGAGCCTCGCACAGGTCGTTCGCACGCGCGTCTACCTCACGAGCGCGGACGACTTCGACGGCTTCGCTCGCGCGCACGGCGAGGTGTTCGGCGACGTCCGGCCCGCAAACACGACGGTTCTCGCGGGCCTCTTCGACCCGCGGTGGAAGGTCGAGATCGAGGTCGAAGCGGTCCTGCCGTGAGTGGCAAGCAGGCGTTTCCCTCCTCCATCACCGGGAACGGATCCGCTCCGGCGGGCAGCGTCCTCGATCATAGGTTCGGCTCCGGCGACCCGTACACGCTCGGCGTGGAGGAGGAGTACCAGCTCCTCGATGCAGAGACGTTCGACCTCGCCCAGCACATCGAGACGATGCTCGCAGCGGTCACGGGACACGAGCTCGAGGCGCGCATCAACGCCGAGCTCATGCAGTCCGTGCTCGAGATCGCGACTCCCGTCTGCCGGAACGCCGGCGACGTCATGCGCTGGCTGACGACGCTGCGCGGCTACGTGACCGGGATCGCGAGCGAGCAGGGGACGCGGATCGGCTCGGCGGGAACGCACCCGTTCAGCCTCTTCGAGCGCCAGCGGATCACCGCGAAAGACCGCTACCGCGCGCTCATCGACCAGCTCCAGTACGTCGCCCGCCGCGAGCTCATCTTCGGGATGCACATGCATGTCGCGGTCGACGATCCGGACAAGGCGATCCAGGTGGTGAACGGCCTGCTCCCGCACCTCGCGCCGCTGCTCGCGCTGTCGGCGAGCTCGCCGTTCTGGCGCGGCGAGCCGACCGGGCTCGCGTCGAGCCGGCAGATGGTCTTCTCCGCGTTCCCGCGCTCGGGGCCGCCGCCGCGCTTCCGCGATTACGAGGACTACGCGTCGGTCGTCGGCCAGCTCGAGAGCACCGGCTGCATCGCCGACTACACGCACATCTGGTGGGACATTCGGCCGCATCCACGGCTCGGCACGGTCGAGATCCGGATCTGCGACGCAGTGACCCGCGTGGAGGACGCCGTCGCCATTGCGGCGTACTGCCAGGCGCTCGTGAAGCAGCTCTCCGAGAAGCACGAGGCAGGCGAGGGGATTCCCTCGTACCACCGGATCCTCACGTCCGAGAACAAGTGGCTCGCGGCGCGCTACGGGCTCGAGGCGCCGGTCATGGATCTTGCAAGCGCGAGCCGCAACCGGGTGCCCGTCGCGCGCCTCATCCGGCGGACGGTGAACGAGCTGCGGCCGCATGCTCGCGAGCTCGGCTCGGAGCGCGAGCTCGAGGGCGTGCTCGAGATCCTCGGCCGCGGCTCGTCCGCCGATCGCCAGCTCCGGATCTACAACGCGAACCGCGACATCGTCGAGGTCGCGCACGAGATCGCGGACGCGACGGAAGCGATCCCGCAGGAGGTCGCGGCTACGCGCTGAGCGTCACCGTTCCTGACGAGACCATCGGCGGGCTCGCTGCGAGATCGGGCATGTTCTCGCGGATCCAGTCGGCAGCGACGCGCGACGACTCCGCCGTGCCGGCCTCGTCGTCGCAGACGGTGATCGAGACGGTCGCATCGTCGAGCTTGACCAGGTAGTAGGCCTTGAAGCCCGTGACCTCGCTGATCACGGATCGGATCTCGTCCGCCCGTGCGGCGAGCTGATCGGCGAGGTCTGTGTTACCGGCGTAGTAGCGCATCGTGGTGTGCATCGTGGCTCCGTTCGTGGCCGATGGGCCGGAGCACACTGAACGAGTCCCACACTCGAGTCAAGGCAGTAGCGTGTGCGCATGCGCGAGGCCGGCACCCCCGTTCCCGACGTCCACGTCTGGACGTCGCCTCGCGAAGAGGCGCAGCCGCTCCGCGAGGTGCTCGGAGCAGGGCTCGCTCTCCTCTGCTTCTACGTCTACGACTGGTCCCCCGGCTGAACGAAAGAGCTGAATCTCCTGCGTGACAGGCGTGACGACCTCGCTGCGGCCGGCGTCCGGCCGTTCGGGATCTCGCGGGACTCGCCGTGGTCGCACCGCGCGTGGGCGCAGACGCTCGGTGTCGACGTCCCGCTGCTGTCGGACTGGAACGGCGACGCGATCCGCGCGTTCGACGTCGCATTCGAGCCGCTGGGGATGCGAGACGTCGCGATCCGCTCGGCCTTCTTGATCCGCGACGGCGAGACGATCGAGGGTGCGTGGACGCTCGGCGGCGAGATACCCGACCTCGACGCGGTGATCGCGGCCGCGCGCGGGCTCAGCGCCTAGCCTGGAGCCGTCGGGCGAGATAGCGACGCCCGAGCCTCCAGGCGAGCAGACCGAGCAGCCAGTACACGCGGCGCATCCCCGAGTCGTACCCGCACGTGGCGGGCCGGAAACCGCCTCTACGGTTCGAGGACCAGCTTCGCTCCGGCGCCCTCGGCCTGGCGTCGCCACGCTACGGCGACGTCGTCGAGAGGAATGCGCTCGACGTCGAGCGTGATCTCATCGGCGACGGCGTGTCGGACGAGTCGTCGGTACTGCTCTGCGAGCTCTTCCTGAGGCACCAGGAAGTTCGTATGCCCGAAAAGCGAGAGATTCTTGAAGCGCACGGCAGAGGAGGCCAGCTCGGCGGTCGCTCCGGCCGATTGGCCGAGGTTGACCACCGTCGCACGCAGCGCGGCCGCCTGGACGGCAGCTGCAGCCGGCTCGCCCCAGAGCGGGTCGAAGACGTAGCTCGGACCATCGCCGCCGAACGCGTCCCGGAACGCCGCGACGAGGTCGTCCGTCTCGTCGAGCCGAATCGTGGCATCGGCGCCCAGCTGGGACGCACGCTCGAGCCCCGCCGCGCTGCGGCCGGCCGCGACGACGCGTGCGGCCCCGAGCAGCTTCGCGGCCTGCACGGCGACGAGCCCGACCGAGCCCGTGGCACCGAGGACGAGCACGTTCTCGCCGCCTGCGAGCGGCGCGCGCCACGCAAACGGGAGCCAGCCAGCGAGCCCGGCGATCCCGAGCGCAGCTGCAAGGGCTGGATCAGCGCCGTCCGGCACCTCGATCGCGTGCGCGTCGCCGATCGCCGCGCGCTCCGCCATCGCGCCGTTCGAGGTACGGCCGAGCGAGCCGCCGAAGATCCAGACCAACCTGCCGTCAGAGATGCGACCCACGGCCTCGCATCCCGGAACGTACGGCAGCTTCGGATGGCCGGTCGCGAGCATCCCGCGCGAGACCGCGAGGTCGATCGGGTTGATCGGCGCGGCGAGCACCTCGATCGTCTCCCCGGAAGGCTCGACGACGTCGCCCACGACCGGGAGAGCTCCGACCTCATGTACGAGTGCAGCCTTCATCACCGGCCCTACCCGACCTCGAAGATCGCCTCGATCTCGACGGGCATCCCGAAAGGAAGGCTGCCGACACCGACGGCCGAGCGAGCGTGCCCCTCGCCGAACACCTCGACGAGGAGGTCGGAGCAGCCGTTGATCACCTTCGAGTGCTCGACGAAGTCGGGGGTCGCATTCACCATGCCGAGCAATTTCACGACCCGCGTGACGCGATCGAGGCTGCCGACTTCGTGCCTCAGCACCGCGAGCAGATTGCGTGCGACGACGCGCGCATGCTCCGCTGCCTCCTCGGTCGTGACGTCTGCTCCGACCGTGCCTCTCGGAACATGTCCATCGGCGGACACCGGCCCGGCGCCGGACAGGTAGACGAGGTTACCGGTCCGCACGGCACTCACGTAGCTCGCGGCGGGCGGCCGAACGCGTGGCAGCTCGAGACCGAGCTCGCTGACACGCTGCTCGGCCGACATGCCTACATCCCCATCGCGTGGTACCCGGCGTCGACGTAGAGAGTCGTGCCGGACACATTCGCGGCGTCATCCGAGAGGAGATATGCGGCAGCTCCGCCGCAGTCCTCCGACTCGATCTGGCGATGGAGGGGAGCGCGCTCCTCGAACATCGACTGCATCGTGGTGAAGCCGGCGATCGACCGAGCCGCAAGCGTGCGAACCGGGCCGGCGGAGATCGCGTTCACGCGGATGTTCTTGAAGCCGAGATCCCACGCGAGGTACTTCACGCTGGCGTCGAGCGTCGCCTTCGCGACGCCCATCACGTTGTAATGCGGCACTGCGCGCTCGCCTCCGAGGTACGTCATCGTCACGATCGACCCGCCTCCACGAGCCTCCATCAGCGGCTCGGCCGCACGCGCGCAGGCGACGAGTGAGTACGCACTGATGTCGACGGCCATCCAGAAGCGCTCGCGTGGTGTGTCGACGAAACGGCCCTCGAGATCCTCCGCTGCTGCGAAGGCGACGGAGTGAACGAGGATGTCGAGGCCGCCACCGAACACGTCCGAGACCTCGGAGAAGACACGCGCGATGTCCTCGTCGGCGCGCACGTCGCACTCGGTGACGAGCGGGCTGGAGACGCTCTCCGCGAGGTCGCGCACGTTCTTCTCGATGCGCTCGCCCTGGTAGGTGAAGGCGACGGTTGCGCCTTCATCGGCGAGGCGCTTTGCGATCGCCCATGCGATCGAGCGCTGGTTGGCAACGCCGAGCACGAGCGCCTGCTTGCCTTCGAACCTGCTGGTCATCGACCGATCCTAAACGGCTAGCCTCCCGCGGCGGTGGCGGCTACGCGCATAGCGGTGATCACAGGGGCCTCGTCCGGTATCGGCGAGACCACGGCACGTGCGCTCGCCGGCAAGGGCTGGCACTGCGTGCTCCTCGCGCGTCGGGCCGAGGAGCTCGAGCGCATCGCCGCGGAGATAGGAGGCGAATGGGAGGTCTGTGACGTCTCCGACCGCGCGCAGGTGGGCGACGTGGCCGCGCGAGTGCTCGCGCGTCATCCCGCGATCGGCCTGCTGGTGAACAACGCGGGAATCCCCGCGCGCGGGAGCTTCCTGGACGTCGACCCGGAGCTCGTCGAGCGCGTCACCGCGGTCAACTATCTCGGCGGCGTGTGGTGCCTGCGTGCATTCGCGCCGGGATTGAAGGCGGCGCAAGGGGCCCACGTCGTGAATCTCGTGTCGGTCGCCGGCACCGTGGCGTTCGCCCCGGCGGGCGCGTACGCGGCGTCCAAGCACGCGCAGCTCGCCTTCTCCCGCTCGGTGACGGCGCTCCTTCGCGCGGACGGCATCCAGGTGCACACGGTCATGCCTGGCTTCGTCGAGACCGAAGGGTTCCCGCAGCGGTCGAAGCTCCGTAGCCCGCTCCTGCGCCGGTTCGTCATCGAGGCCGACGACGTGGCCGACGCGATCGTGAAGGCCGTCGAGAAAGGCAGGGCCGAGGTCACGGTGCCGTGGTTCCCGTACCGGTTTGCGACGATCGGCCAGGCCGTCGTGCCGGGGATCTTCTCCCGCCTCGTGACGCGACGCGCCGGACAGCATCGCGACGAGTAGTCGGACTACATCCCCGGCTTGCGGGACACGTACCAGCCGACTTCGATCTCGTACGGCTTGGCGGGTGCTGGCCCGCGGATCCGGATGCGCTCGTCCTCGTCGAACCCGGCTAGCTCCAGGCGCTCTTCGAGATCGACCTTCTCGCGGGTCACCTCGGACACGAGGAGGACGAGGTCGTTGGCGTCGAGATAGCCGCGGATGTCGGCCTCGGGGAGCAGGCGCTGGTGGGTCGCGTCGCGGAGTCTCTCGAACCTGTCCAGCTCGAGACTTACGAGCGGATCGACCGAGCCGAGCTGGTCGGCGATGAAGACCTTGCCGCCGGGACGCGCAACACGCGCGAGCTCGGAGACGGCGAGCTCGGGTCGGCGCACGTGGTGCACGACGCGGTGGCAGCAGACGAGGTCGAACTCGGCATAGCCGAACGGCAGCGCCATGACGTCGCCCTCGACGAAGCGAACGTTCTCCGGCGCAACGGCGCGCGCCGCGTCGAGGTAGTCCGCACGCGTATCGACTCCGACTACCTCCACGACGTGCGGAGCGAGCGCGAACGCCACCGACCCCGTTCCGCATCCGGCGTCCAGAGCTGCTTCGTCGCCCGTGAACGGACCGAGCAGGCGCCGGATCCGCTGCGCGAGATCGTCGCTGCGCTGATCCTGCAGCGCGAGCCGCAGCTCGACGCTCACGACGCTGCCTCGGCCACCGCCAGCGCGCGCGCGAGTGCGAGCGCGTCCTCACGCGTCGAGATCGTTCCCGCTGCCCGCTCCTCGTCGATGGCGTCGAGGATACGTCCGATCGCCGGGCCGGGAGCGAGACCGAGCTCGTCCCCGCGGACGAGCGGCGCCGGCGGATCGGCGAGCCGAGCGGCCTCGACGACGCCAACGAGCTCGGGAGCCCCCGCGAACGCGAGGGCGTCGAGCGCCCACGGCTCGGTGGCGCGCCTGAACCGGTGGATCGAGCGCGGCGACGGATCCTCCGGCCTCTGCGCGCGCCGAAGCGCCGCCGCGTACCGTTTCAGCTCGTTCGAGATCGGGAAGCGGCCCAGGTTCGGGCCGAAGACGGCGACGAGTCGGAAATCCGGATCGTCGAGCGCGTCGAGGCGGTCGTCGAGCGCGCCGCCGAGCGGCGCGAGGAGGCCGACTTCGTCGAGCCGGCGATAGCCGCCGGCCGAGAGCTGCTCGAGCTCCACGAGCGTGCGCTCGCCTGCCGGCTGCGTCACGAGGGCGGCAGCTGCGCGAAGGAGCGCCTCCGTGCGCTCGTCCATCCGGAACCCGAGCTCGTCCTCGAAGCGGACGGCTCGCAGGAGGCGAAGCGGATCGTCGAGGAAGACCGACTCCGAGACTGCCCTGATGATCCCGGCCTCGAGATCACTTCGTCCGTGATGCGGATCGTGCGACGTGCCCTTACCGACGTGGACGGCGATCGCGTTGAACGTGAAGTCGCGCGTCGCGAGGTCGGCGTCGATCCCCTCGCCGAGCGGCGTGAAGTCGACCGTCTCGTCGACGCCGTCCGCGACCACCCGCCAGGCACCGTGGCGCTCGGAGAGAGGGAAGACCGAACCACCGAAGCTCCTGGCGAACCGGTTTGCCGCCTGGCGGGGATCGGCGCACGCGACATCGAGGTCGACCACCGGACGCTGCATGAGCTCGTCGCGCACCGCGCCGCCGACGACCCACGCCTCCTCTTCACCGAAGAGCCCGCGCAGCCGCTCATCCATCGACCGCGACCCGCCGCGCGCGACCCGAGCGCGTGTTCAGGGCGGTCGCGATCTCGTACGCGATCGTGCCCGCGACGCGTGCATGCTCCTCGATGAGAATGCCGCTGCCGAGCAGCGTGACCGGAGTCTCGGCAGCCACCGGGGCGTCCAGGACGACCGCGAGCGCGTCCATCGAGATGGTCCCGACCACCCGTCGCCTGACGCCCTCGACGAGAACCTCGGTTCCGGTCATGTCGCGTCGGAATCCGTCCGCGTAGCCGACGGGAACTACCCCGATCCACGTCGGTCGGTCGGCCACGAACTTCCGCCCGTAGCCCGTGCTCTCGCCGGGCTCGAGCCTCTTGACGAGAGCGACGTACGAATCCCAGCGAAGCGCGGGCTCGAGCCCATCTTCCGCGGGATCCGATCCGAACGGGGAGATGCCGTAGAGCGCTATACCGCACCGAACCGCGTCGAAACGGGTCTCGGCGAAGCGCAACGTGGCGGCGCTGTTGGCGAGGTGCCGGGTGAGCGAGCCGAGGTGGGCGGTCGCTTCACGGAAGCGCTCGACCTGGAGCTGCGTGAACGCGGGGTCGGCCTCCGCCGACGCGAGGTGGCCCATCACGCCCACGACGTCACGCGTTGCCGACGGGAGCTCCGAGAGCCCCCACCGCCCCATCCCCGTGTCGAGCTTGAGATGGACGGGCACGCCCTCCGGGACTCGTTCGTCCGCGGCGACGAGCTCGAGACGGGCGACCCGTGCCTCTCCGATCTCGCGCTCCGACACCGGCCCCATCACGAGGATCCGCGCATTGCGTAGCGCGGCGCGCAGGTGGAGAGCCTCGGGCAGCGTCGCGACGCATAGCGCGGTCGCACCGGCGTCCAGCGCGGCCTTCGAGACGTCGACCGCGCCGTGTCCGTAGCCCTCCGCTTTCACCACCGCCCAGAGCTCGGCGCCCTCTGCGGCGCGGACGAGCGCGGCGGCGTTGCGCCGGATGGCCCCCAGGTCGAGGGTGAAGCACGACCGCTCCACGAATCCATTGTCTACTGGATCTGGGTCTCGCAGGAGGGCTGCAACGTGCCCGTCCCAAAGGAGTCCACCCAACACGCGGCGGTTCTCGCGTTCGCGCCGACGATCGTCGCTCGACGGTGGCGGTGTCTCGCCGGCGCCGACGCACGAGCGGAACTGACGCGCGGTCAGGCGTCGAGGGCGGCTGGAAGCAGCTCGAGAAGGTCGCTCGCAACCAGCCCGGCACGGTGCGGCGCCGCGACGGCAGCCATCCCGTGCGCCACCGCGGCAGCCGTAGCCGCGAGGCCTGGCTCGATCCCCTTCGCGAGGAACGCCGCGACGACACCTGTGAGAACGTCCCCTGTTCCTGCGGTGGCGAGTGAGGGCGGGCCGACGTCGCAGACCACTACGTCGCCGCCCTGGGAAGCGACGATCGTGTCGGCGCCCTTCAGCAGCACGACGGAGTCGAACCGGTCGGCAGCCTCTCGTGCGGCCGCTAGTCGGTGCTCGCGCACGCTGTCATCTCCGAGGAGGCGGCCGAGCTCGCCCGCATGCGGCGTCAGGACGGTCGGCGCCGAGCGCGCAACCGGCTGGAGCTCGAAGAGCGCATCTGCGTCGACCACGGCAGGAAGGTGGATCCGCTCGAGGAGCTCGCGCACGAGCTCATGCCTGCCTGGGCCGCGTCCGAAGCCGGGCCCGATCGCGAGCGCTGTTGCCCGCTCTGCGGCCGCGGCGATGATCTCGACGGCTTCAGCTTCTGCCCACGCGATCTTCACCGGCTCGAGCGCGAGCACCTCCGCCACCGCGAGAACAGCCGCGGGAACGGCAAGTGTCACGTACCCGGCGTCCGCCCGCAGCGCGGCCATCGCGGTGAGGCACGCTGCGCCCGTCATACCGGGTTGACCGCCTACGACGAGGACGGAGCCGGACGTGTACTTCGTGTCGCGCGCTCCGCGCCGCGGAATCGCATCGAGCACGCGCGGCGTCGCGCGGCGGACCGCTGTGGGAACGTCCTCGAGCCCGATGTCGGCGACCACGACGCGCCCGGCGTGGAGGCGACCCGGCGCGACGACGAGACCGACCTTGGGCGCATGGAAGGTCACGCTGAGGTTCGCCACGACGGCCGCACCCGCAATCTCGCCGGTGGACGCGTCGACGCCGGACGGAAGATCCACCGATACGACGGGCGCGGACGCGGCGTTCATACGCTCGACGAGAGCCGCCGCCTCCGGGCGTGGAGCACCATGGGCTCCCGTCCCGAGGAGCGCGTCGATGATCACGTCGTAGCGGTCGAGATCCTCGGTCGTCTCGTCGGCCGCGTGACCGGCCTCGCGGAGGATCCGCGCAGCAACACGCCCGTCTCCTCCGTTCGATCCCCTGCCGCAGACGCAGGCGAAGCTTCTCGCCGCGGGGAATGCGAGCATCGCCTCGCGCGCGACGGCCGCCCCCGCGCGCTCCATCAGCTCCGGGATCGAGTCGGGATACCCCGGGTAGCGCTCCTCTGCCGCGCGCATCTCGGCAGCCGAGTACAGCGGGTCGTAGGCGTCGGCGAAGTAGGCGGTGTCCGACACCTCAAGCCCCAAGACCGGCACGACGACGTGACTCGGTGTCAGCCATCGTGTCTACTTGCGCGGCGAGACGACGGCGATCGCGGCCGCGATCTCGCGCGAATGCGTCATCGAGAGGTCGATCGGTCCGGCGTGGACACGCTCGGCGAAGGCGGCCGTCCGACCGAACAGCCGGACACCCGGCTTGGGGCGGCCCACGATCTCGATCTCCTTCCATGTGAACCGCACGCCGCAGCCGAGCGCTTTCCCGACCGCCTCCTTCCCGGCGAACCGCCCCGCATAGCTCTGAGCCGGTCGTGCGCGCGAGTCGCAGTACGCGCGCTCGGCCTCGGTGAAGCAGCGCTCGCGGAACCCCGGCCGCTCGAGCGCACGCTCGATGCGCTCGATCTCGATGATGTCGACGCCGACCTTCACGGCGCCCAGTCGCCGGTGAGATCTTCCTCGAGCAGAGTGGGAAAGTGCGCGAGCGACGAGACGACGATGTCGGGAGCCGTGTCCGCCGACTCGAGCGCCTCAGGGCGGAACTTCCCGGTGCGCACGAGCGCCGTCTTCATCCCGAACAGACGTGCGCCACGTACGTCCGCCTCAACGTCGTCGGTCACGAGCCATGTCAGCTCGGGCTCCGCGGCGAGCGCGTCGAGCGCCGCCGCGAAGTAGGAGGGGCTCGGCTTCCCGAGCACGGTCGCGTCGATACCCGTCGCATACTCGAGCCCCGCGACGAACGCCCCGGAGTCGAGCATCGGCCCTCGGCTCGTCTGCCACCACTTGTTCTTGTGCAGGCAGTAGAGCGAGGCACCCATCTGCACCTCGTCGAACGCGCGCGCGAGGTTCATGTAGCTGAAGACCTGGTTCGGCTCGAGCGTCTCGTCGCAGCCGCCGATGAGGACGGCCTCCGCGTGATCGCCGACGAGCTCGATGCCCTCGAGGTCGGGAACGATCGCGGGCATCACGAGCGCCAGCACGCGCTTCCCGGCGAGCTCGCGAACCGCGGCGCCGGGTGTCGTCTGCAACTCCTCGGCGTCGAGGGTGAAGCCCATCTCGCGAAGCTCCTCGGCGAGGCGTGCGCGCGGACGGGTCGAGTTGTTCGTGACGAAGCGAAGCGCGTGCCCTGCCCGGCGGAGCTCCGAGACGGCGTCGGAGGCGCCGGGAATCGGGTCTCCGGAGACGTGCAGCACGCCGTCGATGTCGAGCAGAATGCACGCCATGGAGCGTGAGTCTATGAGCCGTACGCTCGACGACGGCTACGACTAGCGATGGTGCCGGCATTGCCGACGCCGGAGGGGATCCGCGTCACCCGCTCCGTCCGCCTCCCCGTCTCGGAGATCGAGTTGCGCGTCTCACGCTCGAGCGGGCCCGGTGGACAGCACGCGCAGAAGTCCTCGACGCGGGTCGAGGCGCTCCTCGACGTGGAGGCGTCATCGGCCCTGACCGAAACCCAGAAGCGGCGCGTCGTCGGGCGTGCAGGGCACGTGCTGCGGGCGGTCGCGCAGGACGAGCGCAGCCAGGCTCGCAATCGTGACCTCGCCGTCGAGCGGCTGGTCGAGAAATTGCGCGTCGCGCTCGCCGTCCCACGCCGGCGCGTAGCGACCAAGCCGACGGCCTCGGCACGCGAGCGCCGCCTGAAAGAGAAGAAGCACCGCTCGCGGGTGAAGTCGCTGCGCACGCGTCCGCAGGACGAGTAAGCGCGCTTGTAACCGATCGTTACAAGCGCTCTTGGGCGCGCCGGTGTTCGGGGCGCTGCGTAGGATCGAATCATGGACATGGTCAGGCTGGCCATGCTGCTTCCCGACCTGTCGAGGGAGCGCACGCGGCTCCTCGACAACCTCGGCCGCATCCGACGTGAGGTCGGGCCGATCACGATGGAGCTGTCCGACACGCTCGCCGACCACATGAACATCCGGCGCGGCGAGGTGCACGAGGTCGTCTCGTTCTATTCGTTCCTCCAGGTGCCGACGGACGCGCTGCGCGTCTGCACCGGCCCCGTCTGCGACTGCTTCGGGGCACGTGAGCTGCTCGCGTCGACGCCGGGCGCGATCGAGGTCCCCTGCCTCGGGCACTGCGACCTCGCTCCTGTCATGACCCACGGCGACGACATCGTCCCCGCGGTGACGCACGCCACGAACGACGGGGCGGCGATCGGTCTTGGCAACGGAGACGAGACGCTCGCCGACTACGAGGCGCGCGGTGGGCTCGCCCTGCTCCGCGCGCTTCCCTCGCTCGACCACATCATCGAGGAGCTGAAGGCGTCGGGCCTCACGGGCTACGGCGGTGCCGGCTTCCCGACCGGGCTGAAGTGGGAGGCTGTGGCTCGCGAGCCGGGGCCGCGCTACGTGGTCGTCAACGCCGACGAGGGCGAGCCGGGGACGATCAAGGATCGCTATGTGATGGAGCTCCGCCCGCATCTGATGATCGAGGCGACGGTGCTCGCGATGCGCTCGCTCGACGCGACCGAGGGCTACGTCTACCTCCGCGAGGAGTACGCGACGGCTCGCGTGCGGCTGCAAGAAGCCCTCGACGAGTTCGGCGCGGCGGGCCTTCTCGACGGGCTCTCGCTCGAGCTCGTCGTCGGCGCGGGGGCATACATCGCCGGCGAGGAGACGGCGATGCTCGAGTCGATGGAGGGCCGCCGCGCGATGCCGAGGCTCAAACCGCCGTTCCCGAGTCAGGTCGGGTACCTCGGCCGGCCGACCCTGATCCAGAACGTCGAGACGCTCGCGCACATCCCGGCGATCCTCAGGAACGGAGGGGCCTGGTGGGCGGCGCTGGGAACCCGCGAGGCGAGCGGCACCCGGCTCTGGTCGGTGAGCGGTGCCATCGCTCGACCGGGGTGCTACGAGGCGCCGAACGGGATCACGACGCGAGAGCTCGTCGACGACCACGCCGGCGGCTTCGCGGACGAGGTCGGCTGCGTCGTACCCGGGGGCGCCGCGAGCGGGATCCTCCCGCCAGAGGCCCTCGACGCGCCGCTCACGCGCGACGGGCTGCGCGAGTACGGCGCGGGGCCCGGCTCGGCAGCCGTGCAGGTGTTCCCGACCTCGTACTCCCCCCTCAGGCTTCTCGCCGAGACCATGCGGTTCTTCGCCGAGGAGTCGTGCCAGAAGTGCACGCCGTGTCGCATCGGGAACCGCGCGCTCCACCATCTCGCCGAAGAGCTCCAGCACGATCGGGCGGCGATGACGCGCGAGAAGGTCGACGAGTGGCTGCTCGCGATGGAGAAGACGTCGATCTGCGGTCTGGGACAGGCTGCGCCGTTCCCGGTGAGAAACGCCATGACGCAGTGGCCGGAGCTGTTCGAGCCTCTCCAGTCGCTCACGTCGACGCCATGAGCCATGACGATGGGACCGTCTACGTCGATCGAGAAGCAGGTCGCGTCTACTACCTCGCGTGGGACGGGATCCTCGCGGCAGCCCCGATTCGCGCCGGTGGATTCTCGATGCTCGAGGGCCGCGCGGTGGAGTCGCCCGACGGCGACCGGCACTCGGAGATACGAAGCGCGCTGGAGCGCGCCAGGCTCGGCGATGCTCAGGTGAAGGGGGTCCACCGCATCAGGGTGCGCCGGGACGGGATCCCACAACCCGTCCCCGAGGAAGACGGCTGAGCTGCGCGACTACGATGGATCCGGTGAAGGCAACGGTTGAGTTCACGCTCGACGGGCGCGCGGTCGCCGCCAACGAGGGCGAGCTCCTCGTCCACGCGGCTGCACGCCACGGTACGTTCATCCCGACGCTCTGCCACGACGACAAGCTCGATCCCTACGGCGGATGCCGGATGTGCGTCGTCGACGTGGAAGGAGCGCCGCGGCCTCTGCCTGCCTGCGCGACGCGCGTGGCCGAGGGGATGGTCGTGTCCACGAACGGCCCGATCGCGGAGTTCCAGCGGACACTGACCGAGATGCTCCTCTCGGAGCACCTGAACGAGTCTCCGGGAGGCCGCCCGAACGAGCTCCTCGGCCTCGCGAGCGACCTCGACGCGACCGCGCCGCTCGTCCTTCCCGACGCCAAGCGCAAGGAGTACGACGACCGCAACAGGCTCATGGGCTACGACCCCGACGCGTGCATCCTGTGCAACCGCTGCGTCCGCTACACGCAGGAGGTCATGCAGTGCTCGGCTCTGAGCCTCGAGGGCCGCGGCGGGCACGCACGCATCGTCCCCACGTGGGAGCTGAGCTGGCTCGACACCGAGTGCGAGCTCTGCGGTGGCTGCCTCTCGGTCTGCCCAACCGGCGCGATCTACGAGAAGTTCGAGGAGGGCACGTCTCGCCCCGAGCAAGCACTCGAGGAAGTCCGCACGACCTGCACGTTCTGCGGCGTCGGCTGTCAGATCGACCTGAACCTCGACCCTGAGACGAAGCACATCGTGAAGGTCACGACGAAGGACGAGTATCTGCCCAACGAGGGCAACCTCTGCGTCAAGGGCCGCTTTGCCTTCAACTTCGTGCACCATCCCGACCGCCTCACGCAGCCGCTCGTCAGGGGCGAGGACGGGGAGCTCCACGCAACTACATGGGAGCATGCCCTCCACACAGCGGCGACCGGGCTCAAGAAGGTGATCGCGGAGCACGGTCCTCAGGCGGTGGGCTTCCTCGCGTCGGCCCGGCTGACGAACGAGGAGAACTACCTCATCCAGAAGCTCGCACGCACGGGAGTCGGGACGAACTCCGTCCACTCGTGCGAGTCGACCTGACACGCTCCCACCCTCTACGGCCTGGTCAGGTCGTTCGGCAGAGGAGCTAGCACCAACTCAATCCCGGAGATCGAGAACGACCGCTTCCTGTTCGTCATCGGCTCGAACACGACCGAGGCCCACCCTGTGCTCGCGCTGCGCATCAAGAAGGCCGTACGCAAGGGCGCCACCCTCGTCGTGGCCGACCCGCGCAAGATCTGGCTGACGAAGCTCGCGAAGCGTCATCTCCAGCTCAGGCCGGGAACCGACGTCTGGCTCCTCAACGCGATGATGCACACGATCCTCGAGGAGGGCCTTCAGAACGAGGACTACATCCGCGACGTCACCGACGACTTCGAGGCCGTGCGTGAGATCGTCATGCGCTACTCACCCGAGGACGCGGAGAAGATCACGGGCGTTCCGGCCGAGGACATCCGCGCGACCGCCCGCGAGTACGCGAGCGAGCGGCATGCGGGCATCTTCTACACCCTCGGCATCACCGAGCACGCCTGCGGCGTCGACAACATCTGGTCGCTCTCGAACCTCGTGCTCATGACCGGGCACCTCGGCTACGAGTCGACCGGCCTGAACGCGCTGCGCGGCCAGAACAACGTCCAGGGACTCAACGACTCCGGCGCGAACCCGTCCTATCTCCCCGGCTATCAGCCAGTCGACGATCCCGAGATCCGGCAGAAGTTCTCTGATGCGTGGGGGGCTGAGGTTCCCGAGAGGCCGGGTTACCGCCTCGACCAGATCGTCTCCGGCCTGCACGACGGGCGCATCAAGGCGCTTTACCTCATCGGCGAGAACCCGGCGCAGACGGAGCCGAACGCACGCCACGTCGAGGAGGGGCTCGAAGGGCTCGACTTCCTCATGTCGCAGGACATCTTCCTGAACGACTCTTCGCAGAAGTACGCGCATGTCGTCCTCCCCGCATCGAGCTTCGCCGAGAAGGACGGGACGTTCACGAACACCGAGCGGCGTATCAGCCGCGTCCGTGCGGCTGCACCGCTCCCGGGCGAGGCCCGGGTCGACCGCGAGATCGTCATCGAGATGGCGAAGGCGCTCGGCGCCGAGTGGCCCGAGTACCCGGACGCGGAGTCGGTGTGGAACGAGCTCGCCGACCTCTCACCGAACTGGCTCGGGATCCGCTACGACCGGATCGAGGAGAACGGCATGCAGTGGCCGTGCACCGATCTCGACCATCCCGGCACGCCATACCTGCATGCACCACGCCCCGCGCTCGCCAGCGGCCGCGGCCGCTTCTTCCCCGTCGAGTTCCAACCGCCGATCGAGGAGCCCGACTCCGAGTATCCGTACGTCCTCACGACCGGCCGCACGCTCTACCACTACAACTCGGCGAACATGACGATGCGCGAGCCGGGGGTGACGGACAAGCAGCAAGCGCCGTTCTTCGAGATCCACGCGGAGGATGCCGGCGCGCTCGGCATCGCCGATCGCCAGGTTGCGCGGCTCGTCTCGCGACGAGGCGAGCTCGAGGCCGAGGCCCACTACTCCGACCGCGTCTACCCGGGCCTCGTCTGGATGGCGCTCCACTTCGCGGAGCAGAAGGTGAACTGGCTCACGCACGACGTCGGCGATCCGCTGATCGGAACACCCGAGTACAAGGTCAGCGCAGTACGCGTCGAGACGCTCACAGCGAACGGTGGCTGAGACGCTCGGCGAGCCCCGCCTCGACGTCGCCTCCTGCGAGTCCACGCAGCTGCTCGTCGACACGTCCCTGCCCGAAGGCGCCCTCGTCGTCGCCGATCACCAGACGGCGGGGCGCGGCCGGCTCGGCCGCAGCTGGGATGCGCCGGCGGGAACCGCACTCCTGCTCTCGGTCCTCCTGAAACCGCCGCCCGAGCGACGCGCGCCGGAACTCTCGCTCGTCGCCGGCATCGCGGTTGCGGACGCACTCGAGCGAACGCTGGACCTCTCGGTGCAGATCAAGTGGCCCAACGACGTGATGCTGAGGCGCCGGAAGATCGCGGGCTGTCTCGCGGAGGCCCGTGACGGTGCGGTTGTGCTTGGCATCGGGGTGAACGTCGAACAGACGAAGGACGAGCTCCCGCCGAACGCCGGATCCATACGCACGCTCACCGGTCGCGGCTGGGATCGCGAGGACCTCCTGTCGACGGTGCTCGAAGACCTCGGCAGCCGCTACTCGTCCTGGCGCGCCGGAGGGCTCGACGCGGTCTTCGACGGTCTCGGCCCGCGCGACTTCCTCAGAGGCCGCCAGGTCACCGTAAATGGCACGAGCGGAGTCGCCACCATGGTCGATCGAGAGGGGCGTCTCGCGATCGCAGTCGGGCGCGGGGGGGTCGTCACGGTGGAGAGCGGCGAGGTCGTCTATGCACGATGAACGGGAGTGGCCGGATCCCGACATCCCTCAGGATCCGGGCATCCCTGGGCGGAAGACGCCCGAGCAACTTCCTCCCGAGGGCGAACCGGAGGTCGAGCGGGTTCCGGACGCGGAGCAACCCGACGCGGATGGCGCGGGTCACATGGCGCCGCCACGCTCCGCCGAGTAGTCGTTAGCCGGCGTCGCGGTTCGCGAGCGAGCTGATGATGATGTACAGCACGATGCCGATCGGGACGATGAAGGACGCGAGGCGCTGCCAGAGCGGCTTCGGCGGTTCGAGCTCCTCGTCGAGCGGCTCGGCTTCGCGGGGCGCCTCGACCTCCCCCTCGGCCTGGTAGACGTCAGGCTCCGCGACCTCGACGTCGACGGTCTGCGCTGCATACTGGTCGGCGTCGGCGTACGAGACCGGCGCGTCGCTCTCGATCGTGCTGCCTTCGATCTCGAACAGGCTCGGCCAGCGGCCGCACGTGCGGCACGCGTTCGCAACCGGCTCGTTCACCGTTCCGCATTGCGAGCAGCGCCAGGGAGCGTCGGCCACGTCGAGAGAGTACGTCGCGCGGCCTACGGCGCCGGGGTCAACGGGATCTCCACCTCATGAATCCGCGAGCCGTCTTCCGCCGAGCGCTCGAAGACGACAAGGGCCGCGATGTCGTCGACGTCGCCGGTCGTGAACTCGAACGTCCCTCGCGTGCCCGAGCCCGAGGTGGCCGTGACGAAGTTCTCGTCGACGACCTCGCCTTCCGCGTCGACCACTTCGTAGTGGAACGTCGCCTCGAAGGTGTTCGCGGTGCCGGTCGCCGTGATCGAGCTCGCCACCTCTTCGAACGCCAGCGGCGACTCGACGAGCACGGACGGAGTCTGTTCCTCGAAGTCGGCACGCGTATAGGCACGCCCGTCGACATCGACCGACTGCACGACCGGATCGAGCTGCGTGAGCGAGTAGACGAGCTGTGCGAGCTGCTCGGTCGTGAGCTCCGTCTCGGACTCGACCGTCGCGACCCCGTCGGCGACGTCGACGTCGACGCCCTCCGGGAACGAGCTCGTCAGGCCGACGTCGATCTCGTCGGTGGTCGGCCCCTGGACGAGAGCGGCGACGATCTCGTCCGCAGCGTCGCCCTCCTCGGCGATCGCGCGCGCGACGGGCCAGACGCGATCGTCCAGCAGGAAGTAGGCACGCGCCTGCACCGGCTCGGTGGGCAGCGCCTCGTCGTCACCTCCGCAACCGGCAAGGGCGACCACGAGGACACCGAGAGCGACGACGCGCAGCACCGTCAGAGCGTAGCCCGGTGTCGCGGGTCGCGGACGATGTCGGCCAGACGCTGGCGGAGCTCGGCATGCTCGAGACCGAGCTCGATGCCGAGGCGACGCGTGGTCTCCTCCGCGAGGCCCTGGAACAGATCGACGGTCTCCCAGAGCGCGCGGGCGGCGTCCCGGAGGTCGTAGCGCGCATAAGCGCTCTCGAGCGCGGACAGGGCGCCGGGATCGGCCCAACGGTCGATCCATCGTCCACCATCCCATACCTCGCCCGCCGGGTCGACCGCAAGGGCATGCCAGCTCATGAGCGTGACGAGCGACCGTTTCAGCGCGCCGTTGACCGTGTCCACGCCAAGGAACACCTCGCCCGTGCGAAGTCGGCGACCGGCCCACAGCGCCGTCGACCAGAAGTCGACCGCGAGGTCGAGAACGGCCGCACCGTCCGGCGCGGCGACCGGACGATCGGCGCCGCCCTCTCCCAGCGCTTCTGCGAGTGCTGCCACCAGATCGGTCGGCGAGTTCACGTTCAGGAGCCGGGACTCGTCGACCTCGACGATACTCCTGTTGACGCCGCGCAGTGAGAGCTCGCCTCTGTCGACGCGCTCCTCCAGCTCGGGGAGCATCGCGCGCGTGTACACACCGGGCAGCGGGCCACTCTGCGGCACGGCGCTCTCGGCGAGCAGCCGGCGCAGCAAATCTGCCGTGACGAGCGGACAGTCGACGGGGAGCACGACGCAGGTGTCGTGCTCGGCCGCGCGGAGACCTGCGATGACGCCGAAGACCGGCGCCCGCTCGTCGGAGCCGTCGTCGAGCACGGCGAACGGAAGGCGCAGCGCGTCGTTCTCCTTCCCGACCGCGACGACCTCGGCGCACACCTCGCCGAGCGTTCGCCAGGCGCGCTCGGCGAGCGTCTCGCCGCGAAACGATGCGAGCGCCTTGGGCGAGCCGAAGCGCTCGGAGGCTCCGCCGACCAGCAGGACGCCGGTGAGAGGCGACGGGGTCAGACCCGTAGGGTCAGACCCCGTCACGCCGTAATCCGCCATGCCTCGGTGTAGACCGTCACACGGCCGTCGCGCACCCACCCGCACAGCGTCACCCCTCGATCCGCCGCGAGCTCGATCGCGAGCGACGACGGCGCTCCCACGGCCACGAGAACCGGGCAGCCGGCGACCGCCGCCTTCTGCACGAGCTCGAAGGAGAGCCGCCCGCTGACGCAGAGCACGTGCGAGGAGAGTGGAAGCATCCCATCGCGGAACGCCCAGCCGACGACCTTGTCCAGCGCGTTGTGCCGGCCGACGTCCTCGCGAACGCACACGAGCGCGCCGTCTGCGGCGAAGAGGCCCGTCGCGTGCAGCCCGCCGGTCACGTCGAAGGCTCGCTGCGCTGCGCGCAGGCGCGCGGGAAGCGACGCCACGAGCTCGTACGCCAGCTCGAGAGGACTCTCGACCGGAGGAGCGCTCACCCGCACCGCCTCGATCGCGCCCTTCCCACACACTCCGCACGAGGACGAGGTGTAGAAGTTTCGGCGCAGACGTTCCGGGTCGAAGCCCCCCGCGTCGACCTCGACCGTGTTCGCGGCGAGGTCGTCGGGCGCGCGAGCGGCAACGGGCTCGAGCCCTTCGGTGACGCAGAACCCGAGCGCGAGCTCCTCGTCGTGTCCCGGTGTCCGCATGGTCACGGCGACCGGCTCACCGTCGATCCGGATCTCGAGCGGCTCCTCGACGGCGACAAGATCCTCCTCGCGGAGGCCGGCGGGGAGCCGGAGCGCGTCGACGCTTCGAGTGGAGTAGGGAGGTGCCTGCGCCGGCTCGCCGCTCACCGGGCAAGCGTACTTTCAGCGTCGCTTCGCTCTCCGCTCCGCCTCGGTGCGAACGGCGTCGAGCGACGCCGCCACCGTCGCCTCCCACGTGCGCGCGACCGCGGCGCCCCAGAGCTGGCCTGCAAGCCAGAGATCGGTTCCGAGCTCGCCGGAGTACCGCAGCTCCGTGTCGTCGCCGACCTCCGCGAGCTCGAACATCTCGACGACATGCGGGACCGGTCCGCGCACGAGCCGGAAGTGCACCCGCTCCGGTCGCTCGAAACGCACGGTCTCGACGGTCGTCGCGGTCAAGCCATAGGCCGGCGTGTGATGCGCAGCGAGGACGAAGTCCTCACCGCGCTCGATCACCTCGAGCTTCGCGCGGAGCGCACGCGGCGTTCGGCGAACATAAGGATCGGCCACGACGTCGAACACCACTTCCCGAGGCGCAGCGATCCGGATCACGATCGGCTTGAGCTCGCGAACCCGCCGGCCGACGCCGAGGTCCGGCGCCAGCGACCCGCGTACGACCAGCGCCCAGAGCAGCGTTCCGACACCAGTCACCCCGGCGAGCGTGCGAGTCCTCATGATTCACCCTTCATGCGAACTGTCCGCCTCCTCACCGCCGCGAGTGTCGGGTACGTCCTCGGCACCGTACCGTCGGCCGACATCGTCGCGCGCCTCGTCGCCGGAGGACGGGTCGACCTGCGGCGATCCGGCAGCGGAAATCCCGGCGCGCTGAACGTCGGGCGCGTGCTCGGCCAGAGACCCGGCCGCGCCGTACTTGTCGCCGACGTCGCCAAGGGCTACGCCGGGTGCGCCGCCGGACGCGCGGTCGCCGGAGACCTCGGCGCGCACATCGCCGGTGTCACCGCGGTGCTCGGGCACTGCTACCCGGCATGGAAGGACTTCGACGGAGGAAAGGGGCTGGCGACAAGCTTCGGCCAGTGTCTCTTCACGTTTCCCGTCGCCGCGCCGGTCGACCTCGGGCTCGCGATCGGCGTCGCCCGCATCCCCGGGTTGAGAGGGCCCGGGCTCGTGTCGACCGTCGCGGCGTCGAGCGCCTGGCTCCTGATGAGCCTCGTCTGGTGGCGGCGCCGGCTGCCCAACTCGTGGGGCCCGGAGCCCACCGCAGCCCTCTTCGTCGCGAACTGCGCGACGGTCGGGATCGTCGCCTCGCGCTTCGTCGTCGCGCATCGCCGGGGACATCCGGACGACCTGGCGCAGGACGACTGACACGTCATTCAGGTGCGGTCCGCCGGCCACCAGAACACGCCGAAGCTGAGCCCGCCGGTGTGCGCGCCCACGGCAGCACCGACGCGATAGCGCTCGACGACGAGACCCTGGTCTCGCTCGAGCGTGCCGGCGAGCGTGTCCGCCGCAGCCCCCACGGCAGCAGCCGCGTGCCCGACGGACGCGCGGCGAGGACGTTCCGACTCGACCATCCGGGCCATCACCCCCACGGCCTCGTCGAGCGTGGCGCACTCGCCGACTACGGAGACGGCCCCTTGCGCAAGCTCGAGCACGGCCCAGCTCGGGCGGGAGGGCACGCGCCCGCCCGCACCGGTCGGCGCGACGAAGGCGTTGCGGACGAGCCCGGCCAGCTCACGCGCAGCCGCGCCGGCCTCGCCGGCGCTCGCTCCCGCCTCGAGGTGTCGCACCGCTTCACGAACGCAGAGGCCGAGCCCGAAGCTCGCCGTCTCCACGTCCACGACCGTGACCGGCACCGGGGACTCCTCCCCCGCGAGCTCGGCCGAGGCCGCCGTGCCCGAGAGGCGCCGATCGAGATGAATCGACAACACCTCGCCGGCGCCGCCGTCGGCCAGCGCCACATAGCGAGCCAGGAGCTCACCCGGGCTCGGCGGCGCGGTCATCGCGAGCGCGCCGGCCGCGAACCGCTCGTAGAAGCGGTCGACGCCCGCCGAGATCTCGTCGAACGGCTCCCCGTCGAGGGTCACGGCGATGGGAGCGACCGTGACTCCCAGCCGCACCGCCTCGTCACCGGTCAGAAGGGAGCTCGAGTCCGTGCAGACGGCGATCGTCGTCACGTCACACTCACCGACGAAGCGTAGGCAGCGGCCACATCCGGTACGCGGACGCGTGCCGGGAGGCGGATCCGTGACGGCATCCGCCTCCCGGCCACGGCTCGAGCTACCCGATGCGCTCGACGGTGATCCGAGCGACCGGGTCGTCCCAGCCGTGCACACCCGGAAGCAGGTCCGACGAGCCCGCGATCCCTGAGTGATGACGGATGACGCCGCCTTCGGCGAGCGCCGGACTGCTGGTGCCCGTGCCGGCTTCGCCCGAGGCGACGCCGACAAGCCCCTGACACGGCGGGACGATGTCGGCGAAGTCCTCCGTGTTCACCTCGGTGCCCGCGTCGTAGCCGTTCGTATACGCCGTGACCGTGTCACCGACGCGAGCGGGCAGGTGCAGCGCGTCGACGCCCGTGAAGCCGTCGTTCGTGCAGATGAGCATCGCCACGAACGAGAGGCGGTTCGCCCCGGCCGAGCCCGTCACGACGAGCGTGACGTCGTCCGCTCCGACTCCCGATCCCGGCAGGCCGGACGGCACGAGCGGGTACGTCCCGACGGCGGTCCCGGACACGTGCCGGTCGCCGCCGAGGGCCGCTATCAGCGGCGCCAGGTTTCCGTTCTCTGCGATCTCCTGCATCCCAGGACTCGCCTCGCTTCCGACGTCGAACACCTCGGTCGCGGCCCGGTGCGCCGCGACGACAGGCGGTGTGAACGGCTGTCCGTCGGTGAGGTTCTCGATCGTCACCTCGTAGGTTGCGGTCGGGGGGCCCATCGCCCCGGCCGACACCGCTACGACCAGCGCGGCAGCTGCCGCCAGCCCGAGCGATCGTGCTCTGCTCCGTACGTTCATCGGTCTCCTCTCCCGTGCTCAGTTGTCTACGTGGAGGGAACCTCAGCAGCCTTGTGGCCGTCTTACCGGCGAGTGAACAGACTCTTATCTCGAAGCGGAGCGCACGTCGCCGCGGCGTAGCATCGAGTGGATCGTGTCGTCGCGTCCCGCCTGCGGGCTCGCTCTTGTCGCATCGGTGCTGGTGCTCGTCGCCGGCTGTGGAGGCTCGGGCGACTCGAGCGCGGCAAAGAGCGACGAGGAGAAGGTCGCCGAAGCGCTCGCAGACCTCGAGGAGGAGCTCGCGAAGAACCCGCCCGGGCCGGGTCTCGGGGAGGGCTCGCCGCCGCCTCCGGACTCGGCCTCCTGGGACACGGACTTCTCGAAGGCACTGGTCCCGCTCGACGAGTTCACGTCGGGCGGGCCTCCGAAGGACGGGATCCCTGCGATCGACATCCCGAGCTTCACCGCGGCCCGCGAGGTCGACTGGCTCGGCGAGCGCGAGCCCGTGATCCTCGTCGAGATCGACGGAGAGGCACGCGGATACCCGCTCCAGATCCTCATGTGGCACGAGATCGCGAACGACCGGATCGGCTCCACGCCGATCGCCGTCACGTTCTGCCCGCTCTGCAACACCGCGATCGTCTTCGACCGCCGCCTCGACGGCGAGACCTACGATTTCGGGACAACCGGAAAGCTCCGCGAGTCCGACCTCGTCATGTACGACCGCCAGACCGAGTCGTGGTGGCAGCAGTTCTCCGGCGAGGCGCTCGTCGGCGAGCTGGCGGGACAGGAGCTCGAGCAGATCCCGGCGCGGATCGTCTCGTGGGAGGAGCTCTCGCGCCAGCACCCGGACGCGCCCGTGCTCGATCGCGACACGGGATTCGCTCGCGACTACGGCACGAATCCCTACGTCGGGTACGACGATGTCGAGTCCTCGCCGATCTTCGCGACGACGGGCAATGGCGACCACCGGCTCCCCCCGAAGGAACGCGTCGTCTACGTGGAGGTCGGCGAACGCGCGCTGGCCGTGCCGTACTCGAACCTCATGAGAGACGGCGTCGTCTCTGTCGAGACCGGCGAAGGCGAGCTCGTCGTCGGCTGGCGCCCGCAAGTGGCATCCGCCCTCGACGAGACCTTCATCCGCGAAGGCTGGAACGTCGGAGCCGCGACCGTGAGCCTCGACGGCCGGCCCGTGCCGTTCCACGAGCCGTTCTGGTTCGCGGTCGCCGCGTTCCGACCCGACATCGAGATCGTCGACGAGTGAGGATCGCCCGCGCCGCCAGTGAGGAGTAGCCGTGGCGGTCGGTAACGCCTGTCGCGAGGCCGAAGCGGCGGCTGACGGTCGCCTGTCGTCGAGATCGCTCCGATCAGCTGGCCACGGCGCAGATCACGTAGACGGTGAGGGTCCAGTTGGCGACGGTCGACGTCGTCTCCGCCGCGCTCGCGCGCCAAATGTTGTCGTTGTCGGGGAACGAGGTCAGGATCGCCACTCTCGGGCTTCCTCCGGTCACACGCGCACCTCCTCCGATCAGGCGCTTGCCTGCCGGACACGCGAGGAAGACCGACTTCGACAGTGTCGACGAGCTCGGCGAAGTCGTCTCGAGGCGCTCGACTGCGCTCAGACCGGGAGGCCCCGCTGGGCCGGCAGGTCCAGCGGGGCCCGCAGGAAGGGATCCGCCCTTGAAGTCGGCAGGAAGGAGCGTGCCGTTCCGCACCTTTGCCGAGGTCACCGCGTTGGCGGCGATCTTCTTCGTCGTGACGGCCGAGGTCTTGAGCTGCGCCGGGCCGACACTCGCATTCGGGACGTTCAGGACGGTCGCATAGCTCGTGCCCCCGAGCGCCACGGCGAGCGCGATGCACGAGATGACGAGAGCAGGCGAGGGGCGCCGTACGGAGATCATGGATACCTCCCAGTGGTCGTCGGCAGTAAGGCCGTCGACCGTACAGACGGCGTCTGACGACCCAGCGGGGCGGGGCTACTCGACCGTTACGGTCTTCGCCAGGTTGCGCGGCTGGTCGACGTTCAAGCCACGCAGGCGCGCGATGCGATAGGCGAGGAGCTGTAGCGGGAGGATCGCGAGCACGACCTGGAGGAACGCCGGCGTCTTCGGCACGTAGATCACGTCGTCGGCGTGGTGCTGGATGTCCTCGTTGCCGTCGGTCGCGATCGCGATGACGTGCGCGCCACGGGCGCGGACCTCCTGGATGTTCGAGACGATCTTGTCGTACACGTGGATGTTCGTCGCGACGACAACGACCGGGGTCTGCTCGTCGAGGAGAGCGATCGGCCCGTGCTTCATCTCCCCTGCTGAGTACGCCTCGGTCGGGATGTACGAGATCTCCTTCAGCTTGAGCGCTCCCTCGAGCGCCACCGGCAGGCCGATGTGGCGGCCGAGGTAGAGGAAGAAGTGCGCGTCGTGGTAGCGCTGCGCGATCTCCTCGATCGGGTGGTCCCCGTCGAGGAACGCCTGGATCTTGCGCGGAAGCTTGTAGACGTAGTCGAGGATGAACTCGATCTCGCCGGGAGGGAGCGTCTCGCGAATCTGCGCGAGCTTGAGCGCGACGAGATAGAGGAGCGCCACCTGCGCGGTGAACGTCTTCGATGCCGCGACCCCCATCTCGAGACCCGCGCGCGTGTACAGCACCGAGTCGACCTCGCGCGTGACCTGCGAGCCCATCATGTTGGTGATCGCGACGGTCCGGGCGCCCTTCTCGCGCGCGAGCTTGAGCGCCTCGATCGTGTCGCGCGTCTCGCCGGACTGCGTGATCCCGATGACGAGATCGTGCTCGCTGATGACGGGGTTGCGGTAGATCCACTCGCTCGCGATGTCGAACTCGACCGGCACGCGCGCCCATTCCTCGATGATGTAGCGACCCACGACGCAGGCGTGATAGGCCGTGCCGCACGCCAGAAGGACGATGCGGCGGAGCTCCTTGACGTCCTGGCCGGACATGTCGAGGCCCTCGAGCACGAGCGTCCCGTGCCGCACACGATCGCCGATCGTCTCCGCGACGGCCTCGGGCTGCTCGTAGATCTCCTTGAGCATGAACGTCTCGAAGCCCGCCTTCTCGGCGCCCTCGTCGTCCCAGTCGAGCTCGACGGGCTCGTGCTCGACGAGGCTTCCATCGGCATGCTGGAAGGCGGCGCCCTCCGGCCTGAGCGTGACGATCTCCCCGTCGCCGGGGAACTGGACGACCCGAGTCTCGCGCAGGAACGCAGCCGCGTTCGAGGCGAGAAACATCTCCTCGACGCCGACTCCTACGACGAGCGGCACCTGATGGCGCGCGCCGACGAGCAAGCCCGGATGATCGTGGTGGATCACGACGAAGGAGAAGTGACCCTCGAGCTCGTTGAACGCGAGGCGCACGGCCTCGACGAGGTCGTCCTGGTAGTGGCGTTCGATGAGATGCGTGACGGTCTCGGCGTCGGTCTCGGACGTGAACGTGTGCCCCTCTGCGGTAAGACCGGCCGTGAGCTCGCGGTAGTTCTCGACGATGCCGTTGAGGACGATGGACAGCTTCTCCGGGTGGCAGCCCGCCAACGGATGCGCATTCTCCTCCGTGACAGCGCCGTGTGTCGCCCAGCGCGTGTGGCCGAGGCCTGTCGTCGCGGTCGAGTTGTTGGAGTCGGCGCGCGCCTTCAGATTTCCGAGCGGGCCGACGGCGCGAACGTAGTCGAGCCCGTCGTTTTCGAGCAGGGCGATGCCCGACGAGTCGTAGCCGCGGTACTCCAGGCGCTCCAGGCCATGGATGAGAAGCGACTTGCACTCACGCGATCCGACGTATCCGATGATTCCGCACATGGTTCAGGGTCTCAGTAAACGCGAAAGAGCCCGGTAGCGCCCTCCGTCGGGCTCAACCGAGCTCTCGTTCCACGAGCGCGGCGATGCTAGCACACAATCTCTCTGCATCTGCTGCATTTTCCGCCTCGGCCAGGACGCGAATCATCGGCTCGGTGCCGGATGCGCGCACCAGCACACGGCCACCATCGCCGAGCTCTGCGTTCATGCGGTCGACCTCGTCGAGAACGAGTAGCGGGACGTCGCGACGCGACACGGCGATGTTGCGAATCACCTGAGGGAAATGCGGCATCACCCCGGCCGCTTCGCTCAAGCGACGCCCTCCAAGCGAACGGCAGAGGAGCAGCGCCGACGCGAGGCCGTCACCCGTGACGTGGCCGCCGAGCGAGATCACATGGCCGGACTGCTCCCCGCCGAGGAGACCTCCCTCGCGGCGAAGCGCCTCCAGCACGTAGCGGTCGCCCACGGGCGTCGTGACGACCTTGATCCGGTGCTCGGCCATGAGGCGGTGGAAGCCGAGGTTCGTCATCACGGTGACGGCGACGACGTCGACACCCAGCGCGAGCGCGAGGACGGCGAGGATCTGGTCGCCGTCGATCGGCTCGCCACGCTCGTCGACCGCGAGCATCCGGTCGCCGTCCCCGTCGAACGCCACGCCGAGGTCGAGAGCTCTGCTTGTAACAGTCTGTTGCAAGGCTCGAAGGTCGGTCGCGCCGCAGCCGACGTTGATGTTCGAGCCGTCCGGTGTCGTCCCGATCGCGTGCACATCGGCGCCCAGGTGCTCGAACACGCCAGGGGCGATGTCGGCGAAGGCGCCGTTGGCGCAGTCGACGCCGACTCGGAGGCCCGAGAGGTCGGAGCCGAACGCCTGCGTGACGTGCGCCGTGTACGCCTCGCGCGCGTCCGTGCGCTGCTCGACGGAGCCGCCGCCGGACGAGGCGGCGTCGAGAAGTGCCTCGATCTCCTCCTCCTGCTCGTCCACGAGCTTGCCGCCGTCGCGGAAGACCTTCACGCCGTTGTACTCGGGCGGGTTGTGGGACGCGGAGATCACGATGCCGAGCCCGTCGGCGAGGAGCGCGACGGCCGGAGTCGGCAGCACTCCCCCGAGGACGGCCGTCCCTCCCGCCGAGGCGATGCCGCGTGCGACCGCTGTCTCCAGCTCCGGTCCCGAGCTCCGCGTGTCACGGCCCACAAGCACACAACCGCCGCCCGACCAGAGCGTGGCTGCCTTGCCGATTTGCTCGACCAGATCGGGCGTCAGGTCGTCACCGACGATCCCGCGGACCCCGTCGGTCCCGAAGTGGCGGCGGGGCATGCCCGCGAAGCTAGCGCTTGGAGAACTGGGGCGCCTTGCGCGCCTTGTGCAGGCCGGCCTTCTTGCGCTCGACGATGCGAGCGTCGCGCGTCAGGAAGCCCTGCCGCTTGAGCGGCACGCGCATCTCCGGATCGGCCTCGACGAGCGCTCGCGCGATGCCGTGCCTGATCGCTCCGGCCTGGCCCGACGGCCCACCGCCGCCCACGCGAACGCGCAGGTCGTACGTCGACGCGGCCTCGGCGACCTCGAGCGGCGCCATCACCATCTTGCGGTGCACGGCGCGCGGGAAGTACTCGTCGAGCGTGCGGCCGTTGATCCAGGTCTGGCCGTCGCCGGGACGCAGGATCACGCGCGCCACCGACGTCTTGCGCTTGCCGGTGCCGAGGTACTGGGCGATCTCGGTCATGCGAGCTCCAACGGCTTCGGCGCCTGGGCCGCGTGCGGATGATCGGGGCCAGCGTAGATCTTCAGCTTCGTGATCTGCGCGGATGCGAGCTTGTTCTTCGGGAGCATCCCTTTCACGGCCTTGCGGATGACCTCGGTCGGGCGGCGCTCGAGCTGCTCTCGCAGCGTGCGCTGCTTGATTCCGCCGGGGTAGCCCGTGTGCCGGTAGTAGATCTTGGTGTCGAGCTTCGAGCCCGTCACGGCGATCTTCTCCGCGTTCACGACGATGACGAAGTCACCCGTGTCGACGTGCGGCGTGTAGGCCGGCTTGCCCTTGCCGCGGAGCCGGTCTGCGATCTGGGTCGCCAAGCGGCCGAGCGTCTTGCCCTCGGCGTCGACGAGGAACCACTCGCGCTGGATCTCTCCGGGCTTGGCCGTATACGTCTTCATCACAGAAAGGGGGCGGACTCGCATCCGCCGGCGGCTGATTGTAGCAACGAAGTCGCCTAGCTCATCGGGTGGGTAAGACAGGACTTCGCGGCCGTTGACTCCGTGTCAAACGCAACATTAGATGCGTGCGAGCGGCTCTGGGGGGCGCCGCCTGTTTCTAGTGCAACCGGGGACAACCAGCGGGTTGGGGAGATGAGTGCAGGTCGAACAGCCGCCTCGCGGCGTGGGTATCTGCTTCGGATCGTGTTCTTGCTCGCGACGATCTTCGCGGCCGGGCTTGTAACAGCCGGCGTCGTGTCGGGTGCGGGGCCACTCGCGGTCCTGAACACAGATGAGACGTCGACAGAGACGTCGACCGAGACAGATCCGAGCGCCGGTACCGAGGCCGAGACGAGCGAAGCCGATCCAGCGATCGACAGCGAGCCGACGGAGTCGCCGCCGACGGAAACGGCACCCGCGGATCCTGCACCGGTACCCATCGGACCGCCCACGATCTCGAGCGACAAGGACGACTACGCCCCCGGAGAGCTCGTCACGCTCAGTGGAACGAACTGGCAGCCCGGCGAGACGGTCACCATCGACGTGAACGATGACGAAGGTCAGAGCTGGCGTCGGAACGTCGACATCGTCGCGAACGAGGGCGGCGAGATCGTCGACCAGTTCAACCTCCCGGACTGGTTTGTGGCGGAGTACAAGGTGACTGCGACAGGCGAAGTTTCCGGCGTCGCTACGACCACGTTCACTGACGCCCGTGTGGTGACCACGGCCACCCTCAACGGCGGGGCGAGTGTGACCGTCGCGCCCGGTGGCTCTATCACTGCGACCGTGACCGTGGAGAGAGACGGAGCGGGTCAGGGCGTGCGCTGGGAGTCGACGGGCTGGAGGATCGCTACGACGCCGCCACCTACCCAGTTCTCAGGCCTTACGTGCGCCGACACGCCGGACTACCTCACCGCAGGCACGAACACGGAATCGTTCACGATCGCCGCCCCGACGACTCCTGGCACGTACAACGCCTACTTCATCGCGTACAACAACGACACGTGCTCCCCGCCGGGGGCGGGGGCGAATGCGCCAAGCCCCACGTTCACCCTCTTCAGCGCCGTGACGGTCACCGTCACGCGCCAGGTGACGTTCCAGCAATCAGGCCTCACCGGTGACACGGCTTCGAACGCCGTCCTGACCGTCGGCGCGAACACGTACACGGCAGCCCAGCTCCCGGTGACGCTCACGTTCTCGGACAGCGCGTCGGTGAGCTACAGCTACTCCACGCCCGTGAGCTCGACAACGGCGGGCAAGCGCTACGTGCTCTCGAGCGTCACGGGGCCGGCGAGCCCCTTCACGGTCACGGCCAACACGACCGTGACTGGCAACTACGGCACGCAGTACCAGCTCTCGCTCGCCACCGACCCGGCCGCGGTCGACCTGAGCAATATCGCCGGGGCGACCGACGGCAGCTGGCACGACGCCGGCAGCACGGTCAATCTGACGGCGACGACGCCGGTGGCGATCGACGCCACGAGTCGGTATCGCTTCGACGACTGGAGCGGTGACGCCTCCGGGAGCACGAACCCGGTCGGGGTCACGATGAACGCGCCGAGGAGCGTGACCGCGAACTACGTCACGCAATACCTGCTCACCCTCGAGACGGCGCCGAGCTCGGGTATCGGCAGCTCCGACAACCCGGCCGGGAGCCCGGCGAGCACGGACGGCTTCTACGACGCGGGCCAGGTCGTGAGCGTGACCGCGGAGGACCCGGTCACGATCGACGCCGGCAGCCGCTGGCGCTTCGAGGAGTGGTCGGGTGACGCGAACGGGACCACCAACCCGGTCGACGTCACCATGGACGCTGCCAAGAGCGTGACCGCCACCTACGTCAAGCAGTTCGAGGTGACCTTCACGCAGTCCGGGATCGGCAGCGACACGGGAGCGAACACGGTCGGGACGATCGGTGGCTCGCCGAAGGCTGCGGGCAACCTGCCGGTCACCGACTGGTTCGACGAGGGCACGGCCTGGTCGTTCGAGGCGCTCGTGCAGACCGACCCAGTCAGCGGCAAGCGCTACTCGCTGACGAGCGCGACCTCGGGCACGGTCACTTCCGCCGCGACGATCACGGGCGCCTACGACACGCAGTACCAACTCACCCTCGCCACCGACCCGGCCGCGGTCGACCTGAGCAATATCGCCGGGGCGGCGAACGGCAGCTGGCACGACGCCGGCAGCACGGTCAATCTGGCGGCGACGACGCCGGTGGCGATCGACGCCACGAGTCGGTATCGCTTCGACGACTGGAGCGGTGACGCCTCCGGGAGCACGAACCCGGTCGGGGTCACGATGAACGCGCCCAAGAGCGTCACCGCGAACTACGTGCTCCAGTATCTGCTCACTTTCGATCAGTTGGGAATCACCCTCGCGACCGGCGCCAACACTGTCGTGACCGTCGACGGCTCTGCGAACGTGCAGGGAGTGCTGCCGGTTCAGAAGTGGTACGACGTGGGCGCGACTGCGACGTACGCGTATTCGTCGCCGGTGTTTACGTCGCCGGCGAGCGCGACGCAGTTCACGCTCGCGGGCATGACCGGGCCGACAAGTCCGATCACCGTCAACGGCCCAGCGGCGATCACCGGCAACTACGTCGCGAACCTCTTCACGATCAAGTACCTGAGGCCGCTGGAGCAAACGACTGACGGATCGGTCATCAACACCGGGAAGAACGGTCGCGTCATCCCGGTGAAGGTCGAGCTCTACATGGACGGCGTTCGCCTCGACTCCAGCACGATCCCCGGCGACGTCACGATGAGAGTCGTCGGGGCGAACTGCGCGCCGAGCACCGCGACGGATCCCGTCGACGAGTACGCGGACGCGGGCAACTCGAACGGCAACACCAACCTGTTCCGCTGGACGTCCGAAGGTCTGATCTACAACCTCGACACCAAGGCTCTCGGCCTCACGGTGAACAAGTGTTACCGGCTCGACGTCTACATCGGTGGCACCGGCGCGATCCGCGCGTCGGACTCCACGTACGCGCTGTTCAAGCCTGTGAAGTAGCAGTCGGAGCAATCGCCGAGGGGCGCCGCGAGGCGCCCCTCTCGTCATCCCGCCGGTTCCGGCACGGCACCGGGAGTTGGGCGGGAGAGCCAGATGACGACCGCGGGCGAGACCGCGAGGACCGTGGCGCCGATCGCGAGCGCGACGACGCCCCACTCGGTGTACGCGAGCCCTCCGAGCAGGGCGAGCGCCGCGGCGGTCAGCCCTGCGACGAGATCCGTGAACCCGACGAGGCGCCCGCGCTCGGCAGGCTTCGCGAGCGTGACGAGCTCCGTCGAGGCGGCCACGTACGAAACGCTCCAGCCGAGCCCGAGCAGGAACAGCGACAGCGACATCGACGGGATCTCGGCGACCCAGGCGAGCATCAGGGTCGAGACCGCCATGATCACGAGCCCGCCGATCAGGGCGCGATGCCTTCCGACACGATCGACGAGCTGGCCGACGACGAGGACGAGCCCGAACATCCCGACGATGTGCAGGCTGATGACGGTGAACACGTCTGCCTGAGCATGGTCGTGACCGACGACGATGTACCCCGTCAGGTTCATGACACCCGCCATCACCGCGAAGCTCGCGACGGCGGCGAGGACGGCAACGAGCACGCGCGGACGCCGGAGGATCTGCCCGAGTGGTGCCGCAGCGTCCCTCACCGCAGGCGCGCTGGAGGCGAGACCCGCGCGCTCGAGCTCGAACGCGATCGTCCGCGGGTCGGGTCGGATCGCGAGCGCGAGGATCACGCCGACCACGCACATCGCGCCGGCTGCGAGCCACGGCACGACGAGTGTGTCGAGCTCGAGGTCCTTCCCGGCGAAGAGCGGCCTGAACACGAGCGGCCCGAGCGCTGCGCCGAAGAGCGCGCCGAAGAGGACGTACGAGATCGCACGCGCCTTGCGCGATTCCGGATACATGTCCGCGACGGCCGTGCGAGCGAGCAGCACGGCGCCGTTCATCCCGCCGACGCCGAGGAATCCGAGGATCACGAGCGTCGCGGAGGCGAAAGCGCAACCGAGCGCGGTGAGCACGCACCCGACCAGCCCCACGACGAAGCCGCCGGCAATGACGGGAACGCGGCCGTAGCGATCCATCAAGCGGCCTGCGGGGAGCGCGGCGAGCGCTCCGGCCGTGAGGAAGATCGCCGGGCCGAGTCCGAGGATCGACTCGATTCCCGTGACGAGGACGAGCGTGATCGTCGCGACCGCAACCGCGAGCTGCAGGACGCCCGAGAGCGTGACGAGGCAGAGAGCGAGCAGGACGGTGTTGCGACGGATCTGGCTCGCGCTGACCACGAGCGGTCATTCAACCAGCCCGGCCCTGGCGTCCAGCGAATGCGCGAGGCGCTACCATGGCCCGAGCGCGACGGGGAGCTCGGGGCAGCCGGGCTGAGAGGGCGGACGAGCGCGCCGCCGACCCGCAGAACCTGATCTGGGTAATGCCAGCGGAGGAAGGCTTGTCGGAACAAGTGGTCGTGGTGGTGTCGGGGGGCGAAGCGCCCGACCCTCGAGTCGCGCATGCAGTACCGCCGGGCGCGCCGGTGGTCGCGGCGGACCGGGGTGTCGAGCACGCGCTTGCGCTCGGCCTCGAGGTGGCCGTTGCCGTCGGCGACTTCGACTCGGCGTCGCCGGAGGCGGTTGCCGTGGCGGAGGAATCGGGGACCCGCGTCGTGCGCTATCCGCAGGGGAAGGACGCGACCGACCTCGAGCTCGCGCTCGACACCGCGCTCGGGATGTGGCCCGAGCGGATCCTCGTCCTTGCCGGAACGGGGGGCAGGCTCGATCACGAGCTCGCGGCGCTGCTCCTCCTCGCGTCGCCGCGTTATGCGGCAGCGCAGATCGACGCGGTCGTCGGTTCAGCGCGCATCCACGTCATTCGCGGCGAGCGAACGCTCGCCGGAGTGCCCGGCGATCTCGTCTCCCTCGTGCCCTTGCACGGTCCGGCTGCGGGAGTGGAGACGGACGGGCTCGCGTATCCGCTGCGCGGCGAGACGCTCGAGCCGGGGACGACACGCGGGGTCTCCAACGTGTTCCTTCGAGACATGGCCCGAGTGGCCGTGCAGCACGGCGTGCTGCTCGCGCTACGCCCCCTCGGGAGCGCGAACCCGTGACCCTTGTAACGATAAGTCACAAGGCCAGCGCGGTCGCGTTCCTGGCAGCGCTCGCGCTGCTCGCAGGATGTGGCGGGGACGAGAAGCCGACCGATGTCGTCCTCGTCACGCACGACTCGTTCGCTATCTCGGAGGACGTCAAGGAGGCGTTTGAGGCCGAAAGCGGCCTGACGCTGCGAATCCTGAAGGCGGGAGACGCGGGCGAGATCGTCACGCGCGCGCTCCTGACCGCCGGCAACCCCGAGGGCGACGTGCTCTTCGGGATCGACGACAACCTCCTCGCGCGTGCGCTCGAGGGCGCTGTCTTCGACGAATACGAGTCGCCCGAGCTGGCAAACGTCGACCCCGAGGTCGTCCTCGATCCCGAGCATCGCGCGACGCCGATCGACCGCGGCGACGTGTGTCTCAACTACGACAAGGCCTGGTTCGACGAGCGCGATCTTGCCCCGCCGGGCACCCTCGCCGAGCTGACGCTCCCGCGCTATCGCGACCTCGTCGTCGTTCAGAGCCCGGCGACCTCGACACCAGGTCTCGCGTTCATGCTGGCGACGATCGCCGAGCTCGGAGACGGTTGGCAGGACTACTGGCGAAGACTGCGCGCGAACGGAGTCCTCGTCGTGGACGGCTGGGAGGACGCCTACTACGCGCGGTTCTCCGGGTCGGCTGGGAGCAAGGGTAAGCGGCCGATCGTGGTGTCCTACGCGTCGAGCCCGCCGGCCGAGGTCATCTTCCGCGACCCGCGGCCGAGCGAGGCACCGACCGGCGTGGTCGAGGCATCGTGCTTCCGACAGATCGAGCTGGCGGGCGTCCTGCGCGGCGCGAGAAACGCGGACGGCGCGCGGAAGCTCGTCGACTTCATGCTCTCGAAGCGCTTCCAGGAGGACATCCCGCTGCAGATGTTCGTGTTCCCGGTGCGAACCGACGCCGCCCTTCCTCGGGAGTTCGCGGAGTTCGCCGTCGTGCCCGAGCGGCCGCTTCAACTCCGCCCCGAGCAGATCGAGGAGAACCGCGAGCGCTGGGTGGACGAGTGGACAGCCATCGTCGTTCGGTAGGCCAGGCGCTCGCCTACGGCCTGCCGCTGGCGTTCCTCGCACTCTTCTTCGTCTTCCCGCTCATTGCGATCGTCGAGCGCGGGCTACGCGGCGCGGGCGACTCCCCGCTCGACGTGCTGGCCGACCCGCTGACGCGAGAGGTCGTGTGGTTCACGATCTGGCAGGCGCTCGCGTCGACAGTGCTGACGATCGCGATCGCGCTCCCCACGGCGTACGTCCTCGGCCGCTACCGATTCCGGGGTCGCAGTCTCGTGAGTGCGCTCGTCGTCGTTCCCTTCGTGCTGCCGACCGTCGTCGTGGCGCTCGCGTTCCTCGCGATCCTTCCGGAAGGCGCAGACCGTGGCTGGGCGCCGATCCTGATCGCGCACGCGTTCTTCAACGTCGCCGTCGTGGTGCGGATCGTGGGCTCGTTCTGGGCAAGCCTGGATCCACGTGTCGGCGAGGCTGCGGCGACCCTCGGCGCGTCGCCGCGGGCACGTCTCCGGGAGATCACCCTGCCGTTGCTCGCCCCCGCCATCGCATCGGCGGCGTCGATCGTGTTCCTGTTCTCGTTCACGTCGTTCGGTGTCGTCCTGATTCTCGGCGGCCCGCAATACACCACGATCGAGGCGGAGATCTACAACCAGGCCGTCCGGCTCTTCGACCTGCGGGCCGCGGCTGTGCTGTCCCTCGTCCAGCTGGGATGCGTGATCGCGACCGTCTGGGTCGCGATGCGACTCGAACGCAGAGTGACGTCAGCGAGCGCGCCTCGGCCCGAGCGGGACACGCTGCGCGCGGTGCGGACGCCTCGTGACCGGATGGTCGTCGGCGTGAGCCTCGGCGGGCTCGGCGTGTTCCTGGGTCTGCCGCTGCTCGTCCTGGTCGAACGCTCGCTCGCGGCTGGCGGCGGGTACGGGCTGAGCGCGTACGAGGCGCTCGCGCGGCCGACGAGCGTGTTGCTCGTGGCTCCCTGGGAGGCGATCGTCAACTCGGTCGTGTACGCGGCGGCTGCCACGGCGATCGCCGTCGTGATCGGCGGGCTCGCGGCACTCGCCGTCGCCGAACGACGCTCGCGGCTGCTCGACGGTCTCATCCTGCTCCCGCTCGGTGCCTCCGCCGTGATGCTCGGGCTCGGTTTCCTGATCGCCTTCGACCGCGAGCCGCTCGACTTCCGTGCGAAGCCCTGGATCGTCCCCGTGGCACAGGCGCTCGTCGCGATCCCGTTCGTCGTCAGGATCATGGCGCCGACGCTCCGCTCCATCGACCCGCATCAACGCGAGGCGGCGGCTCTTCTCGGCGCCTCGCCGAGCCGTGTCCGCCGCGAGATCGACCTGCCGATCGTGTCGCGCGGTCTCGCCGTCGCGGCCGGGTTCGCGTTCGCGATCTCGCTCGGCGAGTTCGGGGCGACCGTCTTCCTCGCAAGGCCCGACAACCCGACCCTTCCGGTCGCGATCTTCCGCTTCCTCGCACGACCGGGGGAGATCAACGTCGCGCAGGCCTACGCGCTCGCGGTCGTCCTGATGGCGGTCACGGTCATTTCGGTGCTGCTCGTCGAGCGCATGCGTGTGCGCCGAGGCGGGTGGTTCTGAGGTGCTGAGCGCCGAGAACGTGACAGTTCGCTTCGACGGCGAGGCGGCTCTCGACGATGCGACGCTGCGGGTCGGCGACGGAGAGATCGTCGCCGTGCTCGGCGCGAGCGGCTCAGGCAAGACCACGCTCCTCCGAGTGATTGCAGGGCTCCAGGCGCCGGACGCCGGAAGAGTCATGTTCGACGGGGCGGATCTGGCAGGCGTTCCGCCGCACAAGCGCGGGGTCGGCCTCGTCTTCCAGGACCACGCGCTCTTCCCGCATCGCGACGTCTTCGGCAACGTTGCGTTCGGGCTCCGCATGCGCGGTGACTCGACGGACGCGATCGCGACACGCGTGAAGGAGCTCCTCGACCTGGTCGGGCTCGCGGGGCTCGAACGGCGCTCGGTCGGGACACTCTCGGGCGGAGAGCAGCAGCGCGTCGCGCTCGCCCGAGCGCTGGCGCCCGAGCCGAGGGTGCTGCTCCTCGACGAGCCGCTCGGATCGCTCGACCGCCGGCTGCGCGACCGTCTCCTCGAGGATCTCACGGAGCTGTTCGCAGAGCTCCGACTGACGGCGGTCTACGTGACGCACGACCAGACCGAGGCGTTCACACTCGGTCACCGCGTGGCGATCATGCGCGACGGTCAGGTGGTGCAGATGGCGAGTCCGGACGAGCTCTGGGCGCATCCGGTGGATGAGGACGTGGCGCGCTTCGTCGGCATCGCGAACGTGTCCGAAGGCATGGCGATCCGGCCCGAAGCCGTGCGTGTCCAGCGCGCAGCCGGTGCGGGTGCGGGCATTGTCGAACACGTCGTCCGCGTCGGGCCGATCGTCCGTCTACGCGTGCGCATCGACAACGGACGCACACTGGAGGCGGTCGTCGCCTCGGTCGAGCATCCGTTGCCCGGAGATCGCATCGACGTCACGGTCGACCCACAAGGCACGATCCGGCTCCCATGATCCGCCGCCCTCCTCGAGCCGTCGTGAGCGCGCGGGCTTATCGCTCCGGTGCGCAGATCCGATCTCCGGCCATCACCTGGTCGAAGATCGCGTTGAACTCGCCGTCGCGCCCCACGTCCGCCTTCGTGAGACCGGCGAGCTCGACCTGCATGATCGGCATGACGCCGGGACCTCCGACCGTGATGCGATGGCGCTCACCGGGGGCGGGGGGTCGCAGCTCCTGGCTCGGATATCCCGGGAACGGCTTCTGGGGGACGAAGCTGTGGCAGAACGTGCCCGTGGGCTTGTGCGTGAGGATGCCCGACTCGCGCTTCCACCCTGCCCCGTACCACGAGTCGAGCGTGTCGATGTAGAGGTTGCGGCCGTACTTATCCTTCGGCACGCCCTTCGCGTTCGAGCGGAACCCGTGAATCGGCTGTCCGAGATACGTGTAGCGGCCGAAGACGCCTTGCCAGCGGCCGCCGTACGTCCAGTTCGGGTACACCTCGAGCCGCGGCAGCTCACCGGAGAAGTGCGCGAGGTGGAGCTCGAGGTGCGTGTGATTCGGGAGCCACGGGTCGAAGCCGAGAAGCGGAAGGCGGCGCTGCCAGGCCTGAACCGTCCAGTACGTCCCGTTCGGCGCCTTGCACGCCGCGACGAGCATCGGAAGCGCCGGCCCGTCGTACGGCCGGCAGCGGTTCTTGAACGTCTTCCAGTATTTGCCGTTGCGATACTTGCCCCACCCGCCTGCGTAGTCCCAGCGAAAGCGCACCTGTGGGATCTCGGCGGACGGCGCGCGCGCGTTGAGCGCACCCCAGGCGAGCACGCGGCGGATCGAGCCGTTCGCGCGCCGGTAGGTGAGGAGCGCTTCGCCCTTCCCGTTGACCTTCAGCGAGAGCAGCTTCGCGTCGGGATCCTGGACGAGCTCGTTCCCGCTCGCCGGAGTGGCCAGCGCGGCACAGACCGCAAGGGCCCAGAGAACGACGACGAGCCGCATGATGAGAGGATCGGCGGGTCGGAAGCAACCGCCGTCCCTCAACCGAGGGGTGTCACTCCCACTCGATGGTCGCAGGCGGCTTCGACGAGATGTCGTAGACGACGCGGTTCACGCCGGGGATCTCGTTGATCACGCGGCTCGAGATCGTCTCGAGGACGTCATAGGGGATGCGCGCCCAGTCCGCGGTCATCGCGTCCTCGGAGGTGACGGCGCGGACGACGATCGGATACGCATAGGTGCGCTCGTCGCCCTGGACACCGACGGAGCGAATCGCCGGGAGGACGGCAAAGCTCTGCCACAGCTCGCGATAGAGGTCGGCGCGGCGAATCTCCTCGAGCAGGATCGCGTCGGCGCGCCTGAGCACGGCGAGCCGCTCCTCGGTGACATCTCCGATGATCCTGATCGCGAGGCCGGGCCCGGGGAACGGCTGGCGCCAGACCATTCGCTCCGGCAGGCCGAGCTCCTCGCCCACGCGCCGCACCTCGTCCTTGAAGAGGAGACGCAGCGGCTCGACGAGCTCCATCTCCATGTCATCCGGGAGCCCGCCGACGTTGTGGTGCGACTTGATGAGCGCGGCGACCCCGTCCTCGCCGCCGCCCGACTCGATCACGTCGGAGTAGAGGGTTCCCTGCACGAGGTAGCGGACGTCACCGAGCTTCGCGGCCTCCGCCTCGAAGACGCGGATGAACTCCTCGCCGACGATCTTGCGCTTCTCCTCCGGATCGGAGACGCCCGCCAGGCGCGTCAGGAAGCGCTTCTGGGCCTGCACATGGACGAGCGGCACCTGGAAGTGGCCGCCGAATGTCTCCACGACCTGCTCGGCCTCGTTCTCGCGCAGCAGGCCGTGGTCGACGAAGACGCACGTGAGCTGATCGCCCACGGCTTTATGTACGAGCAGCGCGGCGACGGCCGAGTCGACGCCGCCCGAGAGTGCGCACAGCACGCGCTCGGAGCCGACGGCCGCGCGGATGCGCGAAACCTGCTCCTCGATGACGGCTGCCGGCGTCCAGGTGGGCGGCGCGCCGGCGACCTCGTACAGGAAGTTCTTGAGGATGTCCTGGCCGTGCGGCGTGTGCACGACTTCCGGGTGGAACTGCACCCCGTACAGGCGGCGTGCGCGATCCTCGAAGGCGGCGATGGGCGTCGAGGGCGACGCTGCCGTGACCTCGGCTCCGACAGGTGGGGCGGTGACCGAGTCGCGATGGCTCATCCACACGGTCTGCTGGGGCGGCAGGTCGTGGAAGAGCTCGGACGCACTCGTCTCGAGGTCGGCCTTACCGAACTCCGACGCACCCGTGCGCTCGACGGCGCCGCCGAGGTCGCGCGCCATGAGCTGCATGCCATAACAGATGCCGAGCGTCGGGATCCCGAGCTCGAAGATCTCCGTGTCCAGATCGGGAGCCCCGTCCGCGTAGACCGATGCCGGACCGCCCGAGAGGATCAGCGCAGCCGGATTCCTGGCCGCGACCTGCGACGCCGACAGCCTGTGGCCGACGAGCTCCGAGTACACACGTGCCTCGCGAACGCGTCTGGCAATGAGCTGGCTGTACTGCCCGCCCAGATCCACCACGAGCACAGGCCGCTCCTCGGGTGCGGTGTCGGCAGTCGGGAGCGGGACGACCTCTGCCATCTCAGCGGCGGTAGTTCGGGGCGTCCTTCGTGATGGTCACGCCGTGCGGATGGCTCTCCTGCAGGCCCGCTGGAGTGATGCGTGTGAAGCGTGTGGTCGTCTTCATGTCCTCGATCGTCGCCGCACCGCAGTAGCCCATCGACTGGCGCAGCCCGCCGACGACCTGGTGGACGATCGGCGAGACGGGACCCTTGTACGGAACACGGCCCTCGATACCCTCTGGGATCAGCTTCTCGACGTCCTCGACGTCACCCTGGAAGTAGCGATCCTTCGAGAACGAGCGCGCCTTCATCGCACCGAGCGAGCCCATCCCGCGGTACTCCTTGAAGCGCTCCCCCTGCGCGACGATGACCTCGCCAGGAGCCTCGTCCGTGCCCGCGAGCATCGAGCCGAGCATGACGACGTCGGCGCCCGAGGCGATCGCCTTCGCGATGTCGCCGGAGTTTCGCACACCGCCGTCCGCGATCACGGGGATCCCGTGTCCTGCGAGCGCCTGAACAGCGTCCCACACAGCGGTCACCTGAGGAACTCCGACTCCCGCGACAACTCGAGTAGTACAGATGCTCCCGGGGCCTTGGCCGCACTTCACCGCGTCCGCGCCTGCGTCGGCGAGCGCGAGCGCGCCGTCGCCCGTTGAGATGTTCCCAGCGATGAGCTCGATGTCGTGCGTCGACTTGAGCTTGCGAACGACGTCGAGGACGCCGTGCGAGTGCCCGTGGGCTGTGTCCACCACGAGAACATCGACCTCGGCGGCGACGAGCTCGGCCGCGCGCTCCATTGCATCCGGCCCGACGCCGACTGCGGCGCCGACGCGCAAGCGGCCCTGATCGTCCTTCGTGGCGCCCGGGTACTGGATCTTCTTCGAGATGTCCTTGACGGTGATGAGCCCCTTGAGGCGCCCGTCGTGATCGACGACTGGCAGCTTCTCGATCTTGTTGCGGTGGAGGATCGCCTCTGCCTCCTCGAGCGTGGTGCCGACCGGAGCGGTGACGAGGTCCCTGCTCGTCATCAGCGCGGAGACGAGCTGCGAGGTGTCGGTCTCGAAGCGAAGGTCGCGGTTCGTGAGAATCCCGACGAGGACGCCGTCGTCGGCGATGATCGGCACGCCCGAGATGCGATAGCGCTCCATCAGCTCGAGCGCCTCCGCGACGGTGTTCTGCGGCGCCAGCGTGACGGGCTCGACGATCATCCCCGACTCCGAGCGCTTCACCTTGTCCACCTCGGCGACCTGGTGCTCGATGGAAAGGTTGCGGTGCAGGATCCCCATGCCACCTGCTCGCGCGAGCGCGATCGCGAGGCGCGCCTCCGTCACCGTGTCCATCGCGGCGGACACGACCGGGATGTTCAGCGAGATCGACGGCGTCAGGCGCGTGACCGTCGAGACGTCGTTCGGGAGGACGTGCGACTCCGCCGGAAGGAGGAGCACGTCGTCGAACGTGAGCCCCTCCTTGCCGAACTTGCGCTCGAACGCGACGAGGCGCTCGATCTC
>DATKBJ010000125.1:0-36549 GCA_035514135.1 Gaiellaceae bacterium | reverse complement strand
GGGCGGCGGCGAGAGCCGAGCGCAGGCGGCCGCCAGGTTCGCGCGGGGGCTGCGCCTCGTGCTGGAGCGTCCGGAGGGTCGCGTCCTCGTCGTTGGCCACGCCCTCGCGATCAGATACACGCTCGATGCCGCGAACGGCCTTGTGCCCGCCGCGCGCATGGCTCCCGTCCTCCATGCGTCCCCGTACCGACTCGAGCGCAGCGGTGTTGACCGCGCCGCGACACTGCTGGAGCACTGGAGCCGCGCGCCGACCTTCAGGGATCCCTCGGTCGACGGATGAGTCCGGTGCTTCGTCTCTGTGGCGCGCCGCTTGCCGCCTCGTGCTCGTCGCGGCCGGGTTGTGGCGGCGCGAGCCAAGCGTGAGAGTCAGCTGCGGGTAGGGGCACAATGGACACGTGACCATCCTCGCCGAGCGCGTCGAAGCAGCGATTCGTCGGCACGACCTGATCGCGTCTGGGGGAGCGGTCACGTGCCTGGTCTCCGGTGGAGCCGACTCGACGTGCCTCTGGCACCTTCTGGGCGACCTCGGCTATCGCGTGTCAGCCGTCCATGTGAACCACGGCCTGCGCGGCGCAGAGTCCGACGACGACGCTCGCTTCTGCGCCGATGTCCTCGGTGCGCGGATCGTGTCTTGTGACACGGTGTCACAAGAAAGGAGCGAAGCCGAGTTGCGGGCGATTCGGTATGCGACGACTCGCACCCTCGAGTTGCGCGCGACCGGGCATACGGCGTCCGACCAGGTGGAGACGGTCCTGTATCGCATCGTGTCCTCGGGCAACGCGAGGGGAATCAAGCGGAAGCGCGAGGACGGCGTCGTACGTCCGCTCCTCGACGTCTGGCGCGAGGACACCGTCGGCTACTGCGACGAGCACGGTCTCGCCTATCGCACGGATTCGTCGAACGCCGACACGAAGCGCGGTCTCGTCCGCGACGAGATCCTGCCGCTGCTGCGCCGGCTCCACCCGGGGGCGGAGCAAAACCTGCTGGCTCTCGCCGGGGAGCGTCCGCGCCTCCCGCGGGAGCTCGAGCGGACGCTCGCGGACCTCCTCGCGTCGACCGCGGGGACGAAAGCGGCCGATCTTGGTCACGGCGTCCGCGCGGTGCGCGCGTACGACGCCGTCCGCCTCGAAGGGCGGGTGCGATTCGGGCCGTGGCGGATCGAGAGTGACCGGCCCGGCCTCGTCGTCCGCGCACGGCGTCCGGGCGACCGCCTGGCCGGGCGCCGGAAGAAGGTGCAAGATCTCCTGGTGGACGCGAAAGTGCCGAGAGACGCGCGAGACAGCTGGCCGCTCGTCGTCTCCGGCGAGGAAGTGGTCGCGGTTCCCGGGATCGCCGAGGCGCCTGGCTGGGAGGATGCCGTCCGCGCATGGAAAGATTCCGACGAGTGACGCAAGCGGAGCTCGAACAGGCTGTCGGCGAGATCCTCATCGAGGAGGAGGCGATCGGGGCGCGCATCGGCGAGCTCGGTGCCGAGATCTCCGCCGACTACGCCGGACGCGACCTCCTTCTCGTCGGCGTGCTCAAAGGGGCTGTCTTCTTCATGGCCGACCTCATGCGCGAGCTGAGCGTGCCATGCGAGATCGACTTCATGGCGATCTCGAGCTACGGCGCGTCGACCGACTCGTCTGGAGTCGTGCGGATCCTCAAGGATCTCGACATCAACGTCTCGGGCCGGCACGTGCTCGTCGTGGAGGACATCATCGACTCGGGGCTCACGCTTTCGTACCTGATGCGCAACCTGCGGGCGCGGAAGCCCGCATCGCTCGAGGTCGTCACGCTCCTGACGAAGCCGGAGCGACGCGAGATCGACGTGGCCGTGCGCTACGTCGGCTTCGAGATCCCGAACAAGTTCGTGATCGGCTACGGCCTCGACTTCGCCGAGCGCTACCGCAATCTCCCGTACGTCGCGGTGTTGCGCTCGGAGCTCGTGCCGAACGGCACGTAAGGCCGCAATCCGGCTATAACGAGAGACAGGGGATCGCCCTCTGGGTGCCGAAGAAGGACGGTGGTACCCTGCGACGACTGACGTGAACCGCTTCTTCCGTAGCGCACTTTTCCCGCTCGTCATCATCGTCGTGCTCGTGTATCTGGCGAGTCAGACCCTCTTGCCAGGACGCTCCGAGGAGCAGAAGTGGACGTACTCGCAGCTGATCGGTGAGGTCAAGAGCGGGAACGTCAACGACGTCCTCTTCGCACCGTCGAAGCAGCAGATCACGGCGACGCTCGTCGGCGGGGACAAGGTCAACGTCAACTATCCGACGCCGCAGTCCGCGACGCAGTTCGAGAACCTCCTCGCGCGCGAGAACATCAAGTTCGACTCGAAGGGGACAGGGTCGTCGGCGTGGTGGGCGTTGCTCATCAACTTCCTGCCATTCGTGATCCTGATCGCGTTCTGGATCTTCCTCATGAACCAGATGCAGGGCGGCGGCTCGAAGGTGATGAGCTTCGGGAAGAGCCGCGCCAAGCGTATGTCGCCGGACTCGCCGAAGGTCACCTTCAAGGACGTGGCCGGCGCGGACGAAGCTGTGGAGGAGCTGCACGAGATCAAGGAGTTCCTCGAGAACCCGAAGAAGTTCCAGGCGCTCGGCGCGCGCATCCCGAAGGGCGTTCTCCTCTACGGCCCGCCCGGCACCGGCAAGACGCTGCTCGCGCGCGCGGTCGCCGGCGAGGCGGGCGTTCCCTTCTTCTCGATCTCGGGCTCGGACTTCGTCGAGATGTTCGTCGGCGTCGGCGCCTCGCGCGTGCGTGACCTCTTCGAGCAGGCGAAGCAGGCGTCCCCGTGCATCATCTTCATGGACGAGATCGACGCCGTCGGTCGCCACCGTGGAGCGGGTCTCGGCGGCGGCCACGACGAGCGTGAGCAGACGCTGAACCAGCTCCTCGTCGAGATGGACGGCTTCGAGATGAAGGACAACATCATCCTCATCGCGGCCACCAACCGGCCCGACATCCTCGATCCCGCGCTGCTCCGCCCCGGCCGCTTCGATCGGCAGATCGTCGTCGACCGCCCGGATCGTCTTGGCCGGAGGAAGGTCCTCGAGGTGCACGCGCGCGGCAAGCCGCTCGCGCGCGACATCGACCTCGACACGCTCGCGGCGGGCACGCCGGGCTTCACGGGGGCCGATCTCGCCAACCTCATCAACGAGTCCGCGCTTCTCGCCGCCAGAAACGGCAAGAAGATGATCGAGCAGGACGAGCTCGAGGAAGGGATCATGCGCGTGATCGCCGGGCCGGAGAAGAAAGCCCGTCTGCTCTCCGAGAAGGAGCGCAAGATCACGGCCTACCACGAGATGGGTCACGCGCTCGTGGGCCACTACCTCGAGAACACGAACCCCATTCACAAGATCACGATCGTGTCGCGCGGGCAAGCACTCGGCCTCACGATCTCGCTGCCGACCGAGGACAAGTACCTGACGACGAAGTCGGCGCTCATGGACGAGCTCGCAATGACCCTCGGTGGACGTGCAGCAGAGGAGCTCGTCTTCCACGAGGTGACGACGGGGGCCGCAAACGATCTCGAGCGCGTGACTGCGACCTCGAAGCAGATGATCATGCGCTTCGGCATGTCCGAGAAGCTCGGCCCGCGCGTCCTCGGCCGCGCCCATGACATGCCCTTCCTCGGGCGCGACATGCACTCCGAGCCCGACTACTCGGACGAGATCGCGAAGGAGATCGACGACGAGATCCGCCGTGTGATCGAGGAGGGGCACGCCTCGGCGACCATTGTCCTTCGCGCCCACATGGACGAGCTGCACCGGCTCTCGGCGATCCTCATCGAGCGCGAGACGATCGACAACGACCAGTTCGAGCGCCTGCTCGCCGGCGAGGCCGAGGAGTCCGTGTTCCCGGAGGAGGCAGCCGCGCCTGCAATCGAGGAGCCCGAGGCGGACAAGAAGCCGAAGCTCATGCCGCAGCCGCGCCCGATCCCCGGCGCCGCGATGCAACCCCCGCCGCCGGACCCCGCACCCTCGTAGCTCCGTGTTCGTCCCGGACAGGTTCGAGCCGCCCGGCGAGGTCGCGGCCGACGGCTTCCGACTCGAGCCACTCGGCCCCGAGCACAACGAGCGCGACTACGCGGCGTGGTCGTCGAGCATCGAGCACATCCTGGCCTCGCCCGGCTACGGCCCGAAGAGCAGCTGGCCACACGAGATGAGCGTCGAGGAGAACCTCGCCGACCTCGAGCGACATGCGCAGGACTTCGCCGAGCGAACGGGATTTACGTACACAGTGCTGGCCGAGGACGACGACGTAGTCGGCTGTGTGTACATCTACCCGGCTCGAGACGACGTGCACGACGCGCATGTGCAGTCGTGGGTGCGCGAGTCTTGCTCCGAGCTCGACGCGCCGCTCAGGCTTACTGTGGCGGAGTGGTTGTCCGTGGCCTGGCCGTTCGAGCGCCCGAACTACGAGCTCGGCTGATCACTCAGGCGGCGAGCGTCTCGACGTCGTAGAGCGCGATACGCGGGTCGCGCGTCACGATCGTCAGCCCCTCGAGCTGCGCCTGCGCGACGAGCAGCCGGTCGAACGGATCCTTGTGATGGAGCGGCAGCTCGCCGACGCGAAGCCCGTGCTCGATCGACACGGGAAGCGCGGTGAACTTCTTCTGACGCATCTGTTCCGCGAGGTTCGAGGGGGCACGCAGCTTTCCGATGGAGAGCTTGACCCCGAACTCCCAAGCCGACACGGCGCTGACGAGGACTGGATTCCTTGCACTTTCGACGGCCTTCCGTGCTTCGGTACGCAGCGTCGACGGAGACTCGAGAGCCCAGATCAGAGCATGGGTGTCGAGCAGCAGCCTCAACCCTGTGCATCCCCGTCGTCTCCGTAGAACGCCGCGAGGAGATCGGGCGGCAACTCGTCGAAGTCCTCAGCCATCCACACCTGGCCTTCCCAGCCACCGAGTGTCCGAGGTTCATCGTCCTCCTGGTAGGCGACGAGGCGGGCGACCGGGCGTCCTGCCTTCGCGATGACGATCTCCTCACCGGCGGCTACGCGCTCCAGCAAGCGTGAAAGGTGCGTCTTGGCCTCGTGCACGTTCACCACGGACATGTTCCCCGAAGACTAGACTAAGACTTAGTCATAATCTAGTCGGATGCTCTGCACACCGCTACCGGTCGTGTCGGACCTGTCTGCGAGCGGCGACGAGGACGGTGACCAGCACGGCAGCGGCCGCCGTGGCTCCGAGCAGATCCAACGCGAGGCCACGGGCGCGCACGGTGTCGACGAGCGCGAGGAGGAGCGCAGAGACGAGGAGCGCGGCCACGCACAGGAGTGCAACGAATGCGCCGCGGCGGAGGTTCTCGCCCGGGTCACTCTTCCAGCGGCCCCGTTCCTCGAGCGACCAGTAGGCGAGCTCGACGCTAAGGAGCAGCGCGCCCGCGACGGCCGGCGCGGCGACGTCCAGCGGTTCGTCTGCGATCGCGAGCTCGGCGCCGTACAACCCCCCCACGAGGACGGCAGCGAGCGGAACGAGCGCCGGCCACGCGAGCACGACAGCGGCGACGAGCGCGAGGAACGCGACGGCGGCGACGCGCACGCCCGCACTCCGGAGTGTCTCGTCCGCGCGAGCGAGGGGCAACGCGGCTACCCCGAGCAGGCACGCCACGCTCCCCGAGCCGGTGGCTAGGCGTGGGCCTGCCGCGCGTAGCGCCTGTATGTCCTCACCTCCTCGAGCACCGTGTCGAGGTCCGCGGCGCCCCACGTGGCGACGCCGATCCCCAGGGCGGCAAGGCGGGCACGGAGAACCTCACGCTCGAGAAGCCACAGGCGAAAGGCGAGCCGCTCGACGTCGGTACGCCCGGGTTCGACGAGCGGGACGGGGTCGACCTCGATCACTGCGACGTCGAACCGGCGGCCACGCAGATCCTCGAGCGCCGTGATGAACCTCTGGTCGACGAGTGGAGTCAAACCCAGGATGAGCGACTTCGGAGGAAGTATCCGAGCGGGGAGAACGCTGACGTCGCGCCATGCGTACGTCGGCTCCACTCCCGTCTCGAGCATGGTCTCGATGAGCCGGTAGCGCTGCGTCGTGCCCATCCCGGGCTGCAACCAGCGCAGCACGCCCCCGAACCCCACGAGCCCGACGCGATCGCGTCGCTCGAGGTAGCGGCCTGCGAGGGAGGCGGCGGCGCGCACGGCGTCTTCGAGGGCGCTGCGATTGCCGCGCCGCGCGTCGGCGAAGCTGTCGATGAAGAGGACGACGTCGGTGTTGCGCTCCGGATGACGCTCGTTGACGACGAGGCCTTGCCGCCGCGCCGAGGCCCGCCAGTTGATCGAGCGGACCCGGTCGCCCGGCACGAAGTCGCGGATGTCGGCGTACTCGATGCCCTCGCCTTTGACGCGCGCGAGCTCACTCCCGGTGAACGCCTGGGTCTCGACTGCGGTGAGCGTCGTCTGGAGCGTGAGCGGGGTCGGGTAGGCCTTGATCCGGTGCAGGTGCTCGGCGGATGCCTCCCAGGTGACGAAGCGGAGCAGGTCACGTGCGCGCAGGTCGACGCGGCCGACGTCGAAGACACCCCAGCGCGTGCAGCGGATCCCGAGCTCGTGCTCGCGACTCTCCGCCGCCCCGAGCCGAAGCGCCCGCGCCCGGCTGCCGCCGGCTGCTTCGACGCCTTCGGGAAGCTCGACGAGGAGCTCGAGCCTGTCCACGGCTCGAGTGGTCGTGACCTCGACCACGAGGGGGATCTCGTCCCATTCCAGCGCGCGGTCGGCGCCGGGCGTGACCGCGACGGAGACCGCCGGATCCCGGGCAGCTCTCGTCCCGATCGCGAGCAGAAGCGCGAAGGGGGCCGCGACGACCGCGAGCTCGGGTCGTCGAAGTGCGAGCGCGCTCACGAGACCGATCGCTGCGATCGCTGCGTATCCGAGAACGCGCGGACTTCCGGTCCGCGTCACGGATGAGGCGCTACGACGTCTTCGGCGCGGGGCGTGGGCACCGTGTCGAGCACCTCGCGCACGACGTCGTCTGCCCCGATGCGCTGCACCCAGAGCTCCGGCCGGAGGACGAGCCGGTGCGCAAGCGCTGCGACGCCGACGGCCTTGACGTCGTCGGGCAGCACATAGTCGCGCCCGCTGAGCGCAGCGCGGCAGCGGGCCAGCTTGAGGAGCGCCAGGCTGCCCCTCGGGCTGGCGCCTACGGACGTGCTCGGCGAGTCGCGCGTCGCGACGACGAGGTCGACGCAGTACTCCCGAACGCTCGAGGCGACGTGGACGCGCTCGATCGCGCGCTGCATCTCGAGAAGCGTCTCGCGATCGACGACCTCGCGCAGCTCGACGTCGTCGGACGCTCGCTCGATGCGCCGCGACAGCACGTCGATCTCGCCGTCGCGACTCGGATAGCCGAACGCGGTCCTCAGGAGGAAGCGGTCGAGCTGCGCCTCCGGCAGCGGATACGTCCCCTCGTACTCGATGGGATTCTGGGTCGCGATGACGAGGAAGGGAGGCCCGAGCGGATGGGTCTCGCCTTCGATCGTGACCTGGCGCTCCTGCATCGCTTCCAGCAGCGCCGCCTGGGTCTTCGGCGGGGCACGGTTGATCTCGTCCGAAAGGAGGAGGTTCGTGAAGATCGGCCCGTGCCGGAACTCGAAGTCCCCGTCGCGCTGGTTCCAGATCGACGAGCCGGTCACGTCCGAGGGCATGAGGTCCGGCGTGAACTGAATTCGGGCGAAGCGCATGCTCAGCACCTGGGCGAACGAGCGCGCCGCGAGCGTCTTCGCGAGGCCGGGGTAGTCCTCCAGGAGGACGTGGCCGTCTGCCAGGAAGCCGAGCAGCACGAGCTGGAGCGACTCACGCTTGCCGACGACCGCCTTCTCGACCTCGTCGAGCACGTCGGCAGACAGTTTCTGAACGTCGCTCAGCTCCACGAGCTAGAGGGCCTCCAGCGCGTCGACGATGCGTTCGAGGTCTCGTTGTCGGATCCCCGTCGTCAGACGGTCACGGGGAGTTGTCCGGTCCGGCCGGACGAGCTCCCAGGCGTCCGTGCCCAGCATCGCGCGAGCGCGCTCGCGATCCGCCTCGAGCGAGATGATGCGCCGCGATGCCAGAAGGCCGGTTGCGACCGACCGGACACGCGGGACGAGCCGATAGTGGAGGTCGAACGAGCTCGCAATGCCGAGCACGACCTCGTTCTCGACTCGTGTCAGGCTCGGTGGTCGTTGCGGCCGCCGCTGCGGCGTCCCGGTGACCACTAGCGCCGTCTCGTTCGGGAAGGCGCGCCGGAGCGCCAGGAGCGCGAGCACGATCACCACGCCGGCCAACACGAGCGCGTAGATGCGCAGCGCGAGCTCGAGTCGCCCGGGAGCGAGGGCCGCGACCCCAAGGAGGCCGACGGTCGGCATCGCGAGTGCCCGCACGGCGCCGCGGAGGTCGTCTCTCACGAGGCAGCTCCGACCGGCGTCGGGGCGCCGGCGTCGGCGGCGACCGGCGCCTCGCGGGTCCTTCGCAGCTCGTCGCGCACGTGCTCGAGTGCGCTGATGGCCTCCTCCTTCATCGTCAGGTCGACATCGTGCTGCGAGAACTTAGCCCGCGTGAAGAGATCCGTCAGGCGGCCGATCGCGGCGGGCGCAAGTTCGAGGTCCCGGAGGACGCGCTCGAGGTACTCGTCCGACGTCTCGGCGGCGCTGCGCGGGATGCCGTTCGCGCCGAGCACGCGCTCGAGGCGCGCGTAGGCCGCGATGATCGCCTTGCGTGGGTCCGCTTCGGCGCGGAGGTCGTCGAGCGTGTCCTCGAGAACGACGGCGAGCTGGTCGGCGAGTCCGCTCTTGGAGGTGCGGCCTCGTCCGGCGCGCCGCTCGGCGACGACGTACGCGACGATCGCGGCGATGACGAGGACTACCACGACGGCGATCGGGATCCACGAGACGCTCGGCTCGTAGCTCGTCTCCGCCTCCTCGGGCAGCGTCGGAAACCGCGTCTCGCCGGGGAACGCGCGCTCCTGCTCGCCCTCCTCGGCTTGCGGCGGGGTCCAGCTCTGGAGTCGCCAGTAGCTGAAGGCGGTGAAGATCGCGAAGAAGAGGAGATAGGTCACGAGTGACGTGCGGCGGTACTTGCCCGTTGCCACCTCGCGGGCGATCGCCTTTCGCTGAAGGAGCCCGTACAGCAGGATCACGCCGCCAAGGACGACGGCGACGAGCCCGAGCGAGAAGATCGTGTCGTAGAGGGACTCCGACGGCGGACGCGTTGCGCTCGAGCCGCCCGGCGTCGAGCCCGTAGACGCGATCGCGACGACGGCGACGAGCCCGACGACGACGAGCGCCGGTAGGACCACCGCGGCGGTCCTACCGTGCATGCGCTCGCCGAGCTACGCGACGCCCGGCTCGTTCATCGGCAACGAGGCCGTGTTCTTGCTCTGCCAGTACCGGTTCAGGGCTCCCTGGATCTTGATGAACCAGACGAACGCCCCGATGATCGGAAGCAGGAGCCAGAGACCCGTCCACCCGCTGAAGGGAGCCGGTCGACCGTCTTGCTTGTAGATCTTCCCGACCTCGGACGGCACGAGGAACCACGTGATCGGGGAGACAACGATGTAGATCACGAGCCCGAGCACGCCCCCGACACCCTGGTCCGAGTGGTTCTTCACCTCTTCGTGGGTCTTGAAGACCCAGTAGAGGGTGTAGATCCCGAGGGTGATGATGGCCATCAGGATCCCGAAGCCGATGCCGCGCGGCTGCCCAAGAGGGCCGGTGTTCGATGCAGGTGTGTCCATGATGCGCGATTCTGCTCCTAGGGTCAGACGGAGCTACGCTCCTCGGCGTGCGCATCGAGCAGCGCTGGACGAGGCCGTCCGTCATGGGCGTGCTCAACGTCACGCCCGACAGCTTCTCCGACGGCGGGCAGTTCGTCGACCCGTCGCGCGCGATCGCGCGTGCGCGTACCCTCGTCGAGGAGGGGGCGGCGCTCGTGGATGTCGGCGGCGAGTCGACGCGGCCGGGGGCGCGCCCGGTCGACGTCACCGAGGAGCTCGAGCGCGTCATGCCCGTGCTCGAAGAGCTCGACGGCGTGCCGCTCTCGATCGACACGTCGAAGGCGGAGGTCGCCCGCCGTGCGCTCGAGTTGGGCGTGGAGCTCGTCAACGACGTCACAGCCCTGCGCGGCGATCCCGGCATGGCCGAGGTCGTTGCGGAGCGTGGAGCGTTTCTCTGTCTCATGCACATGCAGGGCGAGCCGCGGACGATGCAGGTCGCTCCTCACTACGACGACGTCGTTTCCGATGTGTTGGCCTTCCTGGAAGAGCGCGTCGCATTCGCCGTCGAGCGCGGCATCGACGAGGAGCGGATCTGCGTGGATCCCGGGATCGGCTTCGGGAAGACGCCGGATCAGAACCTCGAGCTCCTGTGCCGCCTCGACGAGGTCTGCTCGCTCGGACGCCCGGTGCTCGTCGGGGTTTCGCGCAAGAGCACTCTCGGGAAGGCTCTCGGAGATGCCGGCGCCACGCAGGGAAGCCTCGCAGCATCTCTCGGGGCCGCCGTTGCCGCCTTCGAGCGGGGAGCCTGGATGATCCGCGCGCACGACGTTCGCGACACCGTCGAGGCATTGGCGGTTGCCGCCGCGGTCGAGCGTGGGAGGATCACCGCATGAGAATCGAGCTCTGCGGACTGGTCGTGCTCGGCCATCACGGCTACCTCGAGGAGGAGCGACGGCTCGGGCAACGGTTTCTCGTCGATCTCTGGGTCGACGTTCACGGCGATGCCACGGAAACGGATCGGATCGACGACACGGTCGACTATCGGCGGCTCGCCGCTCTCGTCCGCGAGGTCTTCGCCGGGCCCGAGCGGCTCTTGTTGGAGGGACTGGCTGGCGCAGTCGCCGACGGGATCGTCGAGCGCTTCCCAGCGGTGGTGCGAGCACGTGTGCGCGTGCGCAAGCCCGACGTCGTGCTCGATCCGCCCGTCGATTACGCCGCTCTCATCGTCGAACGCACGCGGGAGTGACGCGGGCGTACGTCGGGCTCGGGGCAAACCTCGGCCCGCGAGAGGTGACGCTGCTCCGCGCTGTCGAGCGTCTTGCCGCCGCTGACGGCGTCGAGGTGGTGGCCCTTTCACAGCTGCGCGAGACGGAGCCGGTCGGCGTCGTCGACCAACCGTCGTTCCTCAACGGTGCCGTCGCCCTCGAGACGAGCCTCGCTCCGCGGCAGCTCCTCGACCTCCTGCTCGCGGTCGAGCGGGAGCTCGGCCGGGTGCGTGAGGAGCGCTGGGGCTCGCGCACGGTGGATCTCGACCTGCTCGTCTACGGCGACGAGGTCGTCGACGAGCCCGGCTTGCGCGTTCCCCATACCCGTCTCCACGAGCGTCGGTTCGCGCTCGAACCGCTCGCCGAGCTGGAGCCCGAGCTCGACGTCCCGGGCCGCGGGAGGGTGTCAGCACTCATCTCGGCGCTAGACTGAGCCGGTGTCCCACCTCGACGACCTCGACGAGTACGAGGCAGAGCTCGAGATCGCGGTCAAGCGTGAGTACTCCGCCGTCTTTCCGCTCTTCCGCTACTGCGTCCTGACCCAGGACGCAACGTACCTCTGCAACAAGCTCGACCTCGAAGCGCTCCCGCAGGTGAGCTACCCGTTCTTCCACGTCCGCATGGAGGACGTGTGGGTGTGGGACAAGAGCCGGCCGAGTCGCATCATCCCGAAGGCCGAGGTGTACACGTCGGGCGACGTGACCGTCGAGGAGCTCCGTGGCGAGGGCGAGGAGCCGCGGCTCACCGCCGAGGCGCTCGCCGAGCGTCTCGGTCAGCCCCTCACGGGCGACGACGACGCCGTGTAGGGCGACGCTTGCGCCGCCAGGGGAGGCAAGCCTCGCCCCTAGGTGTCGCGATTCCGCTCGTGCTCTGCGAGCCACTGGGCGAAACGCCCGTGCGGCGAGTCGAGGTAGCCGGTGAGGCCGTTGTCGAACGTCGCAACTTCCGCTCGCACCTGGAACAAGTGGAACTCGAGGCGCCTCTCCGGGTCGCATGTGTGTCGCTCGCGGTCGCTCGTGCGAACGGATGCACCGCACTCGGCGCAGGGCATGTGCTGATACGTAAAGAAGCTCGGCATCTCCGCTCGGCGGCGAAACGATTCGCCACTGGGAGCGATCTCCCTTCGCTTCGAGTCGAAAGTCGATGCCGCCGCGCCCGCGAAGCGGGCGCGCTTCAGGATGGCGCGAGCGAAGTTCGCGCTAGCGGACTTCGCTCTGCGCGGCGCCAACGGCGCCTAGTTGGACGAGTAGCCCGAGCGTGTCCCAGGTCGTCCATTCCTCGACGACCTTTCCGCTGTGGAAGCGAGAGATCGTCAGCCCGGAGACGGTGACGTCCTTGCCAGTCGGCGCGACGCCCGCAAGCTCTCCCGTGTGCGTCCCGCGACCCGTCCAGCGGGTCGCGACCCTGTCTCCCTCGACGATCTGCTCGTCGACGGTGATCGCGCCTCCCGGGAACGCGGCGATGTATTTCTCGGCGTTCGCGCGCACGCCGGCCGGACCGCGGATCGGCTCGGGCTCCGCAGGATCGTGTCCGATGTAGCCGGTCGAGACGAACTCGTCGATCGCCTCGAAGCTTCCCTGCCATGGCTCTTCGAACAGACGCTTCACGATGAGCTTGGACCGCTCCATCGGAGCTCCTATCCCTCGCCTGCGCCGGCGCGCAAAGACGCCGACGGCGACCGCTCCGGTCACGACGCCCGCGCCAGCGAGCACGATCGCCGGCCCTGCGAGCTCGCGATTGCGCCGCTTGGCCACGGTTGGCCGACTCTACCAACCTCGTGACGCTTGTGACGACTGCCTTTCGGGCGCTCTGATTCACTTGCTCGATGCTCCTCGCCGTCGACGTCGGCAACACGCAGACCGCTCTCGGCCGCTACCGCCGTGACGAGCTCGTCGACCACTGGCGCCTCGCAACCGAGCGTTCGAGCACCGCGGACGAGCTCGGCGTTCTCCTCGGTGGGCTCCTCGACTTCGAGAGCGTCGACGGGATATGCCTTGCGTCGACGGTGCCCGTTCTCGTCCGCGAGTGGGAGGCGCTGGCGGCGAAGTGGGCGCATGCCCCGCTGCTCGTCGTCGGCCCGGGTGTGAAGACGGGGATCCCGATCCGCTACGACGACCCGCGTGAGGTCGGCCCCGATCGCATCGCCAACTCCGTCGCGGCGAAGGCCCGCTACGGAGCGCCGGTCATCGTCGTCGATTTCGGGACCTCGACGAACTTCGACGTCGTCTCGCCGGAGGGTGAATACGTCGGCGGTGTACTCGCTCCCGGAGTGGAGATCTCGATGGACGCGCTCTTCGCGCGTGCCGCTCGTCTCGTCAAGGTGGACTACGCGGCGCCACCCTCAGTCATCGGCAAGACGACGATCGCCGCGCTGCAGTCCGGCCTCGTCTACGGCTTCGCCGGTCAGGTGGACGGCATCGTCGGTCGCATCCGCGGGGAGCTCGGAGCGGATGCGCCGACCATCGCGACAGGAGGCCTCGCTGACCTCGTCGCGCCGCACTCGGAGACGATCGAGCGCATCGATCCGTTTCTCACGCTGGAGGGTCTCAGGCTCGTCTGGGAGCTGAACGCGTGATGCCGCTCTACCCTCCGCCGTAGATCGAGACGGGCAGCTCGAGCGTGAGCTCGGCTCCCGACGGGATCTCGGCCTCGAGCCGCTCGACGATCTCGAATGCGCCGGGCGCGGCGGCGAAGAGGCGGCGCTCGATCTCCTCGGTCGAGTCGAGCCGGAGGAGCTCCTGCTTGAACTCCTTCGGGAAACGGCCGCGGCTGAGGTACCAGCCGTAGAACTTCTTGAGGAAGCCCGACGCGCGGCGCTCGCCGAGCTCGCGGACGGTCTCCCGGACGAAGAGGACGAGCTCGGCGGCGACCTCCTCCCGCGACGGCTCGGCGCCGTCTCCATCGACGATCTCGCGCAGCGCCCACGGGTTGCCCTGCGCGCCGCGACCGACCATGACCGCCTCGGCTCCCGTCGTCGCGAGCACGGTCTGTGCGCGCGCCCTGGACGTCACGTCGCCGGATGCGACGATCGGGACGTCGACGAGCGTGACGAGCTCGGCTGTCAGCGTGTGATCTGCCGTTCCGGTGTACATCTGCTGCGCCGAGCGGGGGTGGAGCGTCAGCGAGGCAGCTCCCGCCTCGACGAGCCGCGGGCCGAGCTCGAGAGCTGCCCGAGAACCGTTCGCCACGCCGCGTCGGAGCTTCACGGTCACTGGGATGTCGATTGCGCCGGCAATCGCTTCGATGATGCGGCAGGCGCGATCGGGATCCTCGAGCAGGTGCGCCCCGGCACCGGTCTTCGTGACCTTCTTCACAGGGCAGCCAAAGTTGACGTCGACGATGTCCGCTCCGACCGCCTGGACCATGCGGGCGGCATCTGCCATGGGCCGTGGGTCCGAGCCGAAGAGCTGGATCGCGAGCGGGTGCTCGTCGGCGGCCACGCGCAGATAGCCGAGCGTCTTCTCGTTGCGGTGCTCGATCCCGGCGCAGCTCACCATCTCGGAGCACACGAGCCCAGCCCCGTAGCGTCGTCCCTGCCTCCGAAACGCCTGCACGCTGACACCGGCCATCGGCGCCAGGACGAGGCGAGTGGGCACCTCGACGGGGCCGATCTGCCAGGTCTCGCGAAGGTCGATCACGGCCGTGGGATGGTACTCACGAGGCGTTTGACGCTCGGCGAACGGGGTAGCTACCATTCCGCCGTTGTCGGGGCCGGTCGGCCCCGCAATCTTGTCTCTGGAGGCATTTTCGTGAAGGACGTGATCCTCACTCCCGAGGGCTACAAGCAGCTGACGAGCGAGCTCGACGTGCTGCGAACGACGAAGCGCAGGGAGATCGCAGAACGCATTGCCGCTGCTCGCGAGTTCGGCGAGATCGCCGAGAACGCCGAGTACGACGACGCGAAGAACGAGCAGATGATGCTCGAGCACCGCATCGCGCAGCTCGAGGAGCGGCTCGCCAACGCTCAGGTCATCGACAAGCGGCGCGTCGACACGAGCGTCGTGTCCGTCGGCGCGGTCGTGCGCCTGCGAGACGTGGATGCGAAAGAGACGACCGAGTACTTCATCGTGGGCTCGGCGGAGGCCAATCCAGCCGAGCGGAAGCTCTCGAACGAGTCGCCCGTCGGCAAGGCCATCATGGGCCGCAAGAAGGGCGAGACCGTGGAGGTCATCACGCCGCGCGGCTCGAAGGTGAAGTTCAAGATCATGGAGATCAAGGCCGCGTAACGCGGCCGTCCGGGCCTCGTCTCAGCATGGCGCCGACATGAGTCGGCAGTTCCTCGGTGACGTGGATCTCGGATCCCTCGAGCCGCTCGTTCTCGGGGCGGGCATCGTGGGATCGCTCCTCTGGCTCGCGGGTGCGGCGTTTGCGTATGCACTGCGCGCACCCGAGCGACCACCCGTCGGAGCGCGCGTCCTCGACCTCGGCCCCGAGCCGCCGGCCGTCGCGAACTTCCTTGTCAACGATTTCCGCGTGACCGGAGAGGCGATCGCCGCGACCGCGCTCGATCTCGCCGCGCGGAACCTCATCGATGTCGAGCAGCGCGGCGTCGACGCGTACTACGTGCGTGTTCGTGCGGGCCGGGCGGAGCCACTCGCCGCGTATGAGCGTCGCGTTCTCGCACTCGTCGAGCACCGAGCGCGTGAGAGCGCGGTGCCAATCGGGGCGTTGGCGACGGGCTCCAAGGCCGCGTCGAAGGAGTGGCGTCAGGCGTTCTCGGCGGAGGTGGTCGCGGATGCCCAGGCGCGCGGGCTCTCCCGCAAGGCGCTCGACAGCTGGGCGTTCGGGCTCCTCGTCGCGGGAGCGGCGATCCCGGCCGTGTGCTTCTGGGCGGTGTGGGGATCGTCGCCGCAGTCGCCGCCGTCGTTGGCGCCGCGGTGCTCCTCGGCTGGCTTTACGCGAGGCATCCGCAGCGCGAGACCGAAGCGGGCCTCGAGGCCGCGTCGCGCTGGCTCGGCGTCCGCGCCGAGCTGGCGCTGAACCCGGTGTTCGCCACGCACTCGCCGCTGACGGTCGAGCTCTGGGACCGGTTGCTCGCCTATGGCGCCGCGCTCGGCGTGGCCCGCGGCGCGAGCGGCCCCTTGCCGTTCGAAGCCGAGTCGGACTCTTTGGCGTGGAGCGAGCACGGGGGCCGCTGGCGCGAGATCCGCATCGCGTACCCGAAGTTGTGGCCGCCCGGCTGGGGCGCGGAGCCGTCAGCCGCACTGGGCGTGGGCGCAGCTGCGGCGGGAGCAGGCGCCTACGCCCTCTACCGATACGGCGACCAACTCGTCGACACAGGCCTCTCGGGAGTGCTCTCTCTGCTCACTCTCTGCGGTGCCGTCCTTGTCGGCGTCGCAGTAGTCGTGGCCGCTTCGTCGGATCTGTGGACTGCAACGGAGGTGACGGGCCCGATTCTCCGCCTCCGCGCGTTCGGAGGCGACGGGAAGAACCGGTACTACGTCGCGGTCGACGACGGCGAGTCCGACACGATCGCGGCGTTTCGGGTGAGCGAAAAGCAGTTCGAAGACCTGCGTGAGGGCGACCTCGTGACCGTCCGGTCGACGGCTCGCCTCGGTCGCGTGCGCTGGATCGTGCGCGAGGCGGACCCCGTCTAGACTCGGCGCGCCATGGCCGCCCCCAAGCGCTTCCCTGACCGGAACGAGATCGCGGCGGCGCGAGAGGCGACGGAGAAGCTCGGGCCGGGGGAAGAGCTCGACCGCGCGCTGCGGCTCGCGGGCCGCGTCATGGCGCGGCGCGAGATGGGGAAGCTCGTCTTCTGCGACCTCGTCGATCGTTCTGGGCGCATCCAGCTCATGTGCGACACCGGTCGCATCGGTGACGTCGACGTGCACCTCGGCGACGTCGTGGGTGTCTCCGGGAAGCCGGCGAAGTCGCGCCGTGGCGAACCGTCGCTCGCCGTCGACGAGCTGATCGTCCTCGCGCACAACACGAGCCCGCTCCCTGACACGTTCCACGGCCTCACCGACCAGGAGACGCGGTACCGCAAGCGCTACCTCGACCTCCTCATGAACGAGGACTCGCGCGAGCTCTTTCTGCTGCGCGCGAAGGTGGTCACCGCCATCAGGCGCTACCTCGACGAGGAGGGATTCGTCGAGGTGGAGACGCCGGTGCTGCAGCCGCGCTACGGCGGCGCGTTCGCCCATCCGTTCGTCACCCGCTCGAACGAGCTCGAGTCCGACCTCTACCTGCGCATCGCGACCGAGCTCTATCTCAAGCGGCTCATCGTCGGAGGGCTCGAGCGCGTGTACGAGATAGGCAAGGACTTCCGCAACGAGAGCGTCTCGTACAAGCACCAGCCCGAGTTCACGATGCTCGAGTGGTACGAGGCGTATGCCGACTTCTCGGACACGATGGATCGCATCGAGGAGATGTTGGAGCGCGTCGCGCTCGAGGCGATGGGAGCGACTTCGACGACCTTCCGCGGCCACGAGATCGACCTTCGCCGGCCATGGCAGCGGATCGGCTTCGTCGAGTCGCTCGAGGCGCTGGAGCTGTGGACACGCGACGAGGGGGAGCTGCGCGCATGGCTGACCGAGCGCGGCGTCGACACTGACGCCGACAAGGACTGGCCACAGCTCGTCGACCACGCGTTCGGGCACTTCGTCGAGCCGAGCCTCATCTCACCGACGATCGTGTACGGGCATCCGGTCGAGCTGTCCCCGTTCGCGCGGCTGGCGGACGATGACGAGGCGATGACCGAGCGGTTCGAGTACTTCGCCGCCGGGATGGAGCTCGGCAACGCGTACAGCGAGATCAACGACGCGGCGGAGCAGCAGAGTCGCTTCGACGAGCAGTCCGAGCACGTCGAGGGCGTTCGAGGCGATCCGGACTACGTCGAGGCGCTCTCGTACGGCATGCCGCCGACGGGTGGGCTCGGTCTCGGCATCGACCGTCTCGTCATGCTCCTTTCGGGCCGAGAGACGATCCGCGACGTGATTTTGTTTCCGGCGTTGCGGGGCAACTGACCTCTGGTCGTAGGGGCCGGGCATGTCCGGCCCGAACTGCCACGCAGTTGTGACGATCGCCCCCCGGTGGCTGGGCAACGATGAACCATGCGTCGGCGCAGGCTCCGTCTGGACGGGTTCGACTACTCGTCTCCGGGTGCCCACTTCGTCACCGTGTGCACGCATCGGCGCACTCCGCTGGTCGCGACTCCGGCGTACGCAGACTGCGTTGCGCGGTGCGGCACGAGATTCCGAGGCACCTCGAAGTCGATGGCGACGCCCTCGCCGTCTTGCCCGAACACATGCACGGAATCCTGATTCTCGGCGTAGGGCCAGCCGACCACGTCGGCGATCAGGACAGGCGGGCATCGAATCGCTCGTCGACGCCGGTTTAGAACTCGACGTTCATCTCCACGAGTTCTTGACCTCGCGAGCGCCGCACGCACGAGGAGCCCGCCCCGTACGACGGAGAGAACGAGGTCGGGCGTGGCGTCCTCCCGCCTTGCTGTGCGAACGCGGCTCGCGGGTTCGAGCTCGTCCTATTCGCTCGTTCTATTCGCGTCGCTTGCGCCTCGACCGGCCGGTCCCAACCGTCCCCCATTCGGGGGGTCGCGCGGCGCGGCGGTGCGACGATCGTAGTCATGCGGTGATCACTGAACGTGACAGCTGGCCCGCGCACGCGGGATCGACGTTGCCGGCGGACCCCGCCCACGTCCGCGCGATCCTCGACGCGGCGCTCGACGCCGTCGTGACGATCGACCACCACGGCTGCATCCTCGAGTTCAACCGCGCCGCCGAGCGGACGTTCGGATACCTCCGGGAGGACATCCTCGGCGAGGAGCTCGCCGACCTCGTGGTTCCACCCGCTTCGCGCGAGGCGCACCGGCGTGCCCTCGAGCGCTGGACGGCTGCCGGCCCCGGTCCGGGCGCCGGCGGTCTCCTCGGCCGGCGGGTCGAGGTGGAGGCAATGCGCGCCGACGGATCGGTCTTCCCGGCCGAGCTCGCGATCAGTCGCGTAGCCATCCCCGGTCCGCCGCTCTTCACGGCGTGCCTGCGCGACATCACCGAGCGCAAGCAGTCCGAGCTGGCGCTCGTCCAAGCCGAGGAGCGGTACCGCACCCTCGTCGAGCACCTCCCGCTCGCGATCTACGTCGACCGGGCCGAGCAGGACAGCTCCAATGTGTACACGAGCCCGCACGTCGAGTCGTTGCTGGGGTACCCCGCGGTCCAGTGGGTCGCGGATCGCTCCATGTTCGATCGCGTCCTCCACCCCGACGACCGCGAGCGTGTGTTCGACGCGCATGCCCGCGCACACGCGGAGCGAGGAATCCTCCAGCTCGAATACCGGCTGCAATCGAAGGACGGCAGGTGGGTGTGGGTGCACGACGAGGCGCGCGTGGTCGACATCGACGGCGAGTCAGTCCTACAGGGCTACCTCCTCGACATCACGGACCGGAAGGAGGCGGAGGAGCAGCTGCGCCACCAGGCGCTCCACGATCCGCTCACGGGCTTGCCGAACAGCGCCCTCTTCAACGACCGCCTCCACCACGCGCTCGTGCGGCGTGACGCTGAGCCTCGCGAGGCCGCCGTGATCTCCTTCGACCTCGACGACTTCAAGGCCGTGAACGACTCGCTCGGTCACCCGGCCGGGGACGCTCTCCTGCGCGCAATCGGCGAGCGTCTGCAGGTGTTCCTCCCTGAGAGCGTCACGGTCGCGCGCATGGGCGGCGACGAGTTCGCGGTGCTCGTCGAGGACACAGGCGGCTCGTCCGCGGCCCTCGACGCCGCAGACCGGATCGAGGAGGCGCTCCGGCAGCCCCTCGATCTCGATGGGCGCGAGCTCTACGTCACGGCGAGTCTCGGGATCGCCGTCGGCGACGACGCGGACGAGCTCCTCCGTCGCGCCGACACCGCCATGTACCGTGCGAAGGCGAACGGCAAGGCTCAGACGGCGCTGTACGCCTCGCCGATGGACAAGGAACAGTCCGATCGGCTGGATCTCGTCTCAGATCTGCGCCGCGCGGACGTCAGCGAGGAGTTCGTCCTCCACTACCAGCCGCTCGTGCGCCTCGCGAACGGCGAGCTGGTGGGCGTCGAGGCGCTCCTACGCTGGAACCATCCGACACTCGGCCTGCTGCAGCCGGACCGATTCATCCGTCTGGCCGAGGAGACGGGCGTGATCGTCGAGCTCGGCCGCTGGGTGATGCAGGAGGCATGCCGGCAGACAGCTACGTGGCGGCGTTGTCTGCCCGGAGCGGAGCGCCTGTACGTCAGCGTGAACGTCTCCACGCGACAGGTACGAAGCCAAGGCTTGCTCGAAGACGTCGAGAGCGCCCTCGCGAGCTCCGGTCTGGAGCCGAGCGCGCTCGTGCTCGAGATGACGGAGAGCGTGCTCGCCCACAATCGAGCCGAGGCCACCGAGTTGCTCGAGGCGATCACCGAGCGCGGCGTGCGCCTTGCGCTCGACGACTTCGGAACCGGTTACTCGTCGCTCTCACTGCTGCGCGACCTCCCTGTCCACTACCTCAAGATCGACCGCTCGTTCATCCGGGGCATCGAGGAGGACGTCAGTAGCACGATATTCGTCCGCGCGATCGTCGACCTCGCTCACGCGCTCGGCCTTGCGGTCGTTGCGGAGGGCGTCGAGTCGGCCGCACACGTCTCCGTGCTCCGCAAGCTCGGCTGTCGCCTCGCGCAGGGTTTCCATTTCGCCCGCCCGTTGTCGCCGGCAGACCTCGATGAGTACGCCCGCAACCGAGGGCGCTCGGCCGCCTAGCGCACCGGCTCGAGTCGCCCACGCTCGAACGTGAGCACGTCGCCGAGGATGTCGTCGAGCGTCCGGGTCGGTGTCCACCCGATCGCGGCGTGAATCTTCGCGATGGAAGGGATGCGGTGAAGCATGTCCTCGATGCCGATCCCGTACACGTCTTCGTAGGCGACGTACTCGACGGCGGACGACGACCCCGTCAGCCCCTTGACTCGCTCCGCGAGCCCGTTGATCGAGATGCGCTGCTCTGAGCCGACGTTGTAGATCTCGCCCGAGGTCCCGTCTCCCATGAGCCCGGCGAGCGCGCGGATCGTGTCGGCAACGTGACAGAAGCACCGAGTCTGCTCGCCGTCGCCGTGGATCTCGATCGGGTCTCCAGTGAGCGCGCGCTGGACGAACGTCGGGATGACCATCCCGTACTGGCCGCTCTGGCGCGGGCCGACCGTGTTGAAGAGCCGCACGATGACGCAGTTGAGCTCGTGCTCGGTGTGGTGGGCGAGCGCGAGAAACTCGTCCATCGCCTTCGAGTCGGCGTAGGCCCAGCGCTTCTGCGTCGTCGGCCCGTAGATGCGGCGGTCGGTCTCCACGAGCGGGCGCTCCTCGCGATGATCGCCGTACACCTCAGACGTCGACGCCACGAGGACGCGCTTGCCGAAGCGGTGGCAGTGCTCGAGGACGATCTCTGTCCCGCGGAGGTTGGTCACGAGCGTCTGCACCGGCTGCTCGACGATGAGCCGCACGCCCACCGCTGCGGCCAGGTGGTAGACGACGTCGCACTTGTAGACGAGCTCGTTGACGACGGACCAGTGCAGTACCGAGTCCACGACGAGGTGAAAGCCGACTCGGTCGCGGAGGTGCTCGATATTCTCGAGCGACCCGGTCGAGAGGTCGTCGAGCACCCACACCTCGTGGCCTTCATCGAGCAGTAACTCAGAGAGGTGCGAACCGATGAATCCGGCGCCCCCGGTGATTAAGGCTTTGCTGCTCAACGGCCGAGAAGGGTACCGAGGGCGCCGGGCGAACCCGGCGTGTGAGACTCGACACGAGACCAGTCGGCTACGATGAACCGTCCCTTCGACCGGGGAGCGAGGCGGCTCCCGGAATCAGAACCGAAAGGAACGAGGGAGTTGTTCGAGCGATTCACCGAGCGGGCACGGCAGGTCGTGGTTCTCGCCCAGGACGAGGCGAGAGCTCTCAAGCACAACTACATCGGGACGGAGCACATCCTGCTCGGCCTCCTCCGCGAAGAGGAAGGCCTTGCCGCGCGCGTGCTCGAGTCGCTCGACATCACGGTCGAGGAGGTTCGCGCGCAGGTCGCGCGCATCGTCGGCCAGGGTGACGAGGTCACGACCGGGCAGATCCCGTTCACGCCGCGCGCCAAGAAGGTGCTCGAGCTGGCGCTGCGCGAAGCCCTGTCGCTAGGCCACAACTACATCGGGACGGAGCACATCCTCCTCGGCCTCGTGCGCGAGAACGAAGGTGTTGCCGCGCGCATCCTCCTCGACTTCGACGCGGATGCGGAAAAGATCCGCAACGAGATCATCCGCATGCTCTCCGGCCCGGGGCGCCGCCAATCCGGCGCGAGCGTCGCGCCCGGCGAGAAGACGAAGAGCTCGAAGCTCCTCGACCAGTTCGGCCGCAACCTCACGAAGCTCGCGGTGGAGGGCAAGCTCGACCCCGTCGTCGGCCGTCAGACCGAGATCGAGCGCGTGATGCAGATCCTGTCACGCCGCCAGAAGAACAACCCGGTGCTCATCGGCGAGCCGGGCGTCGGCAAGACGGCCGTCGTCGAGGGCCTGGCCTCGCGCATCTCCTCGAGCCAGGTGCCCGAGCTCCTGAAGGGCAAGCAGATCTACACCCTCGACCTCGCGGCGCTCGTCGCCGGGTCGAAATACCGCGGTGAGTTCGAGGAGCGCCTGAAGAAGGTGATGAAGGAGATCACGCAGCGCGGCGACATCATCCTGTTCATCGACGAGCTCCACAACCTCGTCGGCGCAGGTGCCGCCGAGGGTGCGATCGACGCGGCCTCGATCCTCAAGCCCGCGCTCGCACGCGGCGAGATCCAGACGATCGGCGCGACGACGCTCGACGAGTACCGCAAGTACCTCGAGCGCGACGCTGCGCTCGAGCGACGCTTCCAGCAGGTGCGCGTCGAGGAGCCGACGATCGACGAGACGGTGCAGATCCTGCGCGGCCTGCGCGACCGCTACGAGGCCCACCACCGCTGCAAGATCTCCGACGAGGCGCTCTCCGCAGCGGCGTCGCTCGCCGACCGCTACATCCAGGACCGCCATCTCCCCGACAAGGCGATCGACCTCATCGACGAGGCGGGCTCGCGCGTCCGCATTGCGACGATGTCCGCACCCCCGCGCTATCGCGAGCTCGAGGAGGAGATCGACAAGGTCCGCGCCGACAAGGAAAGCGCGATCGAGGATCAGGAGTTCGAGAAGGCCGCGCAGCTCCGCGACAAGGAGCGCAAGCTCTCGCAGAAGAAGAAGGAGCTCGAGGAGGAGTGGCGCAACCAGGCCGACGAGGAGCAGCCGGAGATCGGCGAGGACGAGATCGCGGACATCGTCTCCATGTGGACGGGGATCCCGGTGTTCAAGCTCACGGAAGCCGAGTCGCAGAAGCTCATCCGCATGGAGGACGAGCTCCACAAGCGCGTCATCGGCCAGCACCAGGCGATCGTCGCCGTGTCGAAGGCGATCCGCAGAGCGCGCGCGGGTATCAAGGACCCGAAGCGCCCGACCGGCTCGTTCATCTTCCTCGGCCCCTCGGGCGTGGGGAAGACCGAGCTCGCACGCACGCTCGCCGAGTTCCTCTTCGGCGACGAGGACGCGCTCATCCAGGTGGACATGTCCGAGTACATGGAGAAGCACTCCGTGTCGCGGCTCGTCGGCTCCCCGCCCGGCTACGTCGGCTACGACGAGGGCGGCCAGCTCACCGAAGCCGTGCGCCGCAAGCCGTACTCGGTCGTCCTCCTCGACGAGATCGAGAAGGCGCACCCGGACGTCTTCAACATTCTCCTGCAGATCCTCGAGGACGGGAAGCTCACGGACTCGCAGGGGCGGAAGGTCGACTTCCGCAACACGATCGTGATCATGACCTCGAACCTCGGGGCAGCCCAGATCTCGAAGAACCAGACGCTCGGCTTCTCGATCGGCGACGAGCAGGGCCTCTCGTACGACGAGATGAAGGAGCGCGTCATGTCGGAGCTCAAGAAGGTGTTCCGGCCGGAGCTGCTGAACCGCATCGACGAGGTCATCGTCTTCCACAAGCTCGAGAAGGTCGAGATCCTCGAGGTCGTCGACCTGATGATGAAGCGCGTCCGCGAGGAGATGGGCAAGCACGACGTCGTCATCGAGCTCACGGACGACGCGCGCGAGCTCCTCGTCGAGACAGGCTACGACCCGGCGATGGGCGCCCGGCCGCTGCGCCGCGCGATCCAGCGCATGCTCGAGGATCCGCTCGCCGACTTCATCCTCGGCCGCGAGCTCGCACCCGGGACGACGCTCGTCGTCGACCGCCGCGAGAACCCGGCTGAAGATGAGCCGCCCGTCGAGATCCGCGTGATCGAAGGCGCGCCGGTGCCCGCTGCGGTCGGCGGGCCGGCGGACGACGACGACCTCGCGCAACTCGCCGAGCTCGTCGACGAGCCTTCCGACTCGTAGGGCGAGGCCCGCCTCGCCCCCCGGGCGACGCAAGCGTCGCCCCTACAATCGCCGCGGTGAGCGATGCAGCCATCCGTCACTCGAGGCCATCCGACTACGGGCGGGTCATCGGGCGCATCAACGTCTGGTGGGGCGGGCGCGAGATGGCGCCGATGCTGCCGAAGCTCTTCTTCATCCACTTCGAGGGGACGAGCTTCGTCGCCGAGGACGCGACGGGCGAGCTCGTCGGGTTCGTCTGCGGCTTCCTTTCGCAGGCCGCAGACGACGAGGCATACATCCACTTCGTCGGGGTCGACCCGGAAGCTCGTGGCACGGGTCTGGGACGCGCGTTATACGAGCGCTTCTTCGAGGAGGTCCGCGGGAACGGACGGGCTGTCGTCCGCTGCGTCACCTCACCGCTAAACCGGCGATCGGTCGCGTTCCACGAGTCGCTCGGCTTCGAGGTCGAGCGTGTCGTGCCGGACTATGACGGTCCAGGCGAGGACAGAGTGCTCCTCGTCAAGCGGCTGAGCTGACGCGTCCGCGCTTCCGGGCGAGCACCGGCTTGTGCACCTTGCGCTGGGCGACCCAGTCGAGGTACGTGCCGAACGCGACCATAGCTGCCAGTCCCAGGAACCCGTAGCTCGACCAGGATGAGCCGGCGTCGGTCAGGATCTTGAGTGCGGCGACTCCGGCGACCGCGACTCCGAGCCCGAGCGTGACTTTCGCCCACGGGACGTCGTCCGACATCTCGACCTGGGTCAGCTTTCCGAGTGCGACGATCGTCGTGACCGCGACGACCAGCAGCGCCAGCAGGAGGCCCCACGCATCCCAGCCGTCGAGCGGAAGCGTCGCGACGCCCGCCGGGCCGTAGTCGACCTCGACGTTCTGCCAGGTGAAGAAGAGACTGAACAGGAGCAGCGGGCCGGCGACGAGGACGATCTGCGTGCCCCGTGAGAGAGCCATGAACTTCGCCATCGAAATCCTTTCGGCTGCGGTGCTCGAGATCGGGCTGCCGCTGCCCGGATTCGTGCTCCTCGCAGGGTACTCGGAATCGCCAGGACGCGACGTTTTGCAGGAGCTACTGGCACGCGAACGCCGCGGCGCAGATCGCGCCGCGGCGTCGTCACGTCGTGTAACGGGCTAGGCTGGCCGCTCGCTCGACGGCTCGTCGCTCGTCGCATCCGAAGCGTCATCCGCAGCGTCCGAACCCGCGGCGCTCGCATCGGAAGCCGTGCCCGAGGCCTCGCTCCTCGCACTCCTCTCTGCTTCCTGCCCTACCGGGGCAGACTCGGCGACAGGCGCCGCTGGCGGCTCGGAAGCGGCTGCCGGTGCCGCAGCCCCGCCACCCGTGGACGAGCTCAGCGCGGTCGCCTCGTTGCGCAGCGTGTCCACGCCGCCGGCTTCGTTCACCGTCTTGAACGCGCCGACTGCGATGACGATCGCCAGGGCCAAGCCAACCCACGCCCAGATCGTCGCCTCGTCTCCGATGATCGTCAGCAGCTTGATGATCGTGAAGATCAAGATCAAGGTCGCGATGATCGCCGCCGACATTGCCGTCGAGACGGGAAGCGGAATGTCGATCGAGGCCATGCGCACGATGAGCCACGCGAGGAGGACGATGGTGAGGAGGCCCACCATCACGCCGCCGAAGCCGCGCCAGCCGCTGAAGCTCGCGTCGACGCCCACGGCGTCCGTGAACTGGTTCCCGAAGTCCTGCCACGGGAGGAAGAGGTCGATGAGCAGGAGCACTCCTCCGATGAGCATCAGCTGTGCTCCACGCCCGAGGGCGTTGAATCTCTCCATACGGCACGTCCTTTCGTCAGTCGTCGTCGGCGGGTCTGACGGGACTCTTATGCACGCGGGCCGGTCATGCAAGCGCAAACGCACACTTTCGTGACAGGCGGCGTCGGGCCACGCTCCTACACTGACTCACCTCGTGGCGAAGGTCACCGTTCAGTTCACGTGCGCCGAGTGCGCGACTACCTCCGGCCGGTGGCTCGGCAAGTGCCCCGGGTGCGGTGCGTTCGGCACCCTCGTCGAGGAGCTGCACGGGTCGGCGGCCGAGTCGTCGGCGGGTCGTGCATCCAAGCCCGTGCCCCTCGGCGCGGTCGCGGTCGACGAAGCCGCGCGGATCTCGACCGGCGTGCCCGAGCTCGACCGCGTGCTGGGAGGAGGGCTGGTTCCAGCCTCGCTCGTGCTCGTCGGCGGGGAGCCCGGAGTCGGAAAGTCCACGCTCCTCCTGACCGCGCTCGGGGCGATCGCACGGAGCGGGCGCCGCGCGCTGCTCGTCACCGGTGAGGAGTCGGCGGCGCAGGTCTCGCTCCGTGCGGCGCGCCTCGGTGGAGCGGAGACGGTGGAGATCCTCGCAGAGACCGAGCTCGATACCGTCTGCGCGACGCTCGAGGCCGAGCGACCGGACGTGTGTGTCATCGACTCGGTGCAGACGCTCCATGCCTCGGCGCTGGGGTCCGCGCCTGGTTCCGTCGCGCAGGTGCGCGAAGCCGCGGGCCGCCTCCTGCGCGTGGCGAAGGAGGCGGGCGTCGCGACCGTTCTCGTCGGCCATGTGACGAAGGACGGCGCCGTCGCCGGGCCGCGCGTCCTCGAGCATCTCGTCGACTGCGTGCTCCAGTTCGAGGGCGATCGCTACCACGAGCACCGCGTCCTACGGGCGACGAAGAACCGGTTCGGCTCGACCAACGAGCTCGGTGTCTTCGAGATGACGTCGGGTGGTCTCGTGGGCGTTCCCGACCCCTCCGAGCTGTTCGGCAAGACCCACGCGGGCGAGGTCGGAGCGGCGGTCGGTTGTGTGCTCGAAGGGACACGTCCGATCCTCCTCGAGATCCAGGCGCTCGTCGCGCCGACCGACCTTGCCATGCCACGTCGTGTAGGCACGGGAGTCGAGCCGAAGCGGCTCGCGATGATCGTCGCCGTTCTCGGTCGGCACGCGGGCGTCCAGCTCGCGAGCGCAGATGTGTTCGTCAACGTTGCTGGGGGGGTCCGCATCGAAGAGCCGGGAGCGGACGTGGCGATTGCCCTCGCCATCGCGTCGGCGGCGCGTGGTGCTCCCGTCCATGAGGGGCTGGCGACGTTCGGTGAGATCGGCCTCACCGGCCGGCTGCGCCAGGCGTCGCAGGCTGAGCGGCGGCTCGAGGAGTGCGCAAAGCTCGGGATCGCGACGGTCGTCGTGCCCGACGGCACGTCGGTCCGCTCGCCGATTCGTCTCGCCCGAGCGGAGACGTTGCGCGCCGCGATCACGGCTGGACTGGATGGTGCCGGTGCCTCGGAAGCCGCTGCGTAGCCGTTGCGGTTCCGTTAATCGCTTGTGAAGAACGCGCTATGATGTGACCCGGACGCCGGCAGGAAGACGCTGCCGGCACTTTTCGTGAAGGCGACGGATATCGACACCGGGGAGGCCCTCTTGTTCGACATCGGCGACAAGGTCGTCTATCCGCACCACGGCGCGGGAACAGTCGTGCGGAAGGAGAAGCGCGAGGTTCTGGGTGAGACGCGGGAGTACCTCACCATCCAGATCCTCCACAACGACATGACCGTGAACGTGCCCTGCGAGAACGCAGAGCGGGTGGGACTGCGGACGGTGATCGACCAGAGAACCGTGACCATGGTCGTCAGAACGCTCTCGGGTGGGTCGACCGAGATGCCGAAGAACTGGAACCGTCGCTTCAAGCACAACCGCGACAAGATGAAGACGGGCAACATCTTCGAGCTCGCGGAAGTCGTGCGGAACCTCGCCGTGCGCAACAACGAGAAGGGGCTTTCCACCGGCGAGAAGCAGATGTTCGTGAAGGCGAAGAAGATCCTCGCCTCCGAGCTCATGTACGCGAAGGACATGGACGAGGAAGAGGCAGCCGCGTGGCTCGACGACGTGCTCTCACGCGCCGGCCAGCCGAAGCCGAAGTCCCGAGCGAAGCCGAAGGCCGCGGCGGCGAGCGCGTAGAGCTTGGGCGGCTCCGGCGAGGTCGGGGCTACCTGGGCGCTGATCGCTGCCGCCGGGTCCGGCGAGCGGCTCGGTATAGATCGTCCGAAGGCGTTCGCCGCGCTGGCTGGGCGGCCGCTGCTGGCCGAGAGTCTCGACCGGCTCGATCGCTGCGAGTCGATCGACGCGATCATCGTCGCTGCGCCGCCCGGGTGGGAGGAGCCATCGATCCTCCTCGCGGAGGAGCTCGCCGCGTCGAAGGTCGTCGCGTGTGTGGTGGGCGGTGCCACACGAGCAGAGTCGGTCGCCGCCGCATTCGCAGAAGTGCCCGAAGAGGCGCTCGTGGTCGTCGTCCATGATGCGGCACGACCGCTGCTCGACGACACCGTGGTCGAACGGCTCCTCGTCTGCGTGGGTGAGGGGTACGACGGCGCGGTGCCGGTGCTTCCGGTCGCCGACACCCTGAAGCGCGTTCGCGACGGCGCGGTCGTCGAGACTGTCGGGCGCGACGACCTCGTGGTCGCGCAGACGCCGCAAGCGTTCATCGCGTCCGCGCTTCGGCGAGCGTTCGCCCGCGATCTCTCCTGCGCGACCGATTGCGCCTCGCTCGTCGAGCGTGCCGGAGGCCGGGTCGCCGTCGTTGACGGAGATCCGCGGCTGCTGAAAGTCACGACCCCCAGCGATCTTGCGCTCGTCGAGGCGCTCCTTCGGACTGAGTAGCGGTCAACGCTCGCCTGTGGAGAGATTGGCGCACAGTAGGCACGAGCTCGGTGCCAGGCACTGGTTACTGAATTGGCACTGAAGGCGGTCGTCTTCGATGTCGGCGAGACGCTCATCGACGAGGAGCGCTGGTGGCGCAGACTTGCCGAGCGCGAGGGCTTGCAGCCGCACGTCGTCTGGGCTGCGCTCGGCGTCACGATCGAGCGCGGCGAGGAGCACACGGCGCTCTGGGGCCACCTGGGCATGGACAGGCCGCCGCGCTGGTGGACCGAGACTCCATACGCGCTCGAAGATCTCTATCCGGACGCGCTCGACTGCCTTCGGCGGACGCGCGAGGCCGGCTACCGCGTCGGCATCGTCGGGAACCAGTCGGAGACGCTCGAAGCCTGGGCACGCGAGTCGGAGCTCCCGGCTGATGTCATCTCGTCCTCTGCGAGCCTCGGCGTGCGGAAGCCCGATCCGGCGTTCTTCGCGAGGGTCGCCGAGCTCATGGGCTGCGCACCGCGCGACGTCGCGTACGTGGGCGACCGCGTCGACAACGACGTGCTTCCGGCCGCCGCCGCGGGGCTCATCGCCGTTCATGTGCGGCGTGGCCCGTGGGGGCGTCTCCAGCACACGCCGCCCGAGGCGACACTCGGCCTCGACGAGCTCGCCTCGCTCCCCGACTCGCTAGCCTCGCTCACCTGATGGAGCTCAGGGTCGGAATCGGCGTCGATGCGCACGCGCTCGAGACGGGCGTGCCGCTCGTCCTCGGGGGCGTCGCGATCGACTACCCGCGCGGGCTCGCGGGTCACTCGGACGGGGACGTGATCGCACACGCGCTGATCGACGCAATCCTCGGTGCGGCGAACCTCGGCGACATCGGCTCGCTCTTCCCGTCGAGCGATGAGCAGTACCGCGGCGCATCGTCGCTCGACCTGCTCTGGGAGGCGTACCGGGAGGCGCGCGGGGCCGGCTGGGAGCTCGTCAACGCCGACTGCGTGCTCGTGGGGGAGGAGCCTCGCATCGCCGGCGTCCGCGACGAGATGGGGGAGCGTCTCGCGGGAGTGCTGGGCGTCGAGACCGGCTGCGTGACCGTTCGGGCGACGACGACGGACGGGCTCGGATACACCGGTCGCGGCGAGGGGCTCGCGGCGCATGCGGTTGCGCTGCTTCGGCGATGAACGTCGTTCGCTATGCAGACCGCCCCGACCTCATGGCGCGTCGGTACGAGGAGCTGACGAAGCCGACATTTCCGGAGTACATGACCCACAACGAGCCGGGCGATCTGTATTGGGGTCGGCTCTACACGGACTTCCCGGACTTCCAGATGGCGCTCGTCGACCGCGACGCGCTGCTCGCGGAGGCCCACGCGATCTCGCTTCCGTGGGACGGGTCGCTCGACGATCTCCCGGCGGGCTGGGACGAGGGTTTCACCCGCGGAATGACGTCGGATCGACCTCACACCGTCCTCATGGCCCTCGCGATCAGCGTCGCCCCGAACCAGCAGGGCCGTCAGCTGTCGAGCCGCATGATCGGCACGTTCACCGACAACGCGCGCGCGGCAGGGGATTGCCCCGGTGCGCCCCGACGTGGAAGGAGCGCTATCCGCTCATCCCCATCGAGCGGTACGCGAGCTTGCGCCGGCCGGACGGCACCTATGTGTTCCCGGGCTGTCTCGCACCGGTCAGGTTCGCCGACGGCGTCGGCACGCATGTCGAGCCCAACGTCTGGGTGCTGCACCGGATCTGATCAGCGGGCGGGAAGCGTGAAGCACACACGCGCGCCGCCGCCCTCGCGGTTCTCGGCCCAGATCCGCCCACCGTGCGCCTCGATCAGCCCGCGCGCGATCGCGAGCCCCAGCCCCGCCCCTCGAGATGAGCGCGACTGATCTGCCCGCCAGAAGCGCTCGAACATACGGTCTCGCGCCTCGGCGTCGAGCCCCTCGCCCGTGTCCTCGACGGCGACACGCACCTCGCCGGGATGCGGTTCGACGCGTACCGCGACGGCCCCGTCGGACGGCGTGTGACGCAGCGCGTTCGTCAGAAGGTTCATGAGGACACGCTCGAGCTCGACGGGCGCGAACCGCGCCGTCACCTCGTCGTCGACGTCAGCGTCGAGCCGAACGTGGCGGCTCCTTGCCTCCGCCTCGATGCTGCGCAACGAGCTCGAGACGACGGGCGCGACCGGGAGACGCTTCAGCTCGAGCGTGAGAGCGCCCGCGTCGATGCGCGCGAGCTCGAAGAGATCGTCTACCAGCAGCGTCAAGACGCCCACCTGCTCGCGCAATACGGGGACGTACTCCTCGGGGTCGCCGAGGTCGTCCTCGAGCGCTTCGAGCATCGCCTGCATGTTCGCGAGCGGCGTGCGCAGGTCGTGGCTGGCCCACGCCACGAGCTCGCGGCGCGTGTCGAAGAGCCGACGCAGGTTGTCTCCCATCTCGTTGAAGGACGCCGCGAGCTCGGCCACCTCGGCCGGGCCCTCCTCGGGGACGCGCGCTTCGAGATCGCCGCGCGCGAGCTCGACCGACGTCTCGCGGACGCGATCGATCGAGCCGACGATCGAACGCGTGAGGACGAGTGCGGCGACGACGGCCGTGAGCGCGGACGCCGCCGTGATCGCGAGGATCTTCAGGTCGTGGCCCGAGTCGAACATCACCCAGCCCGAGAGGAGGACTGCGCCGAGCGGCAGAAGGACGGCAAGGAAGGCGAGGCCGGCAAGCTGCAGGCGTACGGTCGGGAGGAGTCGCAGGAGGTACGCGAAGAGGAGTCCGACCGCGAGGGTGACGGCTGCGACGACGGCCGCCGACTCGATCATGGCGATCATGCCGCGAGCCGGTACCCGACGCCCCAGACCGTCTCGAGATAGCTCGGCTGCGAAGGGTCGTCCTCGATCTTCTCGCGCAGGCGACGCACGTGCACGGTCACCGTGCCCGTGTCCAGCGCGGCGGTGTACCCCCAGACGCTCGCCATCAGCTGGTCGCGCGAGAAGACCCGCCGCGGATGGCTGGCGAGGAACCACAGCAGGTCGAACTCCTTCGCGGTGAGGCGAATCGTGCTCCCGGCCTTCTGCGCTTCCCGGGTCTCCCGTTCGAGCCGGACATCCCCGAACTCGAGCGCCTCGACGGCGGCGCCGTTGGCGGCGCTCCGGCGCAGGACGCTACGCACGCGCGCCGCGAGCTCGCGGGGGGAAAACGGCTTCGTCACGTAGTCATCCGCGCCGAGCTCGAGCCCAACGATCCGGTCGGCCTCCTCGCCGCGCGCAGTGAGCATGATCACAGGGAGCTCCGACCGGCTGCGAATCCAGCGACAGAGGGCGAGACCGTCCGTTCCGGGAAGCATGACGTCGAGCAGGACGAGGTCGGGCTCCGCGCTCTCGATCAGCTCGCGGGCGGTGTCGCCGTCGCCCGCCTCGATGGCGTGGTGGCCTTCGTGGACGAGGTAACGGACGACGACCTCGCGCACGATCGGCTCGTCGTCGACTACGAGCACGGTTGCCATCGCCGCATTGTGCGTCAGCTCAGGTTACGCGGGCGTGAACTACGACGGCAGGCCGACGAAACCCCCCGTCACAACGACGAGGCCGTCGCGCTGCAGTGACCGGATGGCCTCGTCGTCGAGCTCCCCGACGGCGCGGGGCGACGAGGCGACGGCGCGCAGCGCCACCGTCCGGCGCTGCCGGAACGAGCCCTCGAAAGGTCCCTGCTTGCGGGCGGGCTCGTCACGCGTCCCGCGCGAGGGGCAGCGCGACGCGAGCGGGCAGGCCTCGCAGCGAGGAATCCGTGCGAGACAGATGGTCGCCCCGAGATCCATGAGCGCTTGTGCGAGCGCGCTCGAGAAGCGGTGCCCTGTGCGGCGCTGCACGCGCTCGACGTTGACGTCGATGGGGAGCACGTCCTCCCCGAACGCGAAGCACCGCACGGCCTTCGCGGTATACGCGCCGACGCCCGGCAGCTCCGTCAGATCGTCCGGCCAGCCGTGTTGGGCAACGACGCGCGCGGCGCGATGGAGGTTCACCGCCCGACGGTTGTACCCGAGCCCTTGCCACGCGCGGATGACGTCGCCCGCAGGCGCCGCCGCGAGGGCATCGACCGTCGGCCAGCGCTCGAGCCAGGCGAGATACCGCGGCACGACGCGGTCGACCTGCGTCTGCTGGAGCATGACCTCCGAGACGAGAATCGCGTAGGGGTCGCGCGTGTGCCGCCACGGCAGATCGCGGCCGTTGCCCGCGAACCACTCCAACAGCAGCTGCTCCACGCGTGCGAGGGTACGCGAGTCATCGAGCAGGGAGGCAGGCATGACCCTCACCGCATTCCAGGAGGAGCTCTGCACGACGAGCCGCTGGGACTTCTCCGATCTGAGAGCGCTCTTCGTGAACTGCACCCTCAAGCCCTCGCCGGAGCTGTCCCACACCGAAGGGCTGATGCGGATCTCGACGGCGATCATGGAGCGGAACGGCGTCGAAGTCGACACGATGCGCGCCGTCGACCACGATCTCGCGCCCGGCGTCTGGCCGGACATGCGCGAGCACGGCGCCGCGACCGACGACTGGCCGGAGCTGTACGAGCGCGTCCAGGCTGCCGACATCCTCGTGCTGGGCTCCCCGATCTGGCTCGGCGAGAAGTCGTCGGTCTGCACCCGCGTTATCGAGCGTCTGTACGCCTGCTCGAGCCTCCTGAACGAGCACGGTCAGTACGCGTACTACGGGAAGGTCGGCGGCTGCCTCATCACCGGAAACGAGGACGGGATCAAGCATTGCTCGATGAACATCCTCTATTCGCTCCAGCACCTCGGCTATACGATCCCGCCGCAGGCCGACGCCGGCTGGATTGGGGAGGCAGGCCCAGGGCCGTCGTACCTCGACGGCGGCTCGGGCGGCCCGGCCAACGACTTCACGAACCGGAACACGACCTTCATGACGTGGAACCTGCTCCACGTCGCGCGGACGCTGAAGGATGCGGGCGGCATGCCGGCCCACGGAAACCAGCGCTCGCTGTGGGACGCTGGTTGCCGGTTCGACTTCGCGAACCCGGACTACCGCTAGGCGGTCGTGGCGGCGGCGCGGAGCTGCTTCGAGAAGAACGTGAGCGCGGCCTTCGTCTTCGTCTCCTGTCGTCCGTTCAGATTGACGCCCTTCCCTGTCAGGAACGACCGCGCCTCGGCTGCGACCTGGAACGCGTCTGCTGCTGTGCACTTGGTCGACAGCTCGAGGATCCGCGAACCGTCCGGATAGAACCAGAGCTCCGCGACCATGCGGCGCCCGAGCTCCTTGGGCTGAAGGTTCAGCTTCAGCACGAAGATCGGCCCCAGGATCGAGAGGTCGTCCAGCGACAGACCCTCGGGTGCGTGGGCGGCGAAGAACGTGCGCTGCTCTTTCGAGAAGAGCTTCTTGATCGCGCGCGTCCCCTTCGCCGCATCGCGGACCGCAGGCGCGTCGGCCTTCGCTTTCAGGGATGCGGAGCACACGTAGCCGCCAGGCATCGCGTCTACTTCCACCACGACGTTCGGCGAGAGTCGCAACTCGGCCGTAAGTCCCTCCGGGTCGACCGGTCGGAGCTTGACGACGGTGTCCCCTACGCGCCCCTGGATTCTTCGAGCGCGAGCGACGACGCCCACCGAATTGAGGACGAGATCCGGCGTGTCGAAGAAGAAGACCTGGCGGATCTGGGCCTCGAGCGGGTCGAGTCCCAGCTCGGCGATCGCAGCGAGATGGTCGTTCGCCGGAACCGTGAGCTTCAGCTCGACGCTGTCGGACCTGCGCGCGAGCTCGAGCATCTCCACGAGCTCTTCGTTGGACAAACGCCCAGCGGCAGTCGCCATCGCCAGAGCGTAGTCACGCCCGACTACGCTGTCGACGTGGTTCTGTACAACTCGGTGGTCTCGGGCAACTGTTACAAGGTGCGCCTCCTGCTGGCGCAGCTCGGGATCGAGTACGAGACCGTCGAGATGTCGGTCGTCGACCGTTCGAATCGTGCGGAGGTCCTCGGCGAGCTGAACCCCGGGCTCCGCGTCCCGACCCTCGTGCTCGACGACGGCCGCCCGCTCGCGGAGTCGAACGCGATCCTCTGGTACTTCGGCGACGGCACGCGGTACGCGCCCGACGACGCGTACGAGCGCGCGCAGGTGCTCCAGTGGCAGTTCTTCGAGCAGTACAGCCACGAGCCGAACATCGCCGTCGCGCGATTCTGGAAGTCGTACTCCGGGGCTCCCGAGCAGTTCGAACGTCAGCGCCCGCGGCTGCTGGGGGGCGGGTACGCGGCGCTCGACGCGATGGAGTGGCGTCTCGACGAACGAGCCTTCTTCGTCGGCGAGAACTACTCCCTCGCGGACATCTCCCTCTATGCGTACACCCACGTCGCCCACGAGGGCGGCTTCGACCTCGAGCCGTACCCCGCGACGCGCGCGTGGCTCGAGCGCGTCGCCTCCCAGCCAGGCCACGTCCCGATCGACCCATAGGTCGTGTCGGTCCGCGTCCGTTTCGCGCCGAGTCCGACTGGCTCGCTCCATCTCGGGAACGCGCTGACAGCCGTTGCCAACAGGCGGTTCGCCGACGAGCGCAGAGGCGTGATGCTGCTGCGGATCGACGACACCGATCCGAGTCGAGCGGTGACCGGTGGGGAGGAGGCGATTCTCGGTGATCTCGGCTGGCTCGGCATCGGGTTCGACGACGGGCTTTTCCGACAGAGCGACCGCGGTGCTGTGTACGCGGAGGCCGCAGACCGCGCCCTGGCTGCGAGCGCTGCGGAGCGTGACGACGACGGCTCGGTGCGGCTCGCCCGCGATGGAACGACGCTCCTGCGCGCGGACGGAACCGCGACCTATCAGCTCGCCACGGTCGCGGACGATCTCGGGCTCGGCATCACGCACGTGATCCGCGGGTCGGACCACCGGCCGAACCTCCCGTTACAGCAGCGCATCGCGCGCGCGCTCGGCGGCGAGCTCCCGGACGTCATCCACCACGGCCTCATTCTCGGAGCGGACGGCAAGAAGCTGTCGAAGCGCCACGGCCACTCGTCGATCGCGGAGCTTCGCGCGGAAGGCTTCCCGCCTTCGGCTATCCGCGCCTATCTCGAAGAGCTCGGTCTCCCCGAGCACGACGTTCATCTCGACCTTTCGCGCCTGCGCCGGCTGGCTGTCGACGCAATCGCCGCGATGCCCGACGACGAGCTCGCCGAGGCAGCCGGCGCACCGGTCGAGGTCGTTCCCGCCCTTCGCGGCGCTCGCTCGCTCGTCGAGGCGCATGAGTACGCACAGCTGATCAGCGAGCCGGAGCAGATCGCGCTACCCGAGGAGGCACGCGTTACGCTCGATCGCTTCGCGGAGCTTCGCCTGCCGGCGCCCGAGTGGCTGTCTCACGACGAGGCACGTGCGATCGTGCGTGAGCTGAAGGCCGTCGGCGGGGACCTTCGAGCGCTGCGCCTCGCGCTCACCGGAGCCGAGCGTGGCCCCGAGCTCGCGGCAGTTCTGGCGGCGCTCTCGCGTGACGCGGCACTCGCGCGCACGGCCTGACTACGATCGGTCGCGTGCGTCTGTACGACACGCTCACGCGCGGTCCGGTCGAGCTCCCGCCTCCTCCGGGCCCGATCCGCATGTACTTCTGCGG
>DATKBJ010000124.1:0-2362 GCA_035514135.1 Gaiellaceae bacterium | reverse complement strand
GAGCCGGACGAGCACCTCGGCGCGCAGGGCGCCTCCTCCCGCGTCATCCGCCGCCTTCTCGAGATGCGCGCGGGCGCGGGCCGCGTCGCCGGCCTCGAACGAGTAACTCCCAGCCTCGATCCGGCGCCGCACGGCGTCCTCCGCCTGGTCGGCGGGGGTGAGACGCAGCGCTCGTTCCGCTAGCTCCGCCGCGGCCCCAGGGGCGCCGCGGGCACGGGCCCCGACGGCCGCCTGCTCCAGCGCGCTTGCGACCTGCGCGTCCGGCTCGTCCGTCGCGAGGGACAGATGTCGGGCGCGCTCCTCGACGTCGTCGACGACATCGGCGAACCGGCGGTGGATCTTCCGGCGGGCGAGCCGATCGGCGCCCGCGTACGTGGCGGAGGCGAGTAGCGGATGCACGAAGCGCACTCGTCCGCCCTCGATCGCGGCCACCTCCGCGTCGATGGCAGGCCCAAGGCGCCTGCGTGCACGGGAGTCGAAGGCGTCGAGGAGGGCGAGCGTCGGATCGGCAACCGCGGCTACGGCAAGGAGCGTCCGGCGCGTCTCGGGAGGGAGGACAGCCACGCGATCGTTTACGAGCTCTTCCAGCGTTCGCGGGACGGGAAGAGGCTCGCCGAGCGAGACGGAACGTCCTTCGCGTTGGAGCGCCCGCCCGAGCTCCAGCGCGAAGAACGGATTTCCACCCGAAGCGGCGTGCACGCGGACGAGCGCGGGGCGGGAAAGTGCGAGGGTGAGTCGCTCGCGCAGAAGACGGTGGAGCGCGCCTAGGCTCAGAGGCCCCAGGCGAAGCTGGTGGAGGCGCTCGGCGGGAAGCGCTCGCTCCATCCCGAGCGGCGGCGAAGCAGACTCCGGGGCGCGCCGGGCGAGTACGACGCCGACCGGAAGGTCCTGCAAACGCCGGATCGCAAAACGGAGAACGCTCTCCGAAGGCGCATCGAGCCACTGAACGTCATCGACGGCGAGGACGAGGGGACCGCGCACTGTCAGCAGGCGAAGAGCGCTGGTGAACGAGAGCGCGACGGCGCGCTGGTCTGGGGGGAAGGCAGTTGCCTCCTCGAGGAGGAGCGAGACCTCGAGCGCACGCCGCTGCGGCGCAGGGAGCCCGGCGAGTACCTCCCCAAGGCACGAGTCGAGCAGGTCGGAGAGCGCGGCGAACGAGAACGTCGTCTCGACCTCCACAGGCCGGGCGCGAAGTACGCGGTAGTTCAGTCTCTTGGCCTCGGCGATAGCCCTGAGCCAGACGGTCGTTTTTCCGACACCCGCTTCCCCCTCGAGAACGAGCGACGCCGGACCACCACTGAGGGCGCCGAGAAATGACCGTACCCGCGCCAGCTCCTCATCTCTGCCGATGAGTTCCTCCGTCATCTCTCTCGGGCGAGCGTAGCTTCCACCTGGAAAGCTGGCTGCACGGCACGGATCAGCGCCGTCACGAACTGATCGGCCACGCTCGGCTGAAGAGGGGCGGTGGAGTAGATGGCACTCAGCGGATTCCCATCGCTGGCGGCGTTCCGCCCCGGCTCTCTCGCACGAACCTATCCGATCCGCCTGGCCGACAAGGGGCTCGTCCTCGAACCGCTCGAGGGCGACGACGGATTCTGGTGGCTCGTTGAGCTTCGCGAGTCCGGCAGGCTCGGCCGCGACCTGTTCACCAGCTCCGAGCAACGCGCCGCACGCTCGTGGACGGCTTCTGCACGTTCGTACTCCAGGTCATGGGGTCGTGGCGACGGCGGTATCTGGATTATCAAAGCGCCCACCGAGAGACTGGAATCATCCTCTTTCAGCGTCGGTCGGGGCTCGCCCTGATAACCGGCAACCGGATCGTTCCGGTCACCCTGACGTGCGATCAGGAAACCCGGACAATTCGGCTCGTCGCCGACTGGATAGCCGAGGACCTCGGACTCTTCCCCTACCTCGCAGCGTTCTGTGCGGACGACCGCAGCCATCGAGTGCGCTCAGGACGCTGGGGTCTCCGCGTGGAGCTACTAGGCGCGCTCGCGCGCTCGAAGACGCTCAGCCGGCGGGGGTCGAATGACCCATCGGTAGTAACCGCAGCACGCTGGAGTGCTGCTCGGGTGGCATACGACGTCCGCGTCGCCCTCCGCAAAGCCGAGCAGTCTTAGGCGGCGGCCTCGATGTGGTCGGACGCGGGTGGGGCATTGCCGGCAAGCTCCTCTGCGTCGAGCTGATCAAACGCCTCGACCACGTCGGGATCGAACTGTGCTCCTCGCAGCCGGTGAACCTCGTCGACGGCTCGCTCCACCGGCCAGGCCTCCTTGTACGGCCGCGCATGTGTCAGCGCGTCGTAGACGTCCGCGAGGGCGACGATGCGACCGCACTGGGGAATCTCCTCCGCGCGTAGCTG
>DATKBJ010000123.1:0-15396 GCA_035514135.1 Gaiellaceae bacterium | reverse complement strand
CCAGGCGGGGTACTTAATGCGTTAGCTTCGGCACGGCAACCGTTGATCGGGTCGCCACACCTAGTACCCAACGTTTACGGCGTGGACTACCAGGGTATCTAATCCTGTTTGCTCCCCACGCTTTCGCTCCTCAGCGTCAGTATTGGCCCAGAGAACCGCCTTCGCTACGGGTGTTCCTCCCGATATCTGCGCATTCCACCGCTACACCGGGAATTCCGTTCTCCTCTACCAAACTCTAGCCATAGCAGTATCGACGGCAGTGCCGAGGTTGAGCCTCGGTATTTCACCGCCGACTTACTAAGCCGCCTACGAGCTCTTTACGCCCAATAATTCCGGACAACGCTCGCCCCCTACGTATTACCGCGGCTGCTGGCACGTAGTTGGCCGGGGCTTCTTCTGGAGGTACCGTCAATTTCGTTCCTCCTGAAAGGGGTTTACAACCCGAAGGCCTTCATCCCCCACGCGGCGTTGCTGCGTCAGGCTTTCGCCCATTGCGCAAAATTCCCTGCTGCTGCCTCCCGTAGGAGTCTGGGCCGTGTCTCAGTCCCAGTGTGGCTGATCGTCCTCTCAGACCAGCTACGGATCGAAGCCTTGGTAGGCCGTTACCCCACCAACAAGCTAATCCGCCGCGGACCCATCCTCGGCCGGAGGCCGAAGCTACCTTTTCGGACCGACTCGAGAGTCGGAAGGGCTATCCGGTATTAATCCGAGTTTCCTCGGGCTATCCCGGTGCCGAGGGCAGGTTATCCACGTGTTACTCACCCGTTCGCCGCTGTCCCCAGGACCGAAGTCCTGGTTCTCGCTCGACTTGCATGTGTTAAGCGCGCCGCCAGCGTTCGTCCTGAGCCAGGATCAAACTCTCCGTGAAAAGACTTGGCGCCCCGACCGAGGTCGAGGCAAGTCTGTTCAGTTCGAGCTGATGCTCGATCGTCTTCCAAAGGAAAAGAAGACGGGTTCATTTTCCCCTCGCGAACTGACGCCCACGAGAGGTCTCGACGTTTCACGCTGTTGAGTTTTCAAAGACCGCGCCGGCTCTGCGGCAACAAAAAACCTCTGACTCGCACCAGAGGCCATCGGGGAGGGAACAGACAAGAGTCGTATCCGCTCGCTCGAAGGCTTTCTCCTTGTCGAGTTACAGGCTTCCTGCACCCTCCTCGCGGAAGGCCGAGGGATGGTAGCACACCAGTTTCTCGTGTCAACCAAGCCGTTCGCGGGGTCGCGAGGCTCAGCCGACCAGGCGAGCGAACCGGCGCTTACCAGCCTGCACGACGACACCTGCGAGCGCCGACCGCGGGACGTCGAGGTCGTCTACAGGCTGTCCCTCGAGCTTCACGCCGCCCTGCGCGATGAGACGGCGTGCCTCGCTGGTCGAGAGGCCGAACACCTCGGCGAGAACTGCTGGCAGATGCAGCGGATCGCCGTCGGGCAGCGGGTGGTCTGGCACCTGATCCGGGCGGCGTCCCTCGCGCACCACCCGTGTGAAGTGCTCCTCGGCATCCCGCGCAGCGTCCTTCCCGTGCGATCGCGTGACGATCCAGCGCGCGAGCGCGAGCTTCGCCTCGAGGGGATCCTTCTCTGCCGGGAGCTCGTCCTGCAGCACGAGCCGGTACCACGCCTCGAGTAGATCGTCCGAGATCCGCATCGTCCGTCCGAACTGCTCCTCCGGCGGGGCTGTCAGCGGAATGTTGTTGCCGACGGAGGAGCTCATCTTCTCGCCGTCCCAGGACACCAGGAGCGGCATCGTGAGCACGACCTGCGGCTCGAGGCCGTAGGCCTGCATGACTTCACGTCCGGCCAGGAGGTTGTAGAGCTGATCCGTCCCCCCGAGCTCGACGTCCGCCTCGACGGCGACCGAGTCGTAGGCCTGCATCAGCGGGTAGAGGAGCTCCGACACGGAGATCGGCTGGCCGGCAGCGTAGCGCCCTGCGAAGTCGTCGCGCTCGAGCATCTGCGCCACGGTCATCATCCGCGTCAGCCGGATCACGTCGGCGAAGCTGAGACGCGCCAGCCACTCACTGTTACGACGCACCTCGGTCTGCTCCGGGACGAGGATCTGGAGTGCCTGCTCGACGTAGGTGTCCGCGTTCCGGTCGATCTCCTCATCGGAGAGAATCGGCCGCTCCGCGGAGCGGCCCGAAGGATCTCCGATGCGCGTCGTGTAGTCGCCGACGATGAGGACACCCGTGTGGCCTTCGTCCTGGAACGCGCGCATGCGTTGAAGCGGAATGCCGCGGCCTACGTGGATGTCCGGCGAGGTGACGTCGATGCCGAGCTTGACGCGCAACGGTCGGCCCAGCGCGAGCTTCTCCTCGAGTGCACCGGCCGGCAACACGTGGACGGCGTTCCGCGTGAGCGTTGCGACACCCATCGGCTACGCAGGCTTGACGTGTGCTGCGGTCACCTCGGAGGGCGAGCGGCAACCCAGGAGTGCGAGCGCGTTCTCGGTCTCCTCGCGCAGGATCTCGAGCACCTGCTCTACGCCCTTCGAGCCTCCGAACGCGAGCCCGTACAGCGCCGGGCGTCCGACGAGCACGGCGCGCGCTCCCAGCGCAAGCGCCATCACGACGTCCGTTCCGCGTCGGACACCGCCGTCGAGGTAGACCTCGGCGCGGTCGCCTACCGCTGCGACCACCTCGGGCAGCGCCTCGAGCGAGGCGATCGCCCCGTCGAGCTGGCGGCCACCGTGGTTCGAAACGACGACACCCGCCGCGCCGTACTGGCATGCGAGATCCGCGTCCTCGGCCGTGACGAGGCCCTTCACGATCACCGGTACCTCCCAGCGCTCGCGGAGCTCCGTGACGTAGTCCCACTCGAGCCCCGACTCGAGCAGCCCGAGCGAGTGATGACCTTCCCTCTCGCCTCCGCGCGCACGGGCGGACACGATCGCCGGAACGTCGTCCTCAGGCGCCTCGAACCCGGTACGCGACTCTCGGTGTCGGATCCCGTACACCGGCAGATCAGCAGTGAGAACGAGTGCCGTGAAGCCGGCCTCGAGCGCCTGCTCGATGACCTCGTCGCTCACGCCGCGGTCGCGGAAGACGTAGATCTGGAGCCAACGCGGCGCGCTCGGCGCTGCGTCGGCGATCTCGGCGGGCGTCGCGGTCGCGACGGTCGAGACACACATGAGTGTGCCCGCGGCACTCGCGCCCCGCGCCATCGCGACCTCGCCCTCCTCGTGCGCGATCTGCTGAAAGGCCATCGGCGCGACGAGTGCGGGCATCGCCACCGGCGTTCCGAGCACGGTCGTCTCCGTCGAGACGCTCGAGACGTCGACGAGCACGCGCGGCCGGAGCCTGAAGCGCGAGAACGCCTCGCGATTCCAGCGCAAGGTTCGCTCGTCGCCGGCCCCCCCGACCATGTAGCTCCAGGCCTCCGGAGTGACAGCCTGCTCGGCGAGACGCTCGGCGTCGTCGACGGTGAGGAGCTGCTCCACGCAGCGGAGCCTACCGCGGTCAGCCGCGAGCGAGACGCTCCGCGAGCGGTGCCCAGCGGGCCGAGAATCCCGGATCGATCGCAATCGCATCAGCGAACCAGCGTGCTGCCATTGGGGTTCCGAGACAGCGCTCGATCATGCCGCGATGGAAGAAGATCGTCGCGTCGCGCGTCCCCAACTCGAGCGAGCGCTCGGACCACGCGCGGGCTTCGACGCAGCGACGGTTCCGCACCAGCGCCCACGCGAGCAGATCCTCGGTCTCTACGTTCGGGGCTTCGTGGTATGCCTGCCGTGCCCGCTCGAGAGCCGATCGGAGCCGAAGTCCGCGATCGACGTCGAGACTCGCTGATGCGAGCATCGTGCGCACGCCGTTCCGGGCGAGGAGCTCCTCGAAGTGGCGCGCGCGATCGTAGGCGCGCTCGGCCTCGCGCTCGGCGCCGAGCGCGAGGTGGAGGTCACCGAGCTCCCTCGCGTACTCCGCAGACGGCACCTCCCGCAACAGCGCCTCGAAGCGACGCACGGCAGCGCCCATGTCGCCGCGGGCGGCCGCCACACGCGCGAGCCCGGCGCGTGCATGCGGGAAGCGAGGCTGAAGGTCGAGCGAGCGTCGGAAGGCCGTCGCGGCATCGTCGACCCGGCCCGTGCCGAGGAGCACGCCGCCGTAGCGCATCAACGCCCACGCCTTCTGCTCCGGGATGCCGGAGCCGGCCTCGATGGCGAGCTCGAGCGCATCGAGCGCACCGTCCGAGCGTCCGAGCAGCTCGCGGGCACGGGCGACGCGTGCGTACGCACCGACACTCGGGCCCTGGGCCGCCGCATGGTCGAAGGCGTCGAACGCTTCGTCGTAGCGCCCGAGCTCGAGCAGGGCATCGCCCAGCGTGCTCAGCGCGGCCACATTGTCAGGCTCGAGCCGTAGCGCCTGCCGCGCGTGGCGCTCGGCCGCACGGAAGCGATGCTGCGTGGAGGAGACCTGCGCAAGCCCGATCTGCGTCGTGAAGTCGCGCTCGTCCAGCTTGCCGGCAGCGTCGAGGGAGTCGCGCGCGCGCGAGAGATAGATGGGACGCGCAGTTTCCCGGAACAACTGCTGATAGCCGAGGCCGAGGAGCGCGTGCGCCCGTCCGTCTCCGGGATCGGCCAAAGCGGCAGCTTCGAGCTCGCGGACGACGTCCGCGCTCGAGCCGGTCGACAGCTGCGCGACGAGCTCCGCGAGGTGCTCGTCACCGGCCGCGCGCGCCGAGACGTCGGCGCTACCCCAGCCGCCTCCCAGGACGACCGCCGCAGCACCGCAGACCGCGGCGAAACCGAAGAGGAGGCGACACTTCACACCCGTTGTTCGCAGCTCCGGCCGATCCGGTTCGGACCGTGTCGAGGGCGGCCCGCAGGCCGCCCTCGATGGAGACGCGAGAGCCCCTAGTTGTGCGGGTTCGCGAGGTACGGGAACGCCGCCCGGAAGGCGCGATCGTTCTGCGAGACGCAGTCCGTCGTCGCCGCGCCCTCGGTGATGAGCCCGAGCTCGGCGTCGATGACGTCGTCCGCGAGCCTCCGGCCGTTCAAGAAGCCGTCCGAGGCCGCGGTGTCGAAGGTGAGGATGTCCGGCAGGAGCACGTCGGCGAGACCGGAGATCTTCCCGGCATCGTCCGACGGGTCGTCGCCCGCCGCGTCGTTCAGCGAGTGGAGCACCGTCAGCGTGTCGACGACCTCAGTGCGGAACTTCGCCTGATCGTTCCGCGGAGCGGAGGAGTTGAAGGCGTTCTTCAGCGAAGCCTTTCCGTCACTCACGCGGTCCGGCGGGAGCGGGTTGTTCGGGATGAACACGGTGTTGATCGCCGGACGGCCCATGCGGTCGACCTGCGTCAGGCCGGTCGTCGTTGTCGCCCACACACCGATCTGCGAGGAACCCGACCTCGTCAGAAGTGCCGAGGGAAGCTCGAGGACGATCGCCGAGACGTTCTTCCCTGCGAAGAAGTCGGTCCGCGGCGAGGTGCAGCCGAGGAACGACATGCCAGGCTCGGGCGACAGGATGTTGATGAACCCGTCGAGGTCGAAGAAGAACGGGTCGTCGCGGAGCCCTGCGTAGCCGAGCACCTGACCGGACCTGTTGATCTTGACGCCGTTACCCGGGCTCGTGACACCCGGGAGGATGACCGTGCCGTTGCGCTTGACAGTCATCTTCTGGACGCCCTTGCCGTCGGGCTTGCCGAACCGAACAGCGATGTTCACGTCCGGAACCGCATCCCCGTTGTTGTCCACCTTGAACCAGTACGTCACGGCCTGCGTCTTCGCGACCGACGGGGCGCCGCTCGCGAAGACCGGGTTCGCACCCGGTGCCGTCAGCCCGTTGACATTGGCGGCGAGGACCGTCTTGCCGTTGCGGGCGCGCCACGCGTAGACGTCCGTGATGTCGAGCTGGAGGTTCCCGCCGGGCGGTGTGAGCCCCGGCGCGTCGACGTGGTCGGCGGCCGCGGACAATGCCGGGCCCCCGGTGACCACTGCGGCGAGGGCAGCGGCGGCGAGTACCGTCACTGCCAGCGCCGCGAGGATCGCACGTTTCATGCGTGTCTCCTTCGGTCGTTGACGGGGCCTATTCGCCTCGGAACAGGAGTCGGTTCGAACGAACCGGGAGCGCCGCGCCGGCGAATGAGGCCGATGACGGTCGTGGCCCCAGTGGTAGCGTTGCCCGCACCTGGGAACCGCTTCGCCATGCGCAAGCAGCACGCTCACCTGTCGGACGAGGCACTCGTCGCGCTCGTCGCGCGAGGCGATGAGGCAGCGCTCGGAGAGCTGTACGACCGCGTCTCGCGGGTCGCCTACGGCCTCGCGCTGCGCGTGCTGCGCGACGAACGGCACGCCGAGGACGCCGTGCAGGAGGCGTTCCTCCAGGTCTGGCGCAGCGCGGCGACGTTTCGAGCAGAGCGGGCGAAGGCGAGCACGTGGATCCTCACCCTCGTTCATCGCCGCGCCGTCGATCTCGTCCGGCGCGAAGAGCGCCGCCACGCCGATCCTCTGACCGAGGACACTCCCGTCGGCTCCTCGCCCGAGCTGACCGACGAGGCCGCATGGCTGCGCTTCGAGCGCGAGCGCGTGCAGGCTGTGTTGAAGCAGCTCCCCGACGTCCAACGTGAGGCTCTCGAGCTCGCCTACTACGGCGGCTTCACGCAATCCGAGCTCGCCGAGCGACTCGGCGTGCCCCTCGGGACCATCAAGAGCAGAATGTTCGCGGGGCTCGCGCGGCTGCGTGAGCTGCTCGACGACTCCACCCAGGAAGGATCATGGAAACCGGAACTCACGAGCTGACCGCCGGCTACGCGCTGGATGCGCTCGATCTCGACGAGCGCCGCGCCTACGAGGCGCATCTCGCCACCTGCGAGCAGTGCCAGCGGGAGCTCGCGTCCTTCTGGGAGGCGACCGAGGCGCTCGCCGTCGCGGCGTCGGGGCCGGCTCCGAGCCCTGCCCTGCGAGAACGGATCCTCGCCGACGTGCGCGCGGAGCCGCCGCAGAACGTCGTTCCGCTGGAGTCGCGCAGGCGACGCACCACGCCCGCGCTGGCGGCGGTCGCCGCCGTGGCAGCCGTCGTCGCGCTGGCGATCGGGCTCTGGGCCTCGGATCTGTCCGGCGAGCTCGACGACACACGCGCCGCGCTCGAGCGCGAGCGGACGGCCGCAGCGATCGTCGCCGATCTCAGTTCGCGGACGATCGATCTCGCGTCAGGGAACGGGCGGCTCGTTGTCGACCCGGCAGGGCGGGCGGCGCTCGTCCTCAGCAACCTCGGCCCTGCGCCGGCCGGGCAGACCTACCAGGCCTGGATCGTCGAGGACGGCAACCCGATCTCGGCCGGGATCTTCCCGGGCGAGGACGGGCTCGACATCGTGCTCGTCGAGGGTGACGTCGCCGAGGGCGAGATCGTCGCCGTGACGGTCGAGCAGGCGGGTGGCGCCGAGGCTCCGACCCTGCCTCCGCTCGTCGCCTCGGATCCGGTCTGAACAGTCTCTTTGCGGGCCATTCACCCGAGCGGAGCTAGAATCGGCCCCCTTGCGGGTTCGGAGAGAGAAGGAAGAGCCGCGCCCACGGCGCCGGGTTCGTAAGCGTCGGCTTGCGGCGCTGCTGGCCGTCCTCGTCGTCGCTGCGGGCCTGTCGTTCACATTCGGGCTCGTACGCGCCGTCGCCAGCGAGGTTCCCGCGCTCGACCCGGCTGCGCAGAGCTCGGACGTGGACACGGTCGTCTACGCGGCGAACGGCCGAAGCGTGCTCGCCGTGCTGCGAGGAGACGAGAGTCGCGTCCTCGTCAAGACCGAGGACATGGCGCCGATCATGCGACAGGCGATCGTCGCGGTGGAGGATCGGCGCTTCTACGAGCACAACGGCGTCGACGTCCGCGGCATCGGACGCGCGCTCTGGCAGGACGTCCGCCAGCAGAGCATCGTGGAGGGCGGCTCGACGATCACGCAGCAGTTCGTGAAGAACGCCTACATCCGCAACGAGCGGACGATCGCGAGGAAGGTCCGTGAGGCCGCGCTCGCATGGCAGCTCGAGCAGCGTTGGACCAAGGACCGGATCCTCACCGCGTACCTGAACACCATCTACTTCGGACACGGCGCCTACGGAATCCAGCAGGCCGCACGAGCGTACTTCAAGAAGAGCGCGCGGGAGCTCGACCTCGCCGAGTCCGCGCTCCTCGCCGGAATCCCGGCCGACCCGACGCGGTACGACCCGGCAGCAAACCCGCGCAACGCGACACTGCGTCGAAGCCACGTCCTCTCGATGATGCTCGACCAAGGGAAGATCACGCAGCGGCAGTTCGAGCGTGCGGCGAGGCGAGAGCTCCCCGTGCCAGAGGACATCCGCTTGCCCGGCACCCAGGGCCCTGCGCCGTACTTCGTGAACTACGTGAAGGACGAGCTGATAGCGGAGTATGGCGCCGGACGGGTCTTCGGCGGCGGCCTCAAGGTGACGACGACGATCGACCTCGAGCTTCAGCTCAAGGCACGAACCGCGATCGAGAAGGTGCTGCGCAACCCGGACGGGCCTGCTGCGGCGCTCGTCGCGATCGACCCGCGTTCGGGCGCGGTGAAAGCGATGTTCGGCGGGCGCAACTTCCGTCAGAGCCAGTTCAACCTCGCCGCGCAGGCGAAGCGGCAGCCGGGATCGGCTTTCAAGCCGATCGTCCTGGCGACGGCGATGAGCGAGGGCATCTCGCCGGTGACCGAGCTCGAATCGAAGCCCGTCTCGATCGACGCCGGTGACCGGATCTGGAAGGTCACGAACTACGACAAGACGTACCTCGGCCGCGTCAGCCTGTCGCGCGCGATGGTGTCGTCGGACAACACCGTCTACGCGCAGCTGACAGACGTCGTCGGGCCGAAGGCGATCGTGAACACGTCCCACGCCCTCGGCATCCGCAGCCGGCTTGCACCGTACTTCTCCATCGGTCTCGGGTCGGGGGCAGTCAGCCCGCTCGAGATGGCGCGCGCATACGCGACGATCGCGAACGGCGGGCGCCGCATCGACGGGGCGGAGTCCGGGAACCGTCCGCGCGTCGTCGATCAGATCGCGCGCTTCAGGTCGAGCCGCGTCGACGCCAACGCGCCCATCCCGAAGCAGGTCGTGGACGAGGGCCACGCCAAGCTCCTCACCGACATCCTCGAGGGCGTCGTCCAGTCCGGCACGGGCAAGCGAGCCGCGATCTCCGGTCGCGACATCGCCGGAAAGACCGGCACGACGGACAACTACGGCGACGCGTGGTTCGTCGGGTACACACCGGAGTTGGTCGTCGCGGTGTGGGTCGGCTACCCGGACTCGCTCGAGCCGATGCTGACGGAGTTCAACGGGGAGCCGGTCGCCGGCGGCACGTTGCCGGCCATGATCTGGAAGGCGTTCGTCGAAACGGTCGAGGAGGACGAGAGTCGCTCGTTCGACTCGCCTCCGTACCTCGGCGGAGCGTCGACGTGGGTCGTGCGTCGCGGGAGCGAGTGGCAGCTCGACAACGGCTACTGCCGCGGGTCGCGACTCGTTGCCTACTTCCCGGGACAGGCGCCCGACACCGAGGCGGACTGCAAGCCCAACGAGGTGTCCGTACCGCTCGTCGTCGGCATGACGAAGGCCGGCGCCGAAGCGACTCTGGCGGCGAAGCCGCTCGCTGCGAACGTTGCCTACTCGCCTGCGAAGGCGGGCAAGCTGCCGGGGCTCGTCGTCGGTCAGGAGCCACGAACCGGCGGCCTCTCCGCGAACGACTCGGTGACGATCTGGGTGTCGAAAGCCGAGTTCGGGCTGCTCCCGAACTTCGTCGGGTCGAGCGTCGCCGATGTCCAGCGGGAGGCGAGGCGCCTGAAGGTGCGGCTGATCGCCAGGACTGGTCGCGGCCGCATCGGAACCGTCCTTCGCCAGGCTCCCGAGCCAGGAGTCGCGATCAGACCGCGCATGCGCATCAGAATCGTGGTCGGGGACGGCTCACGAACCTAGAGCCGGCGAGCGCGTAGCGCCACGGCCTGTCGGTCGCGCGCGTGATCCCGATGCGGAGCGAGGTGACGATCTCGGCGGCTCGCTCCGGCAGACGAAGGTCGAACGGATGCTGGTCGAGGTGCGCCCCGTCGTGCGCGATCGAGATGCCGAGCGCCTCCGTGAGGCGGCCCGGACCGGCGGCCAGGAGCCGCTCGTCGTCGACGCCTCGTCGAGCGCGCATCGCGTCGATGCCGTACGTCGGCTCGAGCGCTCGGAGCAGCACGGCCGCCCCCACCCCGTCGGCGTCGCAGACGACGTTCGCGCACCAGTGGATCCCGTACGAGCGGTAGACGTACAGACGGCCGGCCGGGCCGAACATCGTGGCGTTGCGCCGGGTCCGGCCGCCGAACGAGTGACTCGCAGCGTCGTCGGGTGCGTACGCCTCGGTCTCGACGATCACGCCACCAACGCCGTCGACGAGAAGGCTCCAGCCGACGAGCTCCCGCGCCACGACGTTCGCATCGCGAGCGAAGAACGCAGGATCGACTGTCAGAAGAGCGGCTCGGTCTCGCTCGGTCGAGCTGTCGCTGCGAGCACCTTTCGTGCGCGGCGCCCGAGATCGCCCAGGTCGACGCGCCCCTCCTCAGCCGCGGCGGCGAGACGTTCGGCGAGGTCGAGAGCACCGTCGAGCAGCGCCGAGTCGCCGCCCTCGTGACCCATGTCGTGCAGGATCGTCCTCTCAGTCCGTGAGGCGACGAGTGGCTCGGCGAGACCTTCGACCCACACGCGGGTCCGTCGTCCTCCACCGCGATCGTCGCCTGTGATCGGCTCGAGCGCGTAGATCTTGTCGGCCCGAGCGTACTTGCCGAACCCCAGGAAGACCATTCGCTGCGTCACGTGCCGGAGTATGACGTGCGCCTGTCCTCGCGGAGAAGGACGAGAGCCCCCACGATCGCCAGTCCGACCACGACTGCCCAGACCGGCTCGAAACCCGGAAGAAGAGCCGACGGGATGCTCGCATCCGTCCACCCGCGCTTCACGATCTGCTCGTTCCACGCATCCTGCACGAGGTTCACGCCGCCGTAGGCGAGCATCAACCCGAGGTAGCCGGCGAGGGCGAGTCGGAGGCGCGATCCGTCCACGCGCACGCGCGAGAGGAGTAGCGCAGTGAGGACGAGGAACGCGCCGTCGGTTCCGTGGTGATGTCCCAGATGGACGGCGGCGATCGGCGTGCCGTCCTTCTCGAGCCCGATCTCCTCGCCCATGAAGACGTCACCCGGGAAGTGGAAGCCGAGCTCGGCCGCGATCCAGGGTAACGACACGAGACCGACTACGACAGCGACTCCGGCTCGCCAGCCGTCGAGCGGGCGGCGCGGCGCGAACGCCCGCCCAGCGCGACGCGTCGCGGCGACCGTCAGCCCGAGCGCGATCAGCACGCCGAGCGCAGGGATGGCGTTGACCCAGCGCGCGTCGAGATTGTCCTGGTCGACGAACCACGGGATCGTCGCGCAGAGGGCGATGGCGGGAGCGGCGAGCCACCACACAGCGCGCGGAAGCGCGGCGACGGCCACGAGGACGAGCGCGATGGCAACGAGCGCGATCGGGAAGTTCACGAGCGTCAGCGCGCGGCTCGATCCGCCTGCGATGCCCTCGCGCGAGACGTGATACGTCTCCTCCGGCGCGACCCAGCTGTAGGTGGCGATCACGACGGTCGTCATCACGGCCCACACTCCCCAGGTACACAGCGCCTCGCCCTGGGAAGGGCCGCGCGCCACTACTCGAGAGCCGCGCGCAGGGCCCCGGCGACGTACGCCTGGTCGTCTTCGGCGAGACGTGCGTGGAACGGCAGTGCGAGCGTTCGCGACGCGAGGTCTTCGGCGACCGGGCACAGGCCGACGCGGTAGCCGAATCGCTCCTGCATGTACGGCTGGAGGTGGATGCACGGGAGGTAGCGCGCGGTCTGAACGCCGCGCTCGGTCAGCGAGGCGATGACGGCCTCGCGATCCGCCTCGGCAGGCAGGGTCACCACGTACACGAACCACGAGCGCTCGTGAACGGGGTCGTCCTCGCACGGAAGCTCGAGCCCTTCGATGTCGCGCAGCAACTCCCTGTAGCGCATGGCTACCTCACGGCGATGCGAAAGGATCTCGCCGAGCTTCTCGAGCTGACCGAGACCGATCGCCGCGCGGACGTCGTCGATGCGGTAGTTGAAGCCGAGCCGCGCGTGCTCGAGCCAGCCGCCCGAGTCGGCACGCCCCTGGTTCCGGAGGCTCCGGAGCAGACGCCACTCGCTCTCCGAGTGGGTCGTGACCATGCCGCCCTCGCCGGTCGTGATCTGCTTGTTCGGGTAGAAGGCGAAGACGGCGGACGGCCCCTGCGCGCCGACGGGCTCGCCCTTGTAGCGCGCGCCGAGCGCCTCGCACGCATCCTGGATGAGCGCGATCCCGCGCGTGTCGCAGATCGCGCGGAGCTCATCGAGCTCACACGGGTAGCCGTAGATGTCGACGGCGACGACCGCCCGCGTGCGATCCGTGACGGCGGCCTCGACTGCCTCCGGCGACAGGTTCAGCGTGCGGCGGTCGATGTCCGCGAAGACCGGCGTTGCGCCTTCGTAGATCGCGCAGTTGGCCGACGCGACGAACGAGTACGGCGACGTGATCACCTCGTCGCCCGGCCCCACGCGGGCCGCGATGCACAGGAGGTGCAAGCCGGCAGTCCCGCTCGAGACAGCCGCCGCGTACGGCGCACCGACCTCCTCTGCGAAGGCCTCCTCGAAGCGATCGATCGTCGGGCCGAGCGAGAGCCGCCCGGAGCGGAGCACGCCCACGACGAGCTCCTCCTCCCGCTCGTCGAGCCACGGGCTCGAGAGCGCGATCGTCCGGACGGCCGCCATGTATGCCTACGCCGCGGAGGGCGCCATCTCGACGATGTCGAGCCACTGGCTCCAGCGCTCGCTGCGACCGTGCACCGTGTCCAGGTACGCCTGCTGGAGCTCGCGGGTCACCGGGCCGACGCCGATCTCGCGATCGTCCACCGAGCGGACGGGCGCGACCTCGGTCGCTGTTCCGACCATGAATACCTCGTCGGCGAGATAGAGATCCGTGCGGATCATCAACGTCTCCTCGACGCGATGGCCGAGATCCTGGGCGATCTGGATGATCGTGTCGCGCGTGATGCCGGGCAGGATCGACATTGCGAGCGGCGGCGTGTGGATTACGCCGTCCTTGACAAGGAAGATGTTCTCTCCGGGCCCGTCGGCGACGTAGCCGTCGTGGGAGAGCATGATCGCCTCGTCGTAGCCGCCGCGTCGAGCCTCCATCGTCGCGAGCATCGAGTTGAGGTAGATGCCGGTCGCCTTGGCGACGTGCGGGATGACGTTCGGCCCGACGCGCTCCCAGCTCGAGATCTTCGTCGTGATGCCCAGCTTCTGACTGTCGTCGCCCAGGTACGCACCCCACGGGAAGCTGATGATCACAACGTCCACGGGATTGCCCGTCGACGCGACGCCGAGCTCCCCGTAGCCGTAGAACGCGATCGGCCGGAGGTAGCAGGACGCGAGCCCGTTCGCAGCGATGACCTCGTGCGCAGCCGACCGGATCTCCTCGGTCGAGTACGGAAGGTCCATGTACAGCACTCGCGCGGAGCTCTCGAGGCGTACGAGATGGTCGCGCAGGCGAAACACCGCAGGCCCACTCGGCGTGTCGTAGCAGCGGATGCCCTCGAATACGCCGGAGCCGTAGTTGAGCCCGTGGGAGGCGACGTGGATCTTCGCATCCGCCCAGTCGACGAGCTCGCCGTTCATCCAGATCTTCTCGGTCTCTTGCATCGGGCCTTAGCTCTCCTTTGTCTGAGACGAATCGTACGATCGGTCGGCGACGACGTCCATCGGCCGAGCCCGTGCCAGACGCCCGAGCTCGCTCGGGCTGATTCCCACCATGTGCTTGGCGGAGCCGGCGCCTGCCCACACGATCGGGTGACGGAAGAACGACCGCTCGATCAAGACCGCGTCCACGTTCGGGAGTGGGAACGGCGCGACGCCGCCCGGTCCAAACCCGGTCGCCCGCTCGACCTCTGGCGGTCTTGCAACGCGTGCGGCCGACGCGTCGACAGCCGCCGCCACCTTGTCCGGATCGCACCGGCGATCGCCGGGAACGAGCGCGACGACCGGCCGGTCGTCGCACATGAGCACGAGCGACTTCACGATCTGCTCGAGATCGCACCCTGCGGCGTCGGCTGCCGCCTGCGCTGTCGGCGTGCCCTCCGGGAACTCCTGGATGCGCGCCTCGGCTCCCGATTCGCGGAGGAAGGAGGACACCCGTTCGACGGGCTCCGGCCAGGCCGCTACCACGCCGGCAGCCTACCCTCCCCAACACGTCACATGCATCGCCGCCGCGCTTGTATCTCGCGCCGTCGTGATGGACGCTTCCGCTGTGGTCTGCACAACGTGTGGCCAGGAGAATTCGGCCGCGTCTCGTTATTGCGGCAGCTGTGGCGCGCTGCTGGTCGAGTCACCGCCAGGTGTGCGCAAGACCGTAACGGTCGTCTTCTGCGACCTCGTCGGCTCGACGGCGCTCGGCGAGAGCACCGACCCGGAGATTCTGCGCGAGCTGATGGCCCGCTATCACGCCGAGCTCCGTGCGATCCTCGAGCGCCACGGCGGCACGGTCGAGAAGTTCGTCGGCGACGCGGCCATGGCGATCTTCGGTCTGCCGCAGGTACACGAGGACGACGCGCTCCGAGCCGTACGCGCCGCCGTCGAGATGCGCGATGCGGTTTCGGCGCTCGGGCTCCAGGTGCACGTTGGGATCGACACAGGCGAGATCGTCGCGGGCACCGGCGAGACGCTCGCCACGGGCGATGCCGTCAATGTCGCTGCACGACTCGAGCAGGCCGCGGGCGCGGACGAAGTTCTGATCGGCGCGGCGACCGAACGCCTCGTGCGTGAGGCCGTCCGCGCAGAGGCAGTCGGGCCGCTCGCGCTGAAGGGGAAGAGCGAACCGGTCCCGGCCTTCCGCCTGCTCGAGCTGCTCGACGCCGTACCGGCGTACACGCGCCGGATCGACGCGCCGTTCGTCGGGCGCGAGGAGGAGCTCGAGAAGCTCCGGGACGCGCTCGCCACAGCCGTCGAGACAAGGACTCCGCAGCTGGCGACGATCGTCGGGCCGCCGGGGATCGGCAAGTCACGCCTCGCCCGTGAGCTGCTCGGTCGTGTCGAGGCGCGCGTCGTCGTCGGTCGATGTATCCCGTACGGCGAGGCGATCACGTACTGGCCGCTCCAGGAGATCGCGGCTCAGGTCGGTGATCTCGGACCCGCGCTTCGGCCTGCTCCCGATGCCGAGCTCATCGCGATCCGGATCGAGGCCGCGCTGGGCGTGAGAGAAACGCCCGTGTCGCCCGAGGAGATCGCCTGGGGCGTCCGCCGGCTGCTCGAGACGGTGGCGTCGAGCGGGCCACTCGTCGTCGTGTTCGACGACATCCACTGGGCGGAGCCCACGTTCCTCGACCTGATCGAGTACGTCGCGGCGTTC
>DATKBJ010000122.1:0-30858 GCA_035514135.1 Gaiellaceae bacterium | reverse complement strand
GTCGACGACGTCGTCGAGCTCGCAGGCGAGCGGCGAGGCGGCGTCCGTGAACCCCAGGTTGACGTCGACCACGACGAGGGCGGGGCGCCGGCCGAAGCCGGCGCGCCCATGGAACCCCTCGTGTCGAACGTCGCTCATAGGGCAACCTTGGTCGCACTATGAGCGTGGAGGGGCGTGGGGAACCCACGCGCCTTGCGCCCAAGAAGGGGGCCCGCGGGGGAACCATGGGTTCCCCCGCGCGAGAAACGGGAGGTTCCCCACGGTTTCGAAGAGAAGGGGGCACGCGGGGGAAACAGGGTTTCCCCCGCGACCGCGAGCCGGAGGCGAGCTGTGCTCACGCCTTTGGAGCGGGGATCCCGTCTCCCTCTCGCACGCGGGCGAGCGCCTCGTCGCCGGGCTCGAGTGGTGACCACCGCAGCGGCGTCGCCGGAACGGGCGGCTCCAGGCCCGTCTCGGCCCGGCAGCGGGCGATCACCTCGTCGAGGGACGGGCCGAAGTCGAACGCCAGCGCCTCGCCGCGCTCGTCGCGCTGACGCATCCGCTCCGCCTCGGTCGCCGCCTCGTCGACGGATCCGTCCGCCGCGAGCACGACGCCGTAGCCCTCGCGCGCGAACTCGCGACTGACGAGCCCGAAGGAGACGTCACGCGCGACGAGCTCGGCCGGTCGCTCGAGTCGATCCTTCCAGCCACCGCCGCCGGCCGTGCGGTAGATCAGCATGTCCCCTGGCTCGACGACCACCCGATCGCACTTTGAGGGAAGCACCTGCTCGGTGCCGTCGGCGCGGCGAAGCAGCTTGGAGGAGCGAGCTCCGGGCCAGCCACCGAGCACGCCCCACGGGCGCGTTAGCCAGCGGTCGTCGTGAATGGAGACCTCGCCGGGCTCGAGGTAGACGTATCGCTTCTCGACGCCGTTGCCGCCCCGGTGAAACCCGGGGCCGCCGGAGTCCGTGACCGTCGTATAGCCGTCGATGCGGAGCGGGTAGTACGCCTCCAGGTACTCGGTGGGGATGTTCTCGAACAGCGGCCACCACGAGTGGCCGTCCATTCCATCGCCGATCGGTCGCCCAGGAATCCCGCCATAGAGGATCTCCATCGAGTAGAAGAACTCGCCGGCGTCGTCCCAGCCCGAGTAGAGCATGTACGGGCTCGTGCCGTACCCAGAGGCCGTGTTCAGCTCCGGCGCCTGCTTGACGAGAGCGCCGCCGAGCACATCGAACAGCCGGGCGAGGGCGTGCGTTCGGCAGCCGAGCGCCGAGGGGAATCGCGGGTTCAGCAGGCTCCCCTTCGGCATCACGACGTGGAGCAAGGGATAGAAGCCGTCGTTGAACAGGATCTGCGGGTCGTTGACCATGATCAGGTAGATCCCGATGAACATCTTGAACATCCCCTCCGAGAGGTAGAAGTTCACCGGGCCGAGAGCCTGTGGGTCGGTGCCCGACCAGTCGAAGAACGCTTGGTCGCCCTCCCTCCAGATCGTCAGCTGCATCTTGAACGGGCCGTTGCCGAGGCCGTCGTCGTCGACATAGTCGACGAACGTCTGAGGTGTCTCCGGGATGGCGACCAGGATCAGCGTCCGCATCGCCTCGTATGTCCGGTCGAGAAGCGCCTGCAGGGCCGCGAGGTACGTCTCCTTGCCGAAGCGGTCGCACAGCTCGACGACGCGCTTCTCGCCCGCCCGGCAGCCTGCGACGATGGCGAAGAGATCAGCGCGGTTCATCTCGGGAAGTCGGACGTTGTTGAAGATCAGGCGGAGCACGTCGTCCTGCGGGGTTCCGCGCTCGATGATCTTGAGCGGTGGAATGATGATCCCCTCTTCGAAGATCGTCCGAGCGCCGGTCGGCAGCGAGCCGGGAAGCGGCCCACCCGCGTCCATCTGGTGCCCGAACTGGCTCGACCAGCCGACGAGCTCGTCGTCGTAGAAGATCGGGACGAGCACGAGCCAGTCGTTCGTGTGCGAGATCGACGCGGAGCATTTGAACGGGTCGGACGTGAGGATCACGTCGCCCGGGTACACGCCCCGGTCCCACTCCTCCATCATCTCGTTGATGTAGGCCCCGAACTGGCCCACCACCATGCGGCCGCGCGGGTCGGTGATCATCGGGAACTCATCGTGCTGCTCCCGGATCACCGGGCTCATCGCGGAGCGGAAGAGCACCGCGTCCATCTCGAACCGGGCGCTCTTGAGGGCGCCTTCGATGATGTCGAGCGTGACGGGATCGACGTCGATGTCCGTCGGGATCTCGGCGATCCGTAGCTCGTCGCGCGTTTTTGTCGCCATCTCGGACCTCACGCTTTCGGGTTGATGAGGATGTTGAAGTTCACGTCCACCTCGGCCACGTAGCCGGGGAGAACGACCGTCGTCGCGTCGAACTCGATCACGATCGCCGGACCATCGAAGCGCATGCCGGGAGCGAGCTTCGCGCGGTCGTAGATCTTCGTCGGTACCTGCTTGCCCTTGAACGTGATCTCGTGGGCGTCCGTGACCGCCGCCGAGGCATCGGCACCGCCGGTCTCACCCACCGGCAGCTCCGGCTTCGGGACGACGCCCGAGCCGACGGCTCGCAGGTTGACGATCTCCGACAGCGTGTCGTGCATCCGGAACCCGTAGAGCTGCTCGTGAAGGGCGTCGAAGCGCTCGTCGAGCCCCTCGAGCCCGTTCGCACGCACGTCCGCGGGGTCGACGGCGACCGGGATCTCGTACCCCTGGCGGTGGTAGCGCATGTCCGCCGTGTACGCGATCTCCTGGCGATCCGGGTCGATGCCCTCGCCGTCGAGGAACGCCTTCGCCCGTTCGCCGAGGCTCACGAGAATCGCGGCAACCTCGCCCGGCTCGGCATCCGGCAGCACCCGGATGTACGTCTGTGCGAACTCGTCCCGGAAGTCGGCAACGAGGTCGCCGACCGCACACAGCAGGCCCGGGGCAGGCGGGATGAGCACCGGGAACGAGCCCATGATCTCCGCAACGGCGTTCGCGTGGAGCGGCCCCGCTCCACCGTACGCCACGAGAGCGAACTCCCTCGGATCGTGGCCGCGCTGGACGGAGACGAGACGCAGCGCGCCCGCCATGTTCTCGTTCACGATGGCGAGGATCCCCTCCGCGGCCTCCTCGACGCTGTCGAGGCCCATCGCATCGGCGATCCGCTGCACCGCCATGCGAGCGGCTGCGGCGTCGAGCTTCATCTCCCCGCCGAGCAGCTGTGGTGGGAGGTGACCCAGCACGATGTTCGCGTCCGTGACGGTTGGATCATCCCCGCCGCGACCGTACGCCGCGGGTCCGGGGTCGGCTCCCGCGGACTGGGGGCCGACCCGAAGCGCCTTTGTCAGCTCAGGCACATGCGCGATCGAGCCGCCGCCCGCTCCGACCGTGTGCACGTTCACCGACGGCACCTTGATCCGGAAGTGGCTGATCGTCGTCTCGCGACCGATGGTCGGCTCACCGTCCTGGCACAACGCGACGTCGGTCGACGTCCCGCCCATGTCGAAGGTGAGGATGTTGTCGAAACCGGCCTTGCGGGCGACGAAGAGGGCTCCGGCGACTCCCCCCGACGGGCCCGACAGGATCCCGTAGATCGGGTTGCGCGTTGCCTCGGTCGTCGTCATCAGGCCGGCGTCCGAACGCAGGATGTTCACCTCGGCCTGCGCGCCGACGCCCTGCAGCGCCGCCTGCAAGAGCGTCACGTAGTCCGCGACCTTGGGCCGGACGTACGAGTTCATGCAGGCGGTGAGAGTCCGCTCGTACTCGCGGAACTCGGGCAGTACGTGCGCCGAGAGCGTGACCGGGAAGCCGGGATAGAGGCGCTCGACGACCGCTCCGATCTGCTCCTCGTGCGCAGGGTTGACGTACGAGTTGATCAACCCGACAGTCAACGACTCGACGCCGGACTCGACGAGGTCTCGCACGATCGCCTCGACCTGCTCCTCGTCGACAGGGACGATCGTCGTGCCGCGTGCATCCATGCGCTCGACCGCCTCCCGCGTATCGGAGAGTGCCGCGGGCGGCTCGGGCTTGATCATGATGATCCATCCGGCGAGCGGGCCGGGCGTCTGGGATCGAGCGAGGTGCAGGATCTGCTTGAAACCCAGCGTCGTGATCAACCCCACACGCGCGCCCTTCGACTCCAGCACGGCATTCGTCGCCACCGTGGTGCCGTGGAGGATGTTGCGGAGATCACTCACCTCGATCCCGGCCTCGTCGCAGATCCGCGTCACACCGCTCAAAACCCCCTGCGAGGGGTCCGCCGGTGTCGACGGGGTCTTGACGCGGAACTGTGCGCCCACGTCCGAGTCGCTGACGAGGAAGAGGTCGGTGAACGTGCCTCCGACGTCGACCCCGAGCCTGTACGCCATCCCGTCCTCCTCCTCGTTGAACTCGACTATCCGGACACCGGCGCGAACACGCCGGCCCTGTAGACCATGCCTTCGAGCTCGCGCCCGAGAACAGCCTCGAGCCACCGCGCGACCTCGACGAGTGCATCGAGGTCGATCCCGGTGTCAAACCCCTCGCCGTGCAGCAGGTACACGAGGTCCTCCGTGGAGATGTTTCCCGTGGCGCGCGGCGCGAACGGGCAGCCGCCGATACCGCCGACCGACGCGTCGAGAACCGTCGCACCCGCCTCCACGGCGACGAGCGCGTTGGCCATCCCCGTGTTGCGCGTGTTGTGGAGATGCACGCCGACGGGGAGTCCGAGCTTCGATCCCTCCGACACGAGCTGCCGCACCTGGCGGGGGACGGCCACGCCGACGGTATCGGCAAAGACGATCTCGTTCACTCCAGCCTCTGCGAAACGTGCTGCGAGCGCGAGCACGAGGCCAGGGTCAACCGCGCCCGAGAACGGACAGCCGAAGGCCGTTCCGAGCGTGGCCGTGACCCGGATGCCGTCCTCACGCGCTCGCGCGACGATTCGCTCTCCCGAGAGAACGGACTCCTCGGTGCCCGTCCCCGCGTTCCGCAGATTGAACTCGTTGCTGACGGCGAAGGCGAAGTGCACCTCGTCGAGCGTCGTGGAGCGGAGACGCTCGTAGCCTCGCTCGTTGAGCGCGAGCCCAGCGTAGACGACGCCCTCGCGGCGCTCGATTCCCGCCACGACCGCCTCCGCATCTGCCATCTGAGGCACGCGTTTCGGGTTGACGAAGCTGACCGCCTCGATGCGGGGGACACCGGTCGCTGCGAGCCGATTGACGAGCTCTGCTCGCGTGGCCGGGTCGAGGATCGCCTCGTCGTTCTGCAAGCCGTCGCGCGCCGCGACGTCGCAGATCGTGAGCACGGTCACAGAACACCCTCCGCGCGAAGCTCGTCGAGCTCGCTCGCCGAGAGACCGAGGAGCCCGCAGTAGATCTCGCGGTTGTGGCTTCCCTCGTCCCAGGTCGCCGACCAGCGGACGGCGCCCGGCGTACGCGACAGCTTCGGCACGATCCCGGGGCCGATGTACTCCCCGAACTCGGGGTCCTCGTGCCGCAGGAGCATGTCCCGTGCCTGGTACTGGGGATCCTCGAAGATGTCGGCGATGGTGTAGATCGGCCCGCAGATCACGCCGGCGGCGTTCAGCACCTCGTCGATCTCTGCCGCTGTGTGCTCTGCCGCCCACTCGGCGACGATGCTCTCAATCTCCTCCTGGTGGTCGCCGCGAGCGAGATGCGTCGCGAAACGCGGATCGTCAGCGAGCTCGGATCGGCCGATCGCCTCACACAGCCGGCGGAACACCTTGTCGGCGTTCGCCGCGATGACCATCCACTTGTCGTCCGAAGACTTGAAGATGTTCGACGGCGCGATGCCCTTGAGGTTCGTCCCCTGCGGGCCTCGCACGATCCCGAGCCGGTCGTACTCGGGGACCGTGCTCTCCAGCATCGCGAACGACGCTTCCATGAGGGAGACGTCGATCACCTGTCCCACACCACCGCCGAGTGCGTCACGCCAGTAGAGGGCGGCCAAGATGCCCTGCGCGGCGAACATTCCCGCGAGCGAGTCGCCGAGCGAGAGGTGCATGCGCGGCGGCGGCTGCTCCGGGAAGCCGTTGATGTGGCGGATACCGCCCATCGCCTCGGAGACGGACGCGAAGCCCGCCCGCTCGGCGTAGGGTCCTGTCTGGCCGTAGCCGGAGACGCGTGCGAGCACGAGTCGCGGGTTCACCTCGGACAGCTGCTCGTAGCCGAGGTTCCACCGCTCGAGCGTCCCGGGCCTGAAGTTCTCGACGAGGACGTCGGAGTGCTTCACGAGCTCCAGGAGCAGCTCTTGGCCGCGCGCATGCCGCAGGTTGAGCGTGATGCACTTCTTGTTCCGCGACTGCACGGGCCACCAGAGCGACCGTCCTTCGTAGCGCGCTTTGCCCCACTCCCGAATCGGGTCGGGTTGCCCGGGTGCCTCGACTTTGATGATCTCCGCGCCGAGGTCGCCGAGGAGCCGTCCGGTGAACGGCCCTGCGAGCAGTTGACCGAGCTCGACGACGCGCACACCGGTCAGCGGGCCGCCGTCGCTCGCAGTCGGAGCCTCGGGTGCGGCCGCGTGCTCCGTCATCCGCCCTCGTCCGCGCCGAGATGAGCCAGCAGAACGTCGCGCGCCTGGAATACGTGCTCGCGCATGATCGCGTCCGAACGGTCGGCATCGTGGCGATCGAGTGCATTCACGAGCTGGACATGCGCATGGAACGAGAGGCGAGCCTGTTCCGGCGAGTACCAGACGTACGATCGGTAGACAAGTGGCGTCACGACGACCTGGTGCACCATGCCGGCGAGCCTGTCGCTTCCACTCGCCGCGAGGATCAGCTCGTGAAACCGGCCGTTCTCGCTCACGAGATCGGCGAGACGACCCGGTCGGTCGAGATCCGTGACGATAGCTTCGAACCGCGCGCAGCTCACCCGCAGCTCGGCGAGCGTCTCGGGCGTGATCCGCGCAGCCGCCCGACGCGCGGAATGTCCCTCGAGCAGGGCGCGGAGCTCGTACATGTCGTTCAACTCGCGCGCGTCGTACGCGCGCACGGTCGACCCACGATTCGGCGATGCCTCGACGAGGCCCTCCGCCTGGAGCAGGAGCAGGGCCTCACGGATGGGCGTCCTGCTGATTCCGAGCTCCTTGGCGAGCTCGACTTCCTTCAGGCGTCGGCCTGGCTCGAGACGTCCCTCGACGATCGCCTCCCGGATCAGCTCGGTCGCGGTAGCCGAGGCAGTCCGCAGGAGCGGTGGACTCACGCCGAAGACAGGGACATCGACCTCGATCGCGGCGCCGACCACCATCCCCGGCACGCGCACCGTGCCGTCGTGTGTGAGCTGCTTGGGCACCCGGGTCGTATACACCATGCGATTCTCCACGACAACCCGTACCCGAGTCCGCATGGTCAACGAACGGTAAGACTCCTCCGATGACCGACGTGCCGTTCGAGCTGCGCCACGAGGCTGACGCAGAAGGCGTCGTCGCAGCCGTGTTCGCCGACATCCGGCGGCGGATGACGTTCGTCCCCGCGATCTTCAAGGCCCTCGCCGTCGATCCGGAGGCGCTCGAACGAGGCTGGCTCCAGGCGCGCACCCTGGTCGATCATCCGGGATTCGCCGACGCGACGGAGCGCCTGCGCTCGCAGGCCGCGCCATCGTCTGCACCGACCGGATCGCCAGGGTTAGCGGAGGCCGTCGCCCCATTCGTGGCAGAGCTTCCGGGGATGCTGCTGGTCGTCTCGTCGCTCGGGCTCGCCCTCGACGGGCGGATCCCACTGCGTGCTCCGCCGCCTCTCGGGCTCGACCATGACGACACGCCTCCCGAGCCGATCGTGCCGGAGCTGCACGACCACCATCAGCGCTACGACGACGTCCGGGCACTGTACGGCACCGCGCATGTCCCGACGCTGTATCGAGCGCTCGCGGCCCACGGCCTGCTCGACGAGGCGTGGGCCACCGTCGAGGAGGTGCTCACGGGCGAAGGCGCAGCCGAGCGGGTCGAACGCCTCGCGGCATCCGGCGAGGACGAGGCCCTCGGTCTGGCCGACTGGGGGTGCTTCGACGCGCGCCACCTGAAGCCCGTGCTCGCCCAGTTCCGCATCGCACTGCCGCGGAACCTCCTCGTCGCAGTTGCGCTCGAGACTGCGTCTGCAGCTCCACGGTGAGCAGTGCCGCGCATGCGAAACGTGCCGTCGGATCTATCCTGCCGCCCATGGAGAGGGATGCGATCGCACGAGCGCGACGGGGGCGCGAAGCCCAGGACGCCCTGGAGTTCGAGCGGCAGCGCGAGGAGCTTCTCCTCGCCCAGGTCGCGGACACTGTCCTCGCCGCCGAGCGCGCCCGGATCGACAGCGAGGCATTCACGCACATGACGCCGGAGGACGTCGCGCTCGTTCGAGAACTGCTCGCCGACCCGATCGACCGAGCGGGAGACGACGAAGTCGACGCGGGCTCGGACGAGGACACGCTCGAGGCGGACGAGATCGACCGCTTGCTCGGTGAGATCGAACGCTCGCGTGCGAACCAGCGCGCGCTCGAGCAGTTCGTCGAGGCGCTGAACCACGCGTAGTCGACTGCCGCGCTACGGCACGCTGACGAAGCGGGGAACGAGCGGTGACGGCAGCGCCTCGACCGAGCAGGAGCTCACAGCGAGGTCGTCGACACCGGCGACGGACGGTGCTTCTCGAAAGCCGCGATCTCGGCCTCGTGCCCGAGCGTGCGTGCGATCGGATCGAGGCCGTGCAGCAGAGAGTGGCGCACGAACGGCTCCATCTCGAAGCGGATGACGCGACCGTTCGGCTGCGCGATTGTCTCGGCCTCGAGGTCGACGGTCAACTCACCGCCGCCTACGCACGCCAGCATCAGCTCTTTCACGTCGGAGGGCGCCAGAACCACCGGGACGAGCCCCATCTGGACAGCGTTCGTGAAAAAGATGTCCCCGAACGAAGGCGCGACGACGACCTCGAACCCGAAGTCCTGCAGCGACCACACGGCGTGCTCACGCGACGAACCGCATCCGAAGTTCGCTCCCGTGAGCAGGATCTTCGCCCCAGTGCACTCCGGCCGGTTGAGCTCGAAGCCCGGCTCCTGCCTCCAGTCGTAGAACAGGTACTCGCCGAAGCCCGTACGCTCGATCCGTTTCAGGAACTGCTTCGGGCAGATCTGGTCGGTGTCGACATCTGGGCGATCGAGCACCGCCACCCGAGCCGTGAGCGCACGGAACTCCTTCATACGGCAACGCCCTCCCACTCGCGGACGTCGACGAAGTGACCCGCGATCGCCGCCGCCGCCGCCATTGCCGGGCTCACGAGATGTGTCCGGCCGCCGCGTCCCTGCCGGCCTTCGAAGTTGCGATTCGACGTCGACGCGCAGCGCTCGCCCGGAGCCAGGACGTCGGGGTTCATCCCGAGGCACATCGAGCAACCGGCTCGCCGCCATTCGAAGCCCGCCTGCTCGAAGACACGGTCGAGCCCCTCGTCTTCGGCGGCCCGCTTCACCGACGCCGAGCCGGGGACGACCATCGCCCGCACGGCCGGATGAACGCGCTTGCCGGCCACGACCCGCGCCGCGGTGCGGAGGTCCTCGAGCCGCGCGTTGGTACACGAACCGAGGAAGACGCGATCGATGGCGACGTTCCGAAGCGCAGTGCCGGGTTCGAGGCCCATGTAGACGAGCGCTCGCTCGACTGCCGCACGCTCGTCCGGATCCTCGTATGCGGCAGGGTCCGGAACCACGCCTCCGACGGGAGCGACCATCCCGGGGTTCGTCCCCCAGGTGACCTGGGGCTCGAGCTCGGTCACGTCGATCTCGACCTCGCGGACGAAGGTCGCGCCGTCGTCGGTGCGAAGCTGACGCCAGGCGTCGAGAGCGCGCTCCCAAGCCGCGCCGCTCGGAGCCCCCGGACGACCCTCGAGGTACGCGAACGTCGTGTCGTCGGGAGCGATCATCCCCGCACGCGCACCCGCCTCGATCGACATGTTGCAGATCGTCATCCGCCCTTCCATCGAGAGCTCGGAGACGACGGGGCCCGCGTACTCGAGCACGTATCCGACTGCTCCGTCGACGCCGATCCGGCCGATCGTGCCGAGGATCACATCCTTCGGCGTCACACCGAACGGAAGCGCGCCTCGGTAGAGGATGCGCATGGTCTTCGGTTTCATACGCGGCAGGCACTGAGTCGCTAGCACGTGCTCGACCTCGGAGGTGCCGATCCCGAATGCGAGCGCGCCGAACGCGCCGTGGGTCGACGTGTGGCTGTCGCCGCACACGACCGTCATCCCGGGCTGCGTCAGCCCGAGCTCCGGGCCGATGACATGCACGATCCCCTCGCGCCCGCTGCCAGTGGCGTAGAGCGGGATCCCGAACTCGGAGCAGTTCGCGCGCAGCGCCTCGAGCTGAGCCTTCGCGAGCGGGTCGCGCACCTCGATCGAGTCCGTCGGGACGTTGTGATCCATCGTCGCGACCGCAAGGTCCGGCCGCCGCACGGTGCGTCCAGCGAGGCGCAGCCCGTCGAACGCCTGCGGCGAGGTCACCTCGTGGATGAGGTGCAGATCGACGTAGAGCAGCGCCGGCTCGCCGGCGTCCTCACGGACGACGTGACTCTCCCAGATGCGGTCGAAGAGCGTCTTCTGCACGAACGGCAACGGTACCTACGACATGAGCGCCGACGCGACGCGCGCCAGGGCTCGCGGGCACATCCAGTCCGGACGACTCCCACGAACCTCCACGATCGAGCTGCTGCGGCTTACTCACGCGGCGGGAGGACCTTGCCCGGGTTCATGATGTCGTCCGGGTCGAGTGCTGCCTTCAGCGTGCGCATCAGCTCGACCCCCTCCGCGCCATGCTCGAGCGGCAGGAGCCTCGACTTGCCGTAGCCGACGCCGTGCTCGCCCGTGCATGTGCCCCCGGCTGCGATGGCCCGCTCCGCGAAGCGCTCGGCGAGCGAGCGCACCTGCGCGAGCCCGGCGGGATCGTCCGGGTCGACGAGGAAGCAGACGTGGAAGTTGCCGTCTCCCACGTGCCCGACGATCGGCGCGACGAGGCCTGCCGCGTCGATCTCGGCGCGAGCCTCCGTGATAGAGCGCGCGAGCTCGGAGAGCGGCACGCAGACGTCCGTTATGTACCCCTTCGAGCCGGGGCGCAGCGCGAGCGACGCCTCGTACGCCTGATGCCGCGCGGCCCAGAGCGCGCGCCGCTCGTCTTCGCTCGTCGCCCAGGTGAAAGCTCCGCCGCCGTTCGCCTGGGCGAGTGCCGCCACCTCCCCGGCCTGGGCGGCGACCTCCGCCGCGGTGCCGTGGAACTCGAGAAACAGCGTGTGGGCGACCGGATAGTCGAGGCCGGAGCGCCGGTTCACGGCGTCCATCTGCACGTCGTCGAGAAGCTCGATGCGGGCCACGGGGATCCCGAGCTGGATCGCCTGGATGACGCAGGCGACCGCGTCGTCGAGCACCGCGAACGGGCAGACCGCGGACGAGATCGCCTCGGGCGTCGGGAAGACACGCAGCGTGACCTCGGTGATGACGCCGAGCGTCCCCTCCGAGCCTACGAAGAGGTGCGTGAGGTCGTAGCCGGCGGACGACTTGCGCGCCCGCGAGCGAGTGCGCACGACCTGACCGTCGGGCGTGACCACGATGAGTGAGAGCACGTTGTCGCGCATCGCGCCGTAGCGAACCGTCGTGGTTCCGGACGCGCCCGTCGCGACCATGCCCCCGATGGAGGCGTCGGCGCCGGGATCGACGGGAAAGAAGACACCCTCGGGTCGCAATCGCGCGTCGAGCTGCTTCCTCGTCACGCCCGCCTGGACGCTGACATCGAGGTCTTCCACGCTCAGACGGAGGATGCGGTCGAGCCTCGATGTGTCGAGGCAAACGCCTGCGCGCAGGGGGACGACCTGCCCCTCGAGTGACGTCCCTGCACCGAACGGGACGAGTGCGACGCCGTGCCTGCGACAGGCATCGACTACGGCGACCACGTCGTCGGTCGAGCCGGGGAGGACGACGAGGTCGGGAAGACCCGCCTGGTGGTACGACTCGCCGGTCGCGTGCTGCTCCCGCACGGCCTGGGTCGCAACGACGTGGTCCGCGCCGAGTGCAGCTATCAGCTCCGCCGTCAGGAGCTCGAGCGCAGCAACGACGCTCACCAGTCCCCCACGCTCCCGTCGCGATGGAAGATGCGCTGCGGCAGCTCCTGCTCGAAGGGATGTCGGGCGATCGCGCCGAGGTCGACGTCGACGCCCAGGCCCGGTTCGTCGCTCGCGCGCACGAGCATCCCATCCCGGTCGATCGGATGCGAGTCGTGTGCGACGTCGCTCCGCCAGGGGACGTCCGCGGTGACCGCCTCGCAGATGACGTACGACGGCATCGCCAGCCCGAGCTCGACCGACGCGGCCGTGCTCACCGGCCCCTGCGGGTTGTGTGGCGCGAGCGCAACGCGATGGATTTCTGCGAGAACAGCGATCCGACGGGCCTCGCTCAAGCCTCCGCAGTGCGTGAGGTCGGGCTGGATCACGCTGCAGCCGCTGCGGGAGAGGAGCTCGTGGAATGCGTGGACGCCGACGAGCCGCTCCCCGGTCGCGATCGGCGTTGTGACGGAGCGCTGGATGGCGGCGAGATCGTCGACGCGCTCCGGCCAGCACGGTTCCTCGAGCCAGTACAGGCCGTACGGCTCGAGCGCCGCCGCGAAGCGGTGGCCCATCCGCGGGCTCGGACGCGCGTGGCAGTCGACCATGAGATCGATCTCGTCGCCTACGGCCTCGCGCATCGCGGCGACGCAGCGCTCGGCATGACGAACCGGTGCAATGCCGTCGAGCGGCATCGTGGGCGGCACGGCCATCGTCTTGAAGGCGCTGAAGCCGCGTTCGACCATCGCCTGTGCGAGCTCGGCGAAGCGCTTCGGCTCGTCGCTCTCGTAGAAGTCCTCCATCCTCCCGCCGCCAAGGTGACCGTAAAGGCGTACGTGATCGCGGACCGGCCCGCCCCACAGCCGATGGCACGGCACTCCGTGCACCTTGCCGAGGATGTCCCAGAGCGCGATGTCGATCCCCGACAGCGCGGTCGCGCGGACGATCCCGCTCGCGTGCCAGAAGTGCTGGCGGAACATCATCTGCCAGAGGTGCTCGATGCGGGTCGGGTCCTCGCCGACGACGAGCTCGGCGAGATCCTCGATCGCGCCCACAACCGCTCGCGTGTGCCACTCGAGCGTCGCCTCTCCCCAGCCGACGAGCTCGGGCTCGTCCGTGCGCACGCACACGATCACCCAGTTGCGCATGCGGGCGTTGCAGACGTGCGCCTCGACGGACGTGATCTTCATGTCCGCACCCGCTCGAGGAGCGCTGCCGAGGAGTCGATGACGCGCTCGACCTCGCCGCGCTCGACGTTCGAGCTCGTGATTCCGTACGCCCAGCGGTAGCTGTCCTGGTCGAGGACGTCGTCGAGCGAGACGTCCGCGACGAGGTCGAGGTCCTCGCTGGCCGGCAGGTAGCCGGCGTAGTCGTTGCAGTAGCCGAGGACGTGCGTCGTCGCGAACGGGCTCCGGCCGCGGATTCGCTGACCGCATTCGTTGAAGAGCTCGAACGGGTTGGCGGCGATCGCGCAGTCGCCGATCGCGAACGCTTGGAGCTCCGCCTCGATCGGAACGTCCACGCGACCGAGCATGTCCGCGTACATGGTGAGAGCGCCACGCTGGTACAGGGTCGGGAACTGCTGGGCGGAGGTCGCTGTGTGCACCTCGGCGGGCCAGGCGGCCGGGAAGTCGGGGGCAGGCACCGTGGCAAGCTCGGCCAGCTTCGTCTCCACCTCGTCGAGCGAGTAGGCGATCCGGCGCCGTTGCAGAGAGAGCGTCTCGGACGCGGCAGCGAGCCGTACGGCCTCGTGCGTGTCGATGCCCTCGAAGATCTGGAGCGCTCCGGCGGCGAGTCGGCGCCCGAGCTCGTCGCGCTCCTCGAACGAGTGGCGGCGAGCCTCCCAGTTTCCGAACCAGAAATCCCAGGCAGCGACGTCGCCGCCGCAGCCCGACATGAAGACGGGCTCGACGCCGGGAACCGACTCACGGAGCGCGTCGCGGAACGGGCCGGGGAAGTCCGCGTTCCAGAGCAGCGTCTCACCGCCGATCGTCGTCGCGTGGCAGGCGAAGCTCGCGACTACAGCCAGCGGGCTCCCGTCTGCCCTGTCGACACGGAGCACGGGGACGGAGGAGTCGACCTCACGTGTGCGATCGACACGGTTCACCGTGATCCCGCGAGCGTCCCCGTGCCCCCAGCCGGCACGTGCGGGCTCCTGTCGCCGCCATGCCGAGTACACGGCACCGGCCAGCAGCGTCGGCAGGTATCCGGCGTACTCGGCGAAGGCGGGCGCGTCGCGCAGACCCGCAACGGTCGAACCGCGCGAGAGGCTCGGAGCGCTGTGGTTGTGCGCCGCATTCACAAGCACGGCCTCGGGCGGGATGCCGGTCAGCTCCTGCACGCGACGACGCACGTCGAGCGTCAGATCCCGCCCTGCGAAAACGAGGTCCACTGCGACGAGCGCGAGTGTCGTCTCACCGTCCGAGAGCACGAGCGCGTGCCCGAGCAGCGGATCGTGCACGCCCTCGGCCAAGCCCGTCCGGGCCGCCCAACATCCGTGCGGGAGCCCGCACGGCGGCGTGACGTCGCAGCGAGCGACGCCGGCGGTCAGGGTGCCCATGTCACCTCCTTCACTGTCGGCGAGTCAGCTCCTCGTACGCCTCCGGCCGGCGCTTGCGGAGGACGTACATCGGGTTTTCGCGAGCATGCCGGAGCACCACTGGATCGAGCTCGGCCACGACGAGAGCGCTGTCGAGGTCGGGCTCGGAGCGAGTGAGCAGCGAGCCGTCGGGCGCGAGCACGTACGCGCCGCCGACGTGCGTCGAATGCCCGTCGAAGCCCACCTGATCGGCGAACACCGCGAAGACGGCGTTGTCGCGCGCGAGGACGTCGTGCATGCGCGGCGGCCACGGGCGTTCGGCGAGCTGCTCCTCCTGGGCCCGCAGGATCTGCTTGGCAGAGGCTTCGTGGCCTCGCCCGTCGAAGGCGAGCGACCCGTCCCGCGCAGGCAGCGTGCGATTCGCGTGCGGGAGCAGGATCAGCTCTGCGCCGAGAAGCGTGAGGATGCGCCACGTCTCGAAGAAGTCGCTGTCGTGGCAGATCGCGATACCCACCCGGCAGAACCCGAGGTCGAAGACGCCCCACTCGTACGCCTGCCGGAAGCGGTAGCCCTCGTCGTAGGACGCGTGCACCTTTCGCTGGTGGCCGACGAGACCGTCCGGTCCGACGAGCGCGCAGGTGTTGTAGTGGGTTCCGCGCCGCTCTTCGCAGAAGCCGTACGCAATGACGATGTGCGACTCGCGCGCCTGGGCGGCCATGACCTCGAGGATGGGCCCGTCGTGCGGCTCCGCCACCCGGGTCACCTCGGGGCTCGCGTTGTGGCCGGTGACGGACAGCTCCGGGAAGACGACGAGCTCGCAACCCGCCGCGGCAGCCTCGCGCACGATCCGCGCATGCGTCTCGAGATTCGCCTGGACGTCGGCCTGGCGGACGGGAATCGACGCTGCGGCGACAGTGCAGTCCTTCACCGGCTCCGTCCTACTCGAGCTCGGCGCGGTCGACCTCGTGGCCGATCACCACGACGTTGTCGCCCTGGTCGGTCGTGGCGATCGCCCGGATGACGCAGACGACGCCCGAGGACGTCGCGACGACCGGCTCCGGCGATCGCTCGGGGTCGTCGAGGAAGTGGATGACGCCGACCGTCTGACCGGAGTCGACATGCTCTCCGAGCTCGACGAGCGTCTCGAAGAGCCCGCTCGCCGGCGCGAGCAGGTAGTCCTCGAGGTCGGTCGCGCGCAGGATCGTCGGCTCCGGCCGGCCAAGAGACTGTCGGATCTCGACGTCGCCGATAAGTGCTCCGAACTGCCGGAGCACGTTCCGCACGCCGCTCGCGGCGAGCTGGTGGATCGCGGCGGTGACGTGGCCGCCTCCACCGAGCTCGGTGGAGACGACGGTCTTGCCCTGCCGCTCCGCCTCCCCGACGAGGAGTCCACCGCCTGCGATGTCGATGTAGATCACGCACCAGTCCGTGTTCCAGGCGAGCATCCCGTCGACCATTCGCCGGCGCTGCTCGGCATCGTCGACCCAGTGCATCTCCGACCACGGCAGACACATGCCCGAGCGGCCGCCGGAGTGGATGTCGACCACGATGTCGACGCGCGGGAAGAGCTCCGTCGAGAGGAAGTGGGCGAGCTGCTCGTCCGGGGCGCCGTCCGGATCGCCGGGGAACGAGCGATTCATGTTCGCCCCGGAAGGCCACAGCCTCGTGTACGCGCGCGAGGCCTCGAGCGAGAGGCACGGGACGATGTGCACCCGGCCTGGCACGTCATCGGGCCGGAGCTCGCGCGCCAGGTTGATCGCCGCGACCTGCCCTTCGGGCTCGTCGCCGTGGCAGCCACCGATCACGAGCGCGCTCGGGCCCTCCCCGCCGACGACCGAGACGATCGGGATGCGCAGCGCCGACCAGCCGCTCGTGTTGCTCGACCGTGGGAGGTCGAGCGAGCCGACGCGGCGGCCCGGCGCGTCGAGATCGATCGTGCAGCGGACCGGAGAGCCGGCCATTCGGCGATCCTAGGCGATTGTTGACAATCGCGCTATAGTCAACAATCCGTGATCTCCCGGCGACGCGCACTTCTGGCAGCTCGGTGAGGATCACCGACGTCGAGGCGATCGTCCTCCGGCAGCCGACCGTGGACGAGGGTATCGCGGATGGCAGCCAGGACGATCTCGTGATCCTCGTCCACACGGACGAGGGGATCACCGGGGTCGGCGAGGTCGACTCCGCGCCCGAGGTCGTCGCCGCTCTCGTGCAGGGGAACGGCTCGCACGCGGTCGCGATCGGGCTGCGCGAGCTCCTCGTCGGCGAGGATCCTCTGGACGTCGAGCGCCTGTGGCACAAGATGTACCGCGGGACGATCTACGTCGGGCGCCGCGGGATCACCGTCCATGCCATCAGCGGCATCGACATCGCGCTCTGGGACATCAAGGGGAAAGCGCTCGGAAAGCCGGTGTGCGAGCTCATCGGCGAGCCTCGCCGCGACCGCGTTCGAGCGTATGCGTCGCGTCTGATGCCCGAGACCCCGCAAGAGACGCACGACGCCGTGGCGGAGCTGCGCGAGCAGGGCTTCACCGCGGTCAAGCTCGGCTGGGGGCCGCTGGGACGTGACGAGGCATATGACGTCGAGCTCGCGGCAGCAGCGTGCGACGCTGCCGGAGACGACGTCGACGTCCTGATTGACGCCGGGCTCGGGTACATCGACGACGTCGAGCGCGCGACGCGCGCGGCACGCGGCTTCGAGGAGCTCGGCGTGAGCTGGCTCGAGGAGCCTTTCGAGCCCGACGAGTACGAGGCCTACGCCCAGCTCGCCGACACGGTGGACATCCCGATCGCGGCGGGCGAGCAGGACGCGACACGCTGGGGCTTCCGCGAGCTCATCGAGCGCGGCCGCGTCGACGTGATCCAGCCTGATGTCACGCGGTGCGGCGGAATCACCGAGCTTCTGCGTATCGCAGAGCTCGCGGAGAGCCACGGTGTCAAGACCGTGCCGCATGCCTGGAAGAGCGGGATCATCAAGGCGGCGTCACTCCACGTGAACGCGGTTCTCCCGGAGGCGCTCTACCAGGAGTACTGCGTCGCCGGGACGCCGATCAACACGTCGTTGACGGTGCAGCGTCTGCCGGTCGAGTCCGACGGCTGCATCGCCGTCCCGAACGGACCGGGGCTCGGCATCGAGCTCGACCCGGAGGTCGTCGAGCGCCTGCGGGTGAACGGGCGATGAGCTCGCGCCCGGCCGGCGCGACGAAGTCGCTCGCCGAGCGAGCGGTCGCGGCCATCCCGGGCGGGGTCAACAGCGGGCAACGTCGCGTCGCCGGGCTCGAGGAGCTGGTCGTCGTGGCGACGAGCGGAGCGACCTTCACCGACGCGGACGGCAACACATACACCGACTACCACTCCGCCTTCGGGCCGCCGCTCCTGGGTCACAACGACCCGGACGTCGACGGCGCCGCCGCCGCGACGGCGGCCGAGATCGGGAACATGGGCGTCGGGGTCACGCCGGTCGAGATCGAGCTCGCTGAGCGCCTCGTCGCCTGCGTCCCGTCCCTCGAGAAGGTCCTGCTCACGGCGACGGGGAGCGAGGCGACGTTCCATGCGCTGCGGCTCGCGCGCGCGGTGACCGGGCGGCGGCACGTGATCAAGTTCCAGGGCTGCTACCACGGGTGGCACGACGCGGTCGCGATGAACGTGATTTCTCCGGCCGAACGCGTCGGCACGAAAGACCCGCTCTCGCAGGGGATCCTCCCCGAGGTCCTCGACGCGACCGTCGTGCTCCCGTTCAACGACGCGGACGCGGTCGAGGCGGCGCTCGCCGAGCACGACGTCGCAGCAGTCATCCTCGAGCCCATTCCGCACAACATCGGCGCGGTGCTGCCGACGCCGGGCTTCCTCGAGCGCCTCCGCGAGCTGACCGAGCGGGCCGGGACGATCCTCGTCTTCGACGAGGTCATCACCGGTTTCCGACACGGCCTCGGCGGCTACCAGGCCATCGCAGGAGTCACACCGGATCTGACGACGCTCGGCAAGGCGATGGCGAACGGCTGGCCCGTCTCGGCGCTCGGCGGCAAGGCCGAGCTCATGGACCTGTTCTCCACCACCCCAGGCCGGCCGGCGTTCTTCGCCGGCACGTTCAACGGCCACCCGGCGACCTCGGCTGCGGCTCTGGCGACGATCGAGAAGCTCGATCGCGAGCCCGTCCACGAACACGTTTTCCGACTCGGACAGCGGGCGCGGACGGAGCTGCAGCAGCTCTACGACCGGCTCGGTGTCCCAGCGGTCGTGAGCGGGTTCGGCTCGGTCTTCGTCTCCTACTTCCTCGAGGGGCCGGTCGAGCGCTACGACGACCTGCTGCGGAACGACGTCGACCTCTTCGTCGGCTACCGACGCGAGCTCATGCGCCAAGGGATCTTCGAGCTCCCTCTCAACCTGAAGCGAAGCCACTTCTCGTACGCACACACGGATGCCGACGTCGACAGGCTGCTCGAGGCGACCGAGACAGCCGTAGGCGCATTCCTCGCAAGCCGCGGATGAGCGCGGCCCCCTCGCCCGTCACCTGCTCGATCGACCTGGAGGCGCCGGGGAAGCGGATCGGGCACCTCGCGTTTCCGAAGATCACGAACACGGCAGGCTGGGCGAGCACGTTCGTGCACCTCGCCGTCGTCGCGAACGGCGACGGCCCGACCGTGCTCGTTCTCGCCGGAAACCACGGCGACGAGTACGAAGGACAGGTCGCAGCGCTTCGACTCCTCCAGGAGCTTCGACCCGAGCGCGTGTCGGGAAGAGTCATCGTGATCCCTGTCCTCTCGCCTGCGGCGTCGAAGGCGAACACGCGCAACTGGCCGTCCGGAGCGAACTTCAACCGCTCCTTCCCCGGGCGTCCCGACGGCCAGCCGAACGAGCAGCTTGCGTACTTCCTCTCCACCGTGCTCTTTCCGCCGGCGGACGTCGTCATCGACATGCACTCGGGAGGACGGAGCGCCTGGTTCATTCCCTGCTCGCACATGCATGTCGTCGACGAGCCGTCACAGCGGCGGGCGATGCTCGAGGGCATGGAGGCGTGGCTCAGCGACTGGCACTACCTGTACATCGACGTCAACGGCCACGGGCTGCTGCCGGTCGAGGCGGAGAACCAGGGGAAGATCGTGATCACGACCGAGCTCGGGGGCGGCGGACGCGTTCCCGCTCCGGTGCACCGGCTGGCGTGGAGCGGGCTCACGAACGTCCTTCGCCACGTCGGTGTCCTCGAGGGCGAGACGCAGACGCGCGCATCGCTGGGGCTCCCGCCGGCAGTGATCCTCGACGGGCGCGATCCCGCGAACATCGTCGTGTCGCCGGAGGACGGCCTCTTCGAGGCGCTCCTCGAGCCCGGCGATCCGGTCGACGAAGGGCAGACCGTCGGGCGGCTCTGGTTCCCCGACCGCCCCGAGCGCCCGCCTGTCGAGCTCACCGCGCCGGTCGGTGGCTACGTCGCCGTCACGAAGGCGATCCCGGTGACCGAGCAGGGCGACTGCGTGTTCGTCCTCGGGCAGCCGATCGACCGCGAAGCCCTGCTCTGACGTGACGCTCGGATGGCTCGGCGGACGCACGTTCGCGAGCCTGCGCCACCGCAACTTCCGCCTCTACTACGCGAGCCACGCCGTGGCCTTCGCCGGGCGCTGGATGCAGCAGATCGCCGCGTACTGGCTCGTGCTGGAGCTGACGGGCTCGGCCGTCGCCGTGGGCTTGCTCGCGCTCGTCCAGCTTCTCCCGGTCACGCTCTTCGGACTCGCGGCCGGATCGGTCGTGGATCGCTTCGACATCCGTCGCACGATCGTCATCTGCGAATCGGTCATGGCCGTCCTTGCCGGCCTGCTCGCAGCCCTGACCATCGCCGGGGTCATCGAGACCTGGATGGTGTACGTCCTGATCGGCGCCCAGGGGCTTTTCCTCGTCGTAGACAACCCTGCGCGACACGCCCTCGTCTTCAGGATCGTCGGGCCGAGCGACCTCCCGAACGCCGTCGCCCTGAGCTCGGGGCTCGGGACGATGGCCCGCGTCGCCGGGCCGGCCCTCGGTGGACTGGTCGTCGCGGTTGCCGGAACGGGGGTCGCGTTCGCCGTGAACGCGGTCTCGTACCTCGCGGTCGTCGTCGCCGTGCTCGCGATTCGCGAGTCGGAGCTCATCGCGACCGCGTCGGGTCAAGCCGGTGTGGGCGTCGTCTCGGGCATGCGGGACACGCTGCGGTTCGCCTTCGCGTCACATCGCGTCGCGGTGGCCTTCCTCGGCGTGCTCGTCGTCAGCACTGTCTCGTTCAACTTCGACGTGCTCTTCCCACTGCTCGCCGCCCAGACGCTCGACGCCGGAGCGGGCACCTTCGGGCTGATCGCCGCGATCTTCGGCGCAGGCGCACTGCTCGGCGCGATGACGCTCGCCACGATCGGGAAGGCACGCATGCGACTCATGCTCCTCGGCGCCGGCGGCTTCGGTCTCCTCGAGCTCGCGCTCGCTCCACAGACGTCACTCGCCGTCGTCTGCGCGCTCCTCGTACCGCTCGGGGTCTTCTACGTCCTCTGGGGCTCGAGCGCGCTCGCGACGCTCCAGCTCGCCGCGCCGGCGCACCTGCGCGGGCGGGCGGTCAGCCTGTACTTCTTCGCCTTCCAGGGAGGGGCGCCGGTCGGCGGTCTCCTCGCGGGCTGGCTGACGACCGTCGGCGGCACGCGGCTCGCGTTCGCGGTCGCGGGCACGGTAGCGCTCGGTGTCGCCGCGGCGGGCGCGCTGGTGCTCCGTCGCGCGCAGACGCTGTCGCCTCAGGCCGACGCCACGACCTCGGCCGCCGCGTCGGCGGCGCGCGCAATGTCGTCGTCGTCGACGAGCCGGTGAGTGACAAACCGCACGCGTGATCCGTCGCGCTCGAGCGCGCGAACGCCGCGACTCGCGAGGGCCGTCACGAACTGCGGTGGCTCGCAGCCGCTCCCGGTGACGTCGACGAGAACGATGTTCGTCTCGACTCGCTGAGGCTCGAGCCGCAGGCCGTCGATTTCCCCGAGCAAGGCGCCGAGCTCCTGCGCACGCCGATGGTCTTCCGCGAGCCGATCGCGCATCCCCTCCAGCGCGACAAGGCCGGCTGCGGCGGCGATCCCCGCGCGGTGAACCGTGCCACCGCCGAGCTGTCGCAGACGTGTGCGCGCCCGCTCGACGAAGGCACCGGCTCCGGCGAGGACACACCCGAACGGAGCGCTCAGACCCTTGTTCAGGCTCAGCGCGACCGAGTCCACGTCGCCGGCGAGCTCGTGGAGCTCGACCCCGAGAGCCACGGCGGCATTCGGGAGCCGGGCGCCGTCGAGGTGCACCGGTGCGCCGTGCCGACGCGCGACCTCGACCAGCACCCGCGTGAGCTCGACGGAGAGCACCGTCCCACCGGCTCGCGTATGTGTGTTCTCGAGGGCGAGGACGGCGGCGCCCTCGTCGGCGAACGTCTCGTTCACACGATCCGGATCGAGCCGTCCGTCGGACGCCCAGAGGGCGAAGGGCTCGAGGCCGGCGATCTCCGTGATCGCCATCCCCTCGGAGGTGAGGATGTGCGCCGCCGCTTCGAGCACGACACCGTCACCGCGCTCGGCATGGACGAGCAGTGCGGCGAGATTCGCCATCCCGCAGGTCGGTACCCAGACCGCCTGCTCGTGTCCGAGGAGCTGCGCGGCGTTGTCCTCGAGCCGGCGGACGGACTGGTCCTCGCCGATCGTCGCCCACCCGAGCTCGGCCGCGCGCATCGCCTGCCACATCTCCTCGGTTGGGAGCGAGCAGAGGTCGGAGCGGAGATCGAGGGCCACCCGTCAGCGACGCAGGAGCTGCCTGCCGGGGCGGGCGCCTGTGTGATCCCCGTCGTCTACCACGAGAGTCCCGTTGACGAGGACGTGCTCGACGCCGCGCACATATGCGAGGGGGTTCTCGTCCGTCGACACGTCGGCGAGCTCGCCGAAGTCGAAGACGACAACATCCGCTGCGAAGCCCGGCAGGAGGAGCCCGCGATCGGAGAGCCCGAAGTGAGCAGCGGGCATACGCGTCATCTTCCGGATCGCATCCTCGAGGCGCAGCGTGCCGAGCTCGCGCACATGGTGCGTGAGGTAGTGCACGTGCCCGGCATACGCGAGCGGGTGCTTCGAGACCTGCGCGAGCGGCCCATCGACGGTGCTCGTGAAGGTGTCCACGCCGAGGCAGAAGAGCGGGTGCGAGATCATCTCCGCGAGGTGCTCGTCGGTGAAGAGCCGGCCGACCATGAGCGCGCTGTCGAGTGCCTCGCCCTCGGCGGCGAGCACGTCGAAGAAGGCATCCCACTCGTCCGTGCCGAGCGCCTTTGCGATCTCGGGGAACGACTTTCCCTCGAGCCCCGGGTACTCGTTGCTCGTCTGCAGACGCACTCGGTTCCACTCGCCCTTGTGGATGAAGCGCCAGTATCGGTCGCACTCGCCCCGCAGCCGCCGGCGCACCGACGGGGACCGGAGCCGCTCGGCCGCCGCGAGCGCCCCGCCCTCCATGACCCACGGCGGGAGGATCGCGGCCATCTGCCCGAGCCCGTCGCGGAGCGGCGTCGTGTCCGCGAGGACTTCGAGCCCGGTCTCGCGACTCTCGGCCATGAGCTCGACAGCCCGCTCCCAGCCACGGTCCGGGGCGCCGGTGTTGTGCCTCACGTTCAGGTGCGAGATCTCCGCCTTCGTCCCGCCGGCACGCGCGATCGCGAGGAACTCGTCGATCGACTCGAGGAGCGTCGCGTCGCGGTTCCGGATGTGGCTCGTGTGGATCGCACCGTCGTACTCGCCCGCAGCCGTGTTCAACCGGACGAGCTCCTCCGTCGGCGCAGCGCGGCCGGGCTCGAACTCGAGCCCCGTGGACATCCCGAGCGCGCCAGCGTCCATCGCCTCGCGGACATGACGCTCCATCTCGCGCAGTTCCTCCTCCGACGGATCAGGGCCCGAGACGCCTGCCGCCAGGCGGATCGCGTTGTGGCCGACGAACCACGCGAGATTCTGCGAGTGACCGACGCGTTCGACGTGCCCGAACAGCTCGCCCGTCGTCGACCACTCGATCCTGCCCTCGTACGCGAACGTGCGGAGTCGGCCGAGCATCATCCTCTCCGAGTACGGCGTCACGGGCGCGTAGCTCCAGCCACAGTTGCCGACGACCTCCGTCGTGACTCCCTGGCGAATCGTGCTCTCGGCGGTCGGGTTCGTGTGGACGGTGAAGTCGCTGTGGCTGTGCGGATCGACGAACCCGGGGCAGACCGTCTTGCCCGTGGCGTCGATGACCCGCTCGGCGGTGGCGCCGTCCTCGAGCCGGCCGACCTCCACCACTCGGCCGTCCTCGATCGCGACGTCGGCGGGGAAGGCCGGGTTCCCCGTGCCGTCGACGACCCAGCCGCCGCGGATCAGGACGTCGAGCACGAGCGCTCCACCAGGCTCACTTCTTCTCGATGGGAAGCGTGCCGACCACCGGGCCGAGCCGCGGATCGAGGATGTCGCGCAGGCCGTCCCCGAGGAAGTTGAAGCCGAGGACCACAACCATGATCGCGGCGCCGGGGAAGATCGAGTACCAGGGCGCGAAGTCGAGGTATGCGCGCGAGGTGTTCAGCATGGAGCCCCACGACGCCTCCGGGGGCTGCGTGCCGAGCCCCAGGAAGCTCAACGCGGCCTCGGCGAGGATCGCGACCGAGAGGTAGACGGTCACGAGCACGATCAGCGGCGCGACGACGTTCGGCAGGACGTGCTTGCGCATGATCCGTCGCCCTGGCGCCCCGAGTGCGCGCGCCGACTCGATGTACGGGTAGCCCATGACCTCGAGCACCGCGCCGCGGATCACCCGTGCAAACACCGGGATGATGATGATCCCGATCGCGATCATCGCGTTCCGGCGCGACGGACCGAGCAGCCCCGCGATCAGGATGGCGAGGACGAGCCCCGGGATCGAGAACATGATGTCGACGATCCGCATCAGCAGCCCGTCGGCGACCCCCTTGTAGTAGCCGGCGACGAGCCCGAGCGACGTACCGAAGAACATCGCGATCCCGACCGAGATGAACCCGACCTGGAGCGACACGCGCGCGCCGTGGATGATCCGCGCGAGGATGTCGCGGCCGAGCTCGTCCGTGCCCATGGGATTGTCCCAGCTCGGCGCCAGCAGGCGCTCGTAGTCCTGCGCGTCGGGATCGACCACCCAGACGTACTGGCCGAAGACCGCCACGAGGATCATGAGGCCGACGATGAGCGCGCCGACGATGCCGATGGGGTTGCTCCAGCGGCCGAGCAGGGGCTTCTTCACGGTCCTGACGACCGGCGCGGTCACAGTCTCCGGGCGCGGTCCCTCCGGGACGAGCTGTCCGCTCATGTCTGGGAGATCCTCGGGTCGAGGACGCCGTAGAGCACGTCGACGAAGAGGTTCGCGAGGATGAACGTCACTGCGATGAGCATCGTCGCGGCCTGGATCAGCGGGTAGTCGCGATTGAAGACCGCCTGCAGGAGCGTGTTCCCCAGGCCCGGCATTCCGAAGATGATCTCGATGATGGCCGCGCCGCCGAGGAGGACGCCGACCTCGAAGCCGATGATCGTGACGACCGGGATGAGGGCGTTTCGCAGCGCGTGGCGCGAGATGACCTTTCGGCGAGGCACGCCTTTCGCCCGAGCCGTCCGTACATAGTCCTGGCTCAGCACCTCGAGCATCGTCGTGCGAACCATGCGCATGATGATCGCGAGCGGGAAGACCGAGAGTGCGAGCGCGGGCAGGATGAACTGGCTCAGGTTCGTGAGCGGATCGTCGAGCGGCGAGACGTACGTGAGCGGGGGCACCCAGCCGAAGACGCGGGAGGTGAAGAGGAGGAGCAGCGTCGCGAGCCAGAAGTTCGGGATGCTCACACCGACGAGCCCGGTGACGCGCGAGGCATAGTCGTGTGCGGAATCACGGCGGACGGCAGAGATCACGCCGAAGGGAATGCCGATCGCCGTCGCGATGAGAAGCGCCAGGAAGATCAGCTCGAGCGTGATCGGCAACGCGTTCAGGAGGATGTCCGATACGGGCTCCGCGTTGCGCAGCGAGATCCCGAAATCGCCCTGCAGCGCATTCCCCATCCACGTGAAGTACTGCCCGACGTAGGAGCCCGTGAGGCCGAGTTGCTCCCGAGCGGCCTGCCGCTGCTCCTCGGTCGTCGTGATGTCGCCGCCGATGAGGACGTCGAGGATGTCCCCGGGCAGCATCCTGACCATGAGGAAGATCGCGATCGAGATGACGATCAGCGTCGGAATCGCGTACAGGATGCGCCTGAGGACGTAGGCGTACACGGCCTCAGCTTCCCGACGTGCGAGAGGCGCCGCCGAAGCGGCGCCTCTCGCACGGTGATCTTCCGGCCACGGGGCCTACCTGATGTAGACGTAGCGGATGCCGGTGTTGAAGTCGCTGAACGCGACGTACATGTTGTTTACGCGCCTTCGCACTACCTGGAACTTCTTGACGGTGAACAGCGGGATTTGGATGACGTCCTCGAGCAGGAGGCGCTGGGCCTGCTTGTACATCGGGATCCGCTTCGCCTGGTCGAGCGTGATCCGGCCGTTGCCGACGAGACGCCACACCCGTGTGTTCCGGTACTCCGGGTACCAGACGCGATAGATGGACGCGCTCGGGTTGAACTCGGCGAGGTAGCCGTCCACGTCGCCGCGCATACCACGGGCGGTGAGGTCCCAGTCGAAGTTCCCTCTGCCGTTGTTGGCCGCGAACGTCCCCGGCTCCTGCGCCTCGATGTTCATCTCGACGCCGATCTGGTCGAGCTGGGCCTTCATCACCGCGGCGACCTGCGAGAAGTCGAGCGGCGCCGAGAACGTGGTCATGGTGACCTCGAAGCCGTTCGCATAGCCGGCCTGGCGCATGAGCGTGCGCGCCTTCGCGAGGTCGTGCTTGAGCCACCGCGTACGGAGCTCCGCCACGGGCAGCGGCCACGGGCCGTACCCGGGCGGAACGTGGCCCGAGTATTCGCCGTTTCCGCTGTACACGCGGTTGATGATCGCCTGGCGGTTAAGTGCGTGGTTCACGGCCTGCCGTACGCGCTTGTCGTGCCACGGCTTCCGTTCACCCGGCTTCCACGTCATCTGCAGCTCGCGGAACGCGGCCGTGAAGTTGCTGAGGACGCGGAAGTTGTTGTTGTTGCGGAACGCCCGCGCGCCGTCCGGCGAGAGGGTCGCGCCGTCGATGGCTCCTGCCCGCAGAGCCGCTATCCGCGCCTGCTCGTCCGTGAGCACCTTGAAGTTCACGGCGTTCAGATACGGCTGCGGCTGGCGCCAGAAGCGTCCGTTCCGGACGAACTCGAGGCGGTCGTTGGGAACGTACGTGACGAGACGGAACGGACCTGTCCCGATCCCCTCGCGACCCGGATTGACCTGCTGGTACATGCCCTCGGGCACGATCGGCGAGTAGCGACCCCAGCCGAGGTACCCGAAGACGCGCGCGTCCGGGGTCTTCAGCCGCATCCGCAGACGGTATTTCGAGATGACCTCGGTGCGGTCGATCGCGGGGAACTGCCCGAGCACCGCGGTGCTTCCGGGTGCCGGCGGGTTCGCCTGCAGGTCGAACGAGTACTTGCAGTCGGCCGCGGTGACTTCCTTGCCGTTGTGGAAGCGCAGTCCTCGCTTGAGCGTGAAGACGATCGTCTTCGAGTCGACGACCTCCCACTTCTCCGCAATCGCGGCGCGGAGATTGAGCTTCGGGTCCCATTCGAGGAGCGAGTCGTACATGAGCTCCTTGCCCCAGTGGTTCGCGGTGAGGATGCCGCCGAACGGCGCGATGTGGGCCGGATCCTGCTCGAGGGCCCAGTTGAGCGTGCCGCCACGCGGGATCCTCTGCGCGGTCCGTCCAGTCGACGCCTTTGCAGTCTTGGCCCCGAGCGCGCCCACAGCGAGCGCGCCTGCGCCAACCTGTCCGGCTCGCGTGAGCAGCTCACGACGAGTGAGATCGCCCTCTATCCCGGTGTCGGGTGTGAGATTGTCGGACACGTTCCCTTCACTCCTTCCTGCGGGCCGTCACAGAATCTGGCCAACCCGCGGTGCACTCCCCCCGATGTCGTCGTAAAAGACGGATTCTCGGAGGGAAAGTTGCGAGAGACGGTCGAGGGCTTCGGAGTCGAGCTCGACGCCGAGACCCGGTCCTTGGGGGACGTCGACGATCCCCCGATCCACGTCGATGCGTTCGACGAGGACGTCGTCCAGCTGTAGTGGGTAGTGGGTGTCGATCGAGAACGGAAAGCTCTCCGAGGAAGCGGCGAGGTGGACGTTGGCCGCAGTGGCGACGCCGAGCTCGGCCCAGCTCCCGATGACGCACCACTTTCCGGCTGCATCGGCGAGCGCGGCGATCTGACGCGCGCGCAGAAGGCCGCCTGCCTCGGACGGGTAGACGACGAGGACGTCGCAGGCGTCCGCGCGAATGAGGTCGAGCGCGGAGCGCAGGTCAGTACAACCCTCGTCGGCGGCTATCGGGACGGCCACGGACCGTCGCACCTGCGCGAGACCCTCGATGTCGAAGTCGGGGACGGGCTGCTCGGCGTACTGGAGCTCGAACTTCTCCAGCCCGCGGATCCAGCGAACCGCAGTCGGGACACTCCACATCATGTTGGCGTCGATCCGGATCGGAACCTCGACGCCGACGGCGTCCCGGATCGCGGCGAGCGTGTCGTGATCCTGGCCGAAGTCTCGTCCGACCTTGAGCTTCAGCTCGCTGAATCCCGACTCGACGAAAGCCGTCGCGCGGCTCGCATTGACGTCGGGCTCGTCGATGAACAGATAGCCGACGAGGGCAACCTCGGTGCGGCAGACACCGCCCAGCAGGTCGGCGACACTCACGTCGAGTGCCTTCCCCTTCAGGTCGAGAAGGGCCATCTCGATCCCGCTGATCGCGTAGTTGGCGATGCGACTCCAGTTCCGGGAGAACTCCTCCATGCGATGCAGGAGCCACTCGACCCGGCGAGGGTCCTGGTCGAGGAGGAACTGCGTGAGCTCCGTCTCGATGATCGTGCGGATGGTCGGGAGCGTCGGGCCTGGACACTCGCCGATGCCAACGAGGCCGTCGTCGGTCGAGATCTGGACGACGATGCCGGACGCGGAGAGCCGCGTACCACCCGCCCAGACAAGGGGTGTCGTCACGGGCACCCGGCACGTCGTGGTCTCAACTTTGGTGATCCGCACCAGCGCGGTTACACTACGGCGGCTCCGTGGGATTGTCAACCATCGACCGATTGTCAACAATGCCCGCGCTGGCGCTCGGGCCCGGGAGGTAGTCGATGGCCTGGCGCACGGAGAACGGTCAACTCTCACGGCGGCAGCAGGTGCTCGAGACCCTGCGCAGCGAGATAATGACCGGCCGCTACGAGCCCGGCGAGCGACTGATCGAGGCGGCCATCTCGGAGGAGCTCGGCACGAGCCGCGGGCCCGTTCGTGAGGCGCTCCGACAACTCGAGCACGAGGGCCTCGTCGTCTCGGTCCCGTACCGCGGCGCGGTCGTGCTCGACGTCTCGGACGAGGAGGTGCAGGAAGTCCTGATTCCGATCCGGCTCACGCTCGAGAGCTTCAGCTTCGCCAAGGCCCTCGAGCTCATGACCGAGGATGACTTCGGTGAGCTCGCGAAGCAGCTCTGGCTGATGGAGGAAGGCGCACGCAAGAACGATCTGCAGCAGGTCGTGGAAGCCGACCTCCGTTTCCACGAGATCGTGATCGCCGGCTCGGGGCGACAACACACGATGCAGGTATGGCGGAGCATCTGGCCGCGCATTCGCAACTACTTCATCCGCTACGGCCGCTTCCGCGAGCTCGACTCGATCGTCGACGAGCACCGCGAGTTGCTCGACGCACTCCGCGGTCGCGACCTCGAGCAGACGATGGCCGTGCTCGAACGTCACATCGCCGTCCCGGTCCCCTCGTCGCGCCCCGCCGTGGGCGAAAAGCGCTGACCGCAACGTGGAGCACGGCGACCTCCTCCGCGTCGAGAACCTCCAGACCTGGTTCTACACCCAAGGTGGCGTCCTGCGCGCCGTCGACGGCGTCGATCTGAGCATCCGCCCCGGCGCGACGCTGGGCCTCGTCGGCGAGTCCGGGAGCGGCAAGTCGGTCACCGCCCTCTCGATCATGCGACTCGTCGAGACGCCGGGCCGCGTCGAGGCGGGAAGCCAGCTACTCCTCGAGGGGCGCGACCTCATGGCGCTCGACGAGAGCGCGATGGAGAAGGTGCGCGGCAAGGAGATCTCGATGATCTTCCAGGAGCCGATGACGGCGCTGAACCCGGTGTATTCCTGCGGGGAACAGATCATCGAAACTCTCGTCCTCCACGAGCGCATCGATCGGCGCGCCGCACGGACGCGCGCCATCGCGTTGCTCGATCGCGTCGGCATCCCGGCAGCATCTCAGCGCGTGGACGAGTATCCGCACCAGATGTCCGGTGGCATGCGCCAGCGCGTGATGATCGCGATGGCCCTCGCGTGTCATCCTGCCGTGTTGATCGCCGATGAGCCGACGACGGCTTTGGACGTGACCATTCAGGCGCAGATTCTCGAGTTGCTCAAGGAACTGCAGCGCGAGATGGGCATGGCGGTCATACTCATTACTCACGACCTCGGGGTCGTGGCGGAGACCGCGCATCGCGTGGCTGTCATGTACGGCGGCCAGGTGGTCGAATACGCCGATGTGCGGCCGGCATTCCGCACCCCGCTGCACCCCTATACCGCGGGGCTGCACGCATCGCTGCCGAAGCTGGGGGAAGAGGTCGATCGGCTCCGCGTCATTCCCGGGACGGTCCCCAACCCCTCGCGATTCCCGGCCGGATGCCGCTTCCATCCCCGGTGCTCCGTGATGATCGAGAAGTGCCTCGAGCATCCTTCGCTCGAGCCCATACGTCCCGACCATCTGGCGCGCTGCTGGCGTGCGGGCGAAATCGCCGCAGGGACGCTCGATCCCGTGGCGCCGCCAGCAAGTAGTGTCCGGCTTCAGCCGGACCTGGTCCGCGCGAAAGAGGACACATCGCGATGAGCGCCGACACACCGGTTCTTCTCGAGGTGAGCGGCCTCAAAAAATATTTTCCGATCAAGAAAGGGCTCTTCTCGCGGGTTGTGGGGCATGTGCGTGCCGTGGATGACGTGTCGTTTTCAATCAGGGAAGGGGAAGTGCTCGGCCTGGTGGGCGAGAGCGGCTGCGGAAAGACGACGGCCGGGCGATCGATTCTGAGGCTGATCGAGCCGACCGACGGCAGCGTCAGGTTTGCCGGTCAGGAAATCATCGGCCTGCCGTTTCGCGAGATGCGCCGGCTGCGCCGGCAGATGCAGATTATTTTT
>DATKBJ010000121.1:0-13277 GCA_035514135.1 Gaiellaceae bacterium | reverse complement strand
TCATTGATCCACCAACGCGGTGATCGCGTCCGCGAGCTCCTCGGCGTGGAACGGGCGCCCGCGCACCTTGTTGTACCCGGCGGCGTCGACGAGGAACTGTGCGCGGATCAGCATGCGCAGCTGCCCGAGGTTCAGCTCCGGGATGAGCACCTTGTCGTACGCCCGCACGACCTCGCCGGTGTTGCGCGGGAACGGGTTGAGGTGATGGAGGTGCGCGGTCGCGACGTTGCGGCGGCTCGCGCGGACACGCCTTGCGGCCGCGCCGATCGCGCCGTACGTCGACCCCCAGCCGAGGACGAGGGTGTCGGCACCGTCGGGATCGTCGACCATCAGCTCGGGAATGTCGGCGGCGATCCCGGCGACCTTCGCCGCGCGCAGCCGCACCATCCGGTCGTGGTTCTCGGGGTCGTACGAGACGTTGCCCGTCTCGTCTTCCTTCTCGAGGCCGCCGATCCGGTGCTCGAGCCCGGGCGTGCCGGGAACCGCCCATGGCCTGGCGAGCGTCTCGGGATCGCGCCTGTACGGGAGGAAACCCGCCTCGTCGTTCGGCTCGGTCGCAAACGTCGTCGAGATGTCGGGAAGCGTCGCGACATCCGGGATGCGCCACGGCTCCGATCCGTTCGCGAGGTAGGCATCCGAGAGCAGGAACACGGGCGTGCGGTACTTCACCGCGATCCGCGCTGCCTCGATCGCGGCGTCGAAGCAGCCCGAGGGAGTCGAGGCCGCGACGACCGGCACCGGCGACTCCGAGTTGCGACCGAACAGCACCATCAGGAGATCGGCCTGCTCCGGCTTCGTCGGCATCCCGGTCGACGGCCCAGCGCGCTGGACGTCGACGATGAGGAGCGGCAGCTCCAACGTCACCGCCAGCCCGACAGTCTCGGACTTGAGCACGATGCCAGGCCCCGCCGAGGTCGTCACGCCGAGCGCCCCGCCGAACGCGGCACCCAGGGCGGCCCCCGAAGCGGCGATCTCGTCCTCGGCCTGGAACGTGCGTACGCCGAAGTGCTTCAGCTGCGCGAGCTGCTCGAGGACGTCGGACGCCGGCGTGATGGGGTACGCGCCGAGGAAGAGCGGCAGCCCCGATAGCTTCGACGCGGCCACGAGCCCGTAGGTCAAGGCGGTGTTCCCCGACACCTGGCGATACGTCCCGGGCTCGACTTTCGCCGGCGCAACCTCGTACGAGCTCGCGAAGTCCTCCGACGTCTCGCCGTAGTTCCAGCCGGCCTTGAACGCCTTCGTGTTCGCCTCGACGATCTCGGGGCGCGTCGCGAACTTCTGCTCGATGAAACCGAGCGTCCCCTCGACCGGCCGGTGGTAGAGCCACGACATGAGCCCGAGCGCAAAGAAGTTCTTCGACCGCTCGGCCTCCCGAGACGTCACGCCTTCGATTCCCTTCAGCGCCTCGACCGTCATCGACGAGAGCGCCACCGGGTGCACGTGGAAGTCGGCGAGCGAGCCGTCCTCGATCGGGTTCGACTCGTATCCAGCCTTCTGGAGGTTCCGCTCGTTGAAGGCGTCGGTGTTCGCGATCAGCGTTCCGCCCTTCGCAAGGTCTCCGATGTTGACCTTGAGCGCGGCCGGGTTCATCGCGACGAGGACGCTCGGCTGGTCCCCGGGCGTGAGGATGTCGTGATCCGCGAAGTGCACCTGGAAGCCAGACACGCCGGGCAGCGACCCGGCCGGCGCGCGGATCTCGGCCGGGAAGTCGGGAAGGGTCGCGAGGTCGTTCCCGAAGACGGCGGTCTCGCTCGTGAAGCGATCCCCGGTGAGCTGCATCCCGTCGCCGGAGTCGCCGGCGAACCGGATCACGACCCGCTCGAGCTGCTCGACGGGCTTGCTCACTGCCACGTCCGAGGTATAGCTGACGCGGCGGCCCTTCGGCCGAGCTCAGCTCAGTCTGTAGACGATGCGGCCGCGGGTCAGGTCGTACGACGAGAGCTCGATGCGCACGCGATCGCCCGGGAAGACCCTGATGCGATAGCGCTTCATCCTGCCCCCCATGTAACCCAGGGCTTCGTGCCCGTTGTCGAGCCGAACGCGAAACATCCGGCTGCGGAGGGCCTCGATGACCTCACCCTCGACTTCGAGCTTCTCTTCCTTCTCTTTCATTCAGAGCTCCTTGTCTTGGGGAGAGGCCGTGGCCACCCGAATCTCCCGGGCGGCCACGTCTCTCAATTCGCTACGACGCGACGGGAATGACGTTCGTCGCCTCGGGGCCCTTCTGACCCTCCCGCGGCTCGAACTCGACGCGCGAGCCCTCGGAAAGGCTCTTGAACCCATCACCGGCGATGTTGCTGAAGTGCACGAAGAGATCCTTCGAGCCCTCGTCCGGGGTGATGAACCCGTACCCCTTGCTGTCGTTGAACCACTTAACGGTTCCAGTTGCCATAGAAAACACCTCCCTTACCAACTCACGAACGGGTAAGGAAAGCGCACGCGCAGACCGGACTCGCTCTTGATTTAACGCCTGAACCTTAGCAGGCGCAGGGCGTCAGGAGGCCTCGGAGAGGAGCGCGCGGACATCCAGAGGCGCGGTGAACATGCCCAAGCCGCCGTCGTCGTTCAGCGGCCACTCCTCGCGCGGGCGGTCCCAGTACAGCTCGAGGCCGTTTCCGTCGGGATCTCTGAGATACAGCGCCTCGCTGACGCCGTGGTCCGAAGCGCCGTCGAGCGCGATGCCGGCGTCGACGAGGCGGCGCAACGCGTCGGCGAGCGCCGTGCGGTCGGGGTAGCGAATCGCCGCATGGTAGAGACCCGTATGGCCCGGTGGAGGCGGAGTACCGCCGGGCGACTCCCACGTGTTCAGCCCGATGTGATGGTGGTAGCCGCCGGCCGAGAGGAACACCGCCTGGTCTCCGTACCGCGCCTGCTCCTCGAAGCCGAGGACGCCCACGTAGAAGTCGAGTGCACGCTGGATGTCGGACACCTTCAGGTGGACGTGTCCGATGTCGACGCGGGGGTCGATGGTCACGGATGAACCGTATCGTCCTCGTCGACGTCGCCCCTACGGGGAAGCCCAAGGGCGAGGCCGGCAGCGGCCCAGACGACGAACGCGAGCCAGTGGATGCCGATGACGTCGGTCTGTACCCCGAGCGCCAGGACGGTCGCGAATGCGGCCGCGAGCCACGCCTCCCGACGCCACAGGCCGACGAGCACCGCGAGGCTCCAGAGGACGAATGCGACGACCCCGGCGACGCCCGCGTCCACGCCGAGCTCGGCGTAGGTCGACTCCCCGGCACGAATCTCGACACCCGTGCGCTTGGCCACGACCCCTGCGTTACCGAGGCCGTATCCCTGTGGGTGCTCGAGCACGACGCGCACGCCTTCACGCAGGTTCCGCCAATGGCTCTCGGCGGACGCGTCGTCACCGGACAGCGGGTCGTCGCTCTCGTCTCCCTCTGCCTGCGCGTTCTCGCGTAGCCACTCGAGCTCCGTCGGCGTGTAGCTCGTCGACGGGCCGATCGACGGGTAGGCGACCAGGAAGAGCGCGCTCACGACGACCGCTGCGGCTGCAATCGCGGCCGGAGCGACCCTGCGCTGGGCGAGGGCGAGCACGACGAGCCCGAACGCGAGCGCGGCGAACGCCGCGCGCGTGTGCGTGTACAGCAGCGCGACGTAGAAGAGGATGGCGAGGCCGCCCCACCACCAGCGAAACGGACGGCTGAGCACGTAGATCAGCGCGACGACGAGCGCGTACGCGCTGGCGAGCGGCGAGAGAAAAGTCGAGACGAGACGGCGGATCGGGTTCTCCTCGTCACCGGTGTTGAAGACCCAGTTCTCGGGCAGCCCGGAGAGGCCCTCGTAGTCGAGCCCGAGCTGCTCGCGATACCAGCCGGGGACACCGGACGCGCGCCACGCCTGGAGCGAGACGAAAGCAAGGTCGACGAGCCCGACCACGGCGACCACGACCGCGGACATGAGGACAAGAGCTCCCATGCGACCGCGCTCTTCCCACACGATGGCGGCAAGCCGACCGAGTGCGTAGCCCGCAACGGGAAACAGGTGGTGGCGCAGCGCCAGGAGCTCGCCGCGAGCCGTCGCCTCGCCGCCGAGCACGTCCTGCGGGATGAGCCAGTAGACGCCGATCACGGCGGTGTAGGTCAGCGCGAGAACGTCCGCGGCCTTCACCGCCCGGATATCCCGCACACGCCAGGCGACGACGAGGAGCGCGAGGAGGAGGAGCGCCTCCTTCCAGGCCGCGACGACGTCCAGGGACGTAGCGCGGAGTCCCAGGTCCCAGAGCTGGGCCATCGCGGCGTTGTGGACGACGAGCCCTACGGCGAGCACGCCGATCAAGATCCCGGTGAACGCGCGAGCGCTAATCGACGATCGCCACCAGGGTCAGGCCGAGGTTCACGATGCGCACGTGGCCGGGGAAGAGCCCAGCGAAGGTGCGCCGCGTCAGGAGGTGGATGTCCGTCGCGAGCTCCTTGCCGAGCGCGCGGTACACCGGATGCGAGAGAGCAGCGGGGAGCCAGTGGACGACCGGGAGCCGTGTGTGCACCTCGACGGGAAAGCGGCGGTTGGGCGTCGTGATGAAGACGCGGCGCCCGACGCGCAGCGCCTCGGACACGAGGGCGCGCTGTCGGTCACGTCCGCCGACGTGCTCGATCACCGCGTTCGAGAAGACGACATCGAATGCGCCGTCGTCGAAGGGCAGTGCGCAGGCGTCGCCCTGCACGTACTCGACGTGCGGATAGCGCATACGAAAGCCCGCACCGTCGTGGAGCCCGAGGGCCGTGATCCGCTCGGGCCACGGGTACTGCTCCTCGAAGAAGTTCATCGTCCCGCACCCCGCTCGCTCACCGAACCCGAGCTCGTCCGCTCCCACGTCGAGCACCGATGTCTCCGAGGTGGGACGGAGCTCCTCCATGAACACTTTCAGCTTCCGCTCGCGCGAGCGAAGCGAGATCGAGTCGGCGAGTCGCATCGTCGGGAAGTATCCGGTCCGCGCACGCCAGTAGGCTGGATCGGTGGTCGAGGCAGTGCTCCGCCCGAAGGGTCCGTACTCTCTCCGACTGACTCAGGGCGCGACTTGGACGTCACGCCTCCCCGAGGGTCGGTGGGCATCCGCACAGCAGCTGCGGGATGGGCGCGTCGTCGTCCGCGCCTCGTGCGATCGAGCGATCACGGACGCGCGCTTCGTCCTCGCCCTCGACGACGACACGGGTGAGTTCCACCGCCGCTTCGCCCACGATCCGCTGCTCGGCCAGTCCGTTCGCCGCTTTTGCGGGATGCGCCCGCGTCGGCGCCCCACCGTCACGCACGCCGTCGTCCGCGCCGTGTGCGGACAGCTCATCCAGGCGAGCAGAGCGCTCCAGATCGAGCGGGCGATCATTCGCGCGTGCGGAGAGGATCCTCCGCGCCGCGCGGCGCTGGCTGGACTTTCGGCTGCGCGCATCACGGGCTGCGGCCTCAGTTCCACGCGCGCGGCAACGCTCGCCCGGCTCGCTCGCACCATCGACCTCGAAAGCCTCCGCGGTCGCGACGATGCGCTCGCGCGCCTCGGTCGCGAACGCGGCGTCGGGCCGTGGACGGTGGGGGTGATCGCTCTCCAAGGGCTCGGGCGCTACGACGCGGGCATCGTCGACGACCTCGCGCTCGTCAAGCTGCTCGCGTCGCTGCGGCGACGGTGGCCGGAGCCCGGGGAGACAGCGGAGCTGCTCGCGCCGTACGAGGAGTGGCAGGGCCTCGCGAGCATCTTCCTCGTGCAGGGTTTCGCGCGCGGGCTCGTTCCCGGCGCGAGCATGGATCGCGCGCGGCTCGTGCGCTCGAAAGCTCCTCGCGCCGCGTGAGAACTGCCTTGTGACACCGTGTCACTTGGGCGCGCATGCGCCTACACTCACGCGATGATCGACCCGCGCAAGATCGCGATCCTCGGTGCCGGGCGCATCGGCGAGTCGCTGATCTCCGGACTCCTCTCCTCGGGCTGGCGCGAGGCGTCCGAGGTTACCGCCACGGCACGCCGTGAGGAGCGCGTCGTCGAGCTCCGCGAGCGGTACGCCATCGAGGCGACGCTCTCGAACCACGACGCAGCAGCAGGTGCGTCGCTCGTCGTCATCGCAGTCAAGCCCCAGGACATCGAGGCGCTGCTCGGCGAGATCGGCACACTCATCCTCCCCGAGCAGACCGTGCTCTCCGTCGCCGCCGCAATTCCGACCGCGCGCATCGAGAGCAGGCTCTCCTCGGGCGTCCCGGTCGTGCGAGCGATGCCCAACACGCCTTCGACGGTGCACGAAGGAATGGCCGGCCTGTGCGCGGGTGCACACGCGGGCGACGAGAACCTCGACCTCGCCGAGGAAGCGCTCTCACATCTCGGCGCTGTCGTTCGGGTTCCGGAGCAGGCGATGGATGCGATCACCGCGGTGTCCGGCTCGGGGCCGGCCTACTTCGCGCTTCTCGCCGAGGCGATGATCGAGGCCGGGATCCTCCTCGGCCTCTCGCGCGAGATCTCGACGCAGCTCGTCGTCCAGACGATGCTCGGCACGGCGAAACAGCTCCGCGACGAGAAGATGCACCCGGTCGAGCTGCGCGAGATGGTCACGTCCCCCGGAGGCACGACGATCGCTGCGATTCGCGAGCTCGAGATGGCCGGCGTCCGAGCCGCGTTCCTCAACGCGATCCAGGCGGCGATGGTCCGCTCGCGGGAGCTGGCGGCCGGCGACCCGTAGGACCTACTTCGGCGCGTAGGTGTGAACGACGATGCCCGACGCGAATCGCGTCGTCCCGACCAGCTCGAGGTGCGTGGGCTCGATCCCCTCGATCAACGACTGCCCAGCGCCGGCGAGCACCGGGAAGACCCACAGGTGGAGCTCGTCGACGAGCCCGTTCGCGAGCAGCGGCCGATCGAGCTCGCCCGTGCCGAACTTGAGGATGCCTTGTCCCGGTTCCGCCTTGAGCTTCGCGACCTCCTCGACGACATCGCCGCCCAGGATCGTCGCGTTCCAGGCGGCCTCCGTCAGCGTGCGCGAGGCGACGACCTTCGGCATCGCGTTGATGCGATCCGTGTACTCGTCGCCGCTTCGCTCGGGCCACACCTGCGCGAAGCCCTCATAGGTCTTCCGCCCGAGCAGCAGCAGATCGGACGAAAAGAGAAGTTCGCGCGCGTAGGCCGCATGCTCTTCGTCCCAGTACGGCGAGCCCCACACCTGCGGATCACTGATGACGCCGTCGAGCGTCACGAACGTCGATTCCACGAGCTTTCTCATCTCTGCCTCTCCTCTGTGCGGTCGACGAACAGTGGACGGCCCGGAACGCGGGATCTCATCGGTCGGGAAGGACAGGAGACGCCAGGTCGAGGACGATCCATCGCTCCGCCGCGAGCGCCTGCAACGCGATGACCGTATCGGCGACGGGCGTGTCCTCGAGGTACGCCTCGCGTGCTTCGAAGTCGGCGACGAGCGCGCGGATCGCCGTCTCATAGCGGGGCGCATCCCTCGAAGCCAGCGCGAGCAACGCGTCGGGCACCGCAAGCGGAATCGCGTCCGCGCCCTCGAACGTCGGCACGAGTGCTGCAGCCTCGTCGTCCTCGGCGAGCGCAAGGTGCGCCAGCGCTGCCGCGTACCGTCCGATCGGACTCTCCGAGCCGGCGGCGCCCGCTTCGAGTGTCCAGCGCGCGTCGTCGCGAGCTCCGACCAGGTCGCCGGCGATGAGCCGCGACTTCAGCGCGCCGATCGGTCGACCCCAGCTGCCCGGCGGTGCGTCCGGCCAACTCCGCCGATACGTCTCGGCGGCACGAACGAGCCATTGGTTCGCCTCCTCCCGCCGGCCGAGCATGAGGAACGAGAGCCCGGCCGCCCAGGCTGCGTTGCCCATCCGCGTGAGCTGACGTTGCCGCTCGTCAACCTCGTCGGGTAGTCGCGCCGCACCGTCCTCGTACCGCGCCTGCGCGCCCCCAGCTCGTTCGTTCCAGTCCACCATCGCTCCCGGAAGTATCGTCTCGTCCGTGCCGGAGCTCCGCGAGGTCGTGTACGTGGACGGGGTCCGCACGGCATTCGGTCGTGCGACTCCTGACGGCTTCTTCGCGAAGACGCGTGCCGACGACATGGCGGTCAAGGCGGTCCGCGAGCTCCTGCGCCGCAACCCGCAGCTTCCACCGGAGAAGGTCGACGACGTGGCATTCGCAGCGACCGCGCAGGTCGGCGATCAGGGCCTCACGCTCGGTCGTGAGGTCGCACTGCTCGCGGGACTTCCGTCGACGGTGCCCGGTTTCGCCGTCGACCGTATGTGTGCCGGGGCGCTCACGGCGACCACGGCCGGGGCCGGAGAGATCGCGATGGGCGCCGCCGAGGTCGTCCTCGTCGGCGGCGTCGAGCACATGGGCCACCACCCGATGGGCGAGGAGGTCGACTTCAACCCGCGCTTCGTCGCCGAGCGGCTCATCGACGAGTCCGCCGCGGTCATGGGCCAGACGGCCGAGAATCTCCACGACGCCTTCCCGCAGCTGACGAAGGAGGCCGCGGACGCCTACGCCGTCGAGTCGCAGCGCCGCGCAGGCCTCGCCTGGGACAACGGCGTCATGGACGACATCGTGGTTCCGATGTCCGTCTTCACCGACGACGGCTGGACGGTCGCCGATCGAGACCAGTTCCTGCGACCCGACACGACGATGGAGGCGCTCGCGACGCTTCGCACGCCTTTCCGCGTCGGAGGGCGCGTGACGGCGGGCAACTCGGCCGGTCTCACCGACGGAGCGACCGCGGCAGTCATCGCCTCCGCAGACGCCGCCGCCGAGCTCGGGCTCGAGCCGAAGATGCGCCTCGTCGGCTTCGCCTATGCGGGAGTCGAGCCGCACCTGATGGGCCTCGGCCCGGTTCCTGCGACGGAGCGCGTGCTCGAGCGCGCCGGGATCGGAATCGACGACATCGACCTGTTCGAGCTCAACGAGCCGTTCGCCGTCCAGGTGCTCACGTGGTGCGACGGGGTCGGTGTCGCGTCGGACGACCGGCGCCTCAATCCATACGGCGGCGCGATCGCCTGCGGCCATCCGCTCGCCGCGACCGGTGTCCGACTCATGGCACAGCTCGCACGCGGCTTCCGCGACCGGCCGGGATCGCGGTACGGCCTCACTGCCCTCTGCATCGGCCTCGGCATGGGCGCTGCGATCATCTGGGAGAACCTTGCCGGCGTAGGCTCGACGGAGCCGGCCGAGCGAGCGGAGGCGGCGGCTTCGCCGGCGCCGTAGCGGGAGAGACGGTGGCTAGCCCGACCGAGTTCAAGCTGCAGAAGGTGCAGACGCGCGTCGGCCCGATCGCCCTCGTGACGATGGACAACGGGGAGGACTGGCAGAAGCCGAACACGTTCGGAGAGGCCGCGCTCCGCTCGCTGGAAGGCGTCCTCGACCAACTCCGCACGCGCGATTGGCGTGGGATGCTGCTCACCGGCAAGCCGTTCGTCTTCGCGGTCGGCGCCGACATCGGCGAGTTCGGGGAGATCACACCAGAGCGAGCGCGGCTCGGCGGCCAGGCCGGGCACGAGCTGTTCGGGCGCATCCGCGACCTTCCATTCGTCACGGTCGCCGCGATCAACGGCGCCGCGCTCGGCGGAGGCGTCGAGATCGCGCTGCACTGCGACCACCGCACGATCGCGTCGTCCGTGCGGCACTTCGCCTGCCCAGAGGTATTCCTCGGCCTCATCCCCGGCTGGGGCGGCACGCAGCTCGTCCCGCAACTCGTCGGCGCCGAGCAGGCGGTGAAGTTCATCGTCGAGAACCCACTTCGCCAGAACCGGATGCTGAGTGCGCAGCAGGCGTTCGACGCAGGGTTCGCCGACTCGCTCATCGAGCCCGTCGAGTTCCTGGACGAATCGCTTGTATTCCTGCTCGACAAGGTCGAGGAGGATCCGGGCAAGCGGCGACCCGCCGCGGATCTCTCCGACGTCTCCGAGATCTGCCGCAAGGCGCGGTCGCGCCTCGACGGTCAGGTGCACGGCGCGACGCCGGCGCCGTATCGAGCGCTCGATCTCGTCGAGGGCGCCGCGACGTGGACACTGGAGGAGGGCTACCGTGAGGAGGAGGACGCTCTCGCCGACCTTCTCCCGGGCCCCGAGGCGCAGGCCTCCGTCTACGCGTTCGATCTCGTGGAGCGCCGCGCGAAGCGGGGCGTCGGCATGCCCGATGCGGAACCGCGCCGGGTGCAGAAGGTCGGCATCGTCGGCGCCGGGCTCATGGCCCGCCAGCTCGCGCTCCTCTTCCTGCGCCGTCTCGACGTGCCGATCGTGCTCCGTGACCTGACGCAGGAGCAGGTCGACGACGCGATCGAGTGGATCCGCGACGAGCTCGCCGACCTCGTGAAACGCGGGCGCATCGGCGAAGGCAAGGCGCGGTTCCTGGGCTCCATCGTCGCCGGCGGCGCGGGCTGGGACGTGTTCGCCGGCTGCGACCTCGTCCTCGAGGCGGTCTTCGAGGAGATGGCCGTCAAAAAGGATGTCCTCGCGGAGCTCGAGCTGGTCGTCTCGTCCGAATGCGTCCTCGCGACGAACACGTCGTCGCTCTCGGTCACGGAGATGAGTTCCGACCTCGAGCACGCGGAGCGCGTCGTCGGGATGCACTTCTTCAATCCGGTCGCGGTACTACCCCTCGTGGAGCTCGTCCGGACACCACGCACCGACGACACGGCGCTGGCGACAGTCTGGGCCGTGACGAAGAAGCTGAGAAAGACCGGCGTCCTCGTTCAGGACTCGACTGCGTTCGTCGTCAATCGCCTCCTTGGTCGCCAGGGCTCGGTGATCACGCAGGCGCTGGATCACGGGAACACGGTCGACGAGACGGACGAGGCGGTGCTGCGGATGGGCTTGCCGATGGCGCCCTCCGTCCTCCTCCAGCTCGTCGGGCCGAAGGTCGCGAACCACGTGCGGCACCAGCTCCACGAGGCCTGGCCCGATCGCTTCCCGCTGTCGAAGACGCTCGAGAGCCTGGCCGAGGGCGGCGACGTCGTGGTGGTCGAGCACTCGCCGCGCTCGGTCGACGAGCTCCACGCAGCTGTTCTCGAGGCGCTCGCCGACGAGTCGCGCCACATCCTCGAGGAGGGGGTCGTCGCGGAGGCAGCCGACATCGACACCTGCCTCCTCCTCGGGGCCGGATTCCCATTCTGGCTCGGCGGGATCACGAAGCATCTCGATCAGACCGGCGTCTCCCAGCGGGTCGTGGGCAGACCGCTCGCCGAGGTCGCAGTGTCCGCTCCACCCGGCTGAGGCGATGAGCGAGGAGCTCGCGGCACGCAGTTCGCGAACGACTGACCGGGGAGCCGGGAGACTCTCGTGTCACCGTTCTCCGCCTACTGAGGTATGCTCCGGCAGTACCGCTCGCCGGTTATCGGGCGAGCGCACCACTTAGGAAGGAGCGGCACGCAACGACGTGCTGCCTGAATGCACGAGGCGACGACCATCCCGACCTTGACGTCGGACACATCCGAGAACCTGGCTGCTGCGGCGCGTCGCGCCGAGTCCTGGTTCGGCGAGCCGTTTCTGCAGCCGGACGAGGATGCCCTCCAGGCGCTCGCCCCAGACACGGCGCGCCGTGTCGCGCTGGACGACGCTCTCGGAGAGATGGACGCCGGCGTCGCGAAGCCGTCGTCGCGCTGGAAGGTGCGCTACGGGCTCATGCTCGGGCTCGAGCGAGTGCTGACGGAGGATCCCGTACGCACCGCGGCAGGCACGGAGCTACGGCGTCACCAGGTCGACGCGCTCGCGGGCATGCTCGCCGAGCTCATCGCGGCGACACAGCGCCCGGCGGAGGAGAACGGCAATGGCAACGGGCACGGCTCGGCAAACGGAGCCGTCGCCGAGGCCGATGTCGACGAGGATGCGGACGACGACTACGACGCCGGCTTCATCGATGACGAGTTGCTGTCCGAGGAGATCACCGACGTCGACCCTGGTGCTGTTCGGCGCTTTCGTTTCCGCCACCCGACCGCCTCCGGAAAGACGATCGCGGCGGCCGGCTTCGTCGAGGCGGCCCGGCAGCTCGGTGTTCTCATCCTGACCCACCGCCGCCTGCTCATCACACAGTTCAAGCGCGACCTGACAACGGAGGGCTACGGCGACCGCTTCACCGACGCGCTCGTGACCGGCGTGACGGCGAAGACGGACAACCCGATCACGATCCAGACGTACGCCTGGTTCGCACGGCACGGCTCGGAGCTCGACCGCAACGCGTACCACCTCGTGATCTGCGACGAGGCGCACACGGCGCTCGGCGAGAAGACGAGCGCGGCGATTCGGGCGTTCTCCGAACCGCTCTTCATCGGGATGACGGCCACCGAGCAGCTCATCGCGAAGCAGGTCTCGGACGTCTTTCCCGCTTCCGTCGACGACCTTCCGCTCGCCGACGCCGCACGGCGCGGGCTCATCGCCCCGCTTCGCTGCCTCCGGGTTCCTCCGGCCGCCGCGATCAACTCTGTACCCATCGTCGGCGGCGACTTCGAGGAGCGCGCTCTCGCCGCAGCCCTCGACCACCAGGCTCTAAACCAGGCCGCGGCGAGCCTGTACCGGGAGCGCTTCGGCTCCACACCGGGCATCGTCTACGCCGCCGGCGTCGAGCACGCCTACAACCTCGCGCAGGAGTTTCGCGCCACCGGCCTCAAAGCCGAGGCCGTCTCCGGCCGCACGCCGCCGGCCCGCCTCGCGGAGACGCTCGCCGCGTACGAGCGGGGCGAGATCAACGTCCTGATCAACGCCATGCTCCTCGCCGAAGGCTGGAACTCACCGCGCGCGACCATCTGCATGCACCTCGCTCCCACGGCCTCGCGTCGTGTCTACCAGCAGCGCATCGGCCGAATCATGCGCATCCACCCGCGCAAGGAGGCCGGCGTCGTCGTCGACTTCGTCCCGAAGGGGGCAACACACTCGGAACGAGTCGTGTCGCTGCATGCGCTGCTCGACTCGGACTTCTACCGCGAGGGCGCGCGCGTCACTCCGGCGCCGCGCCGCCGACAACAACGGCGGGCACGACGCAAGCTCTCACCCGTGCCGTGGCTCGTCCCGGTCACTCCCGACGTCGCACGACGGCTCGCCGTAATCCAGCGCGAATGGCAGCGGATCGATCCGAAGTACCTCGACGACGACGAGCAGCGCTTCTGGGCGACGATCGCCGGTCGTCAGATCCGGTTCGACCAGCGGGCGGAGTTCGCGAAGAAGTTCGCCGAAGGCCGCGCGGACAAGGGCGCGCTCGAGCAGTTCCTGTCGACGTGCGCCGCCGAGAATCCGAATCGCCGCCTCCGCATGACGGCGCTCATGGATCGGGTCGCGACGCCGATCGACCGCGCCGACTTCGACGA
>DATKBJ010000120.1:0-12986 GCA_035514135.1 Gaiellaceae bacterium | reverse complement strand
GCATCGACGCGGAAGCGTACGGACCATGTCGAACGACACTCTCTGGACAGGCCGAGCGCTCGACGACCTCCGCGAGGAGTTCGGTGGCGCGTACGACGATCGCACCGTGCTCGTCACGGGCGCCGACGGCTTCATGGGCTCGCATCTCACGGACGCGCTCGTCGAGCTCGGCGCGAGGGTGCACGCGTTCGTCCGCGCGACCTCCAGCGGCGCGCTGAACAACATCGGCCACCAGCGCAGCCGTCTCAAGATCCACTTCGCGGACCTCACCGACCGCACGTCGGTCGACTACCTGGTGCGCGAGCTGAAGGAGACCGCCAGCGACAAGCCGTACGTCTTCCACCTCGGCGCCCAGGCGCACGTGGGCGAGTCGTGGCACAGACCGTACGAGACCGTGGCCGCCAACGTCATCGGGACGCTGAACCTGCTGCAGTCCGTCGTGGATGCCGGCCTCGAGCTCGAGAAGTTCGACACTGCGGGGACGTCGGAGGAGTATGGGAACGTACGCGAGTCAGTCTCCGAGCACCACGACTTCGACGACCAGGGCGGGCTCATCCTCCACGAGCGCTCGCCTATCAACCCGAAGTCGATCTACGCAACCGCGAAGGTCGCCGCCGACTTCCTCACGATGAACTACCACGACGCGTTCGGCGTGCCGGGTGTGGTCACGCGGATGTTCAACAACTACGGCCCGCGCCAGAACCCGCGCTACGTCACCGGGACGATCATCACGCAGGCGCTGACCCGCGAGACGATCGAGCTCGGCGCGCTCGATCCGCTGCGCGACTTCTGCTTCTGTGCCGACGGCGTCCGTGGCCATCTGACCGTCGCCGCCCAAGGCACGCCGGGCGACGTCTACGTTTACGGCCAGGGCGAGAACATCTCCATGCGCGACTGGGTCGATCTCATCCTCCGCGTCGGCGAGGCCGAGGGCTTCTGGCCCGGCAACCGCGAAGTCGTCACCTCGGCCACCCGCCACCGCCCCGGCTCGAGCGAGGTCATGGCGCTCCGCGTCGGACACGAGAAGCTCACGGCCCAGACCGGCTGGCAGCCGCTGGTGTCGTGGGAGGAGGGCGTGCTCGAGACGATCCGCTGGTACGCCGAGAACCGCGAGCGGTGGATCGGCCGCGTAGACTGGCTCCCGACGGGCACGCCACTCACGACCCAGTGAGCAGGATCCTCGTCACGGGCGGCGGGGGCTTCCTCGGCTCGCACCTCGTGGAGCGACTCGAGCGGGAAGGTCACGACGTCGTCGCTGCCCGCAGTGCCGACTACGACCTCACGTCGATGGACGACACCGCCCGGATGTTCGACGAGGCGGGTGCGGAGCTCGTGTTCCACCTCGCAGCCGAGGTCGGCGGCATCGGGGCGAACCGCGCCAACCCGGGCCGCTACTGGTTCGCGAACGTCGCGATGGGTGCGAACGTGCTCGAGCAGGCGCGGCTCCACTCCACGCAGAAGCTCGTCATCGTCGGCACCGTCTGCGCCTACCCGAAGTTCGCACCGGTGCCGTTCATCGAGGACGACCTCTGGAACGGCTACCCCGAGGAGACCAACGCGCCGTACGGGGTCGCGAAAAAGGCCGTCCTCGTGGGCGCGCAGGCCTACCGCGTGCAGTACGGCCTCGACGCGATCTTCCTCCTGCCGACGAACCTCTACGGGCCGCGCGACAACTTCGACCTCGAGACGTCCCATGTCATCCCGGCGCTGATCCGCAAGATGGTCGAGTCGGACGACGAGGTCGAGCTGTGGGGCGACGGCTCGCCCACGCGGGAGTTCCTCTACGTCGACGACTGCGTCGACGGGCTGGTGCTCGCAGCGGGGCGCTACGACGGCGCCGAGCCCGTGAACCTCGGAGCCGCGCGGGAGATCTCGATCCGTGAGCTCGCCGAGCTCGTCGCCGACGTTACCGGCTTCGAGGGCACGATCACCTGGGACGCGACGAAGCCGAACGGTCAGCCGCGGCGGAGCGTCGACGCGACCCGCGCACGCGAGCTCTTCGGGTTCGAGGCGAGGACACCCCTCCGCGAGGGGATCGAGCGCACCGTCGCTTGGTATCGCTCGGCGGTCGCGCGTGTCGATCGCTAGCGCGGCTGCGACAGCCGCCGACGGCGTCGGCCGCTCCGCCGACCGCCTTCTCGAGCGGCCGCGCGTCGTGATCGGATCGCTCGTCGGGCTCCAGCTCGTCGCGACGCTCGTCTTCGCGCTGAGCATCGAGCGCAACGGCTGGGTGTTCTTCCAGGGAGGTGACCAGATCTGGCTGGCGACGCAGGGCTGGCTGCTCGGCCAGTTCGAGCTGCCCCCGACGGAGCTCGGTTACCTGTGGTCGTTCGTCCTCATGCCGATCATGTGGGTCACCGGGCCGACGTACGTCGAGGCACTGCCGCCGCTCACCATGATCCAGGTGCTCGTGCTCGGGCCGGTCGCGCTGCTGTGCGTCTACGACCTCGCGTGCCGAATCGGCGGACGGCTCCTCGGCTACTGGGCGTCGTTCCTGTGGGTGATAACGCCGTTCGCGGCGATCCCGCTGTTCGTCGACCGCTACCAGGAGCGATTCGGCGAGCAGTTCCTCCCCCAGGCGCTGGGGCTGACGGCGATGTCGGATTACCCCTCGATGGTGCTCTGCCTCGCGGCGGCCGTCTTCGTCGTCCGATCGGTCGACGCAGCGCGCGTCGCGGATGCCCTCCTCGCGGGCTTGCTGCTGGGTGCAGCCGGCGCCATGAAGCCGCCGAACCTCCTGCTCGGCGTGGGCGCGGCACTCGCCTACCTCGTCGCGCGGCGCTGGCGCGAGGGCGTGGTGTTCGGGCTCGCGATCGTGCCGTCGCTCCTTGTCCTCGCCTACTGGAAGGACAGGGGCCTCGGCGGAGTCCCCGTCCTCTCGCTCGAGGAGGTTCGCGTCGCCGCCGGCTCGACGCTCGCGATCTCGGTCGACCTCGACCGCTACCTCGAGATCAACTTCGACCACTGGCTGTCGCAGATGGACGAGCTGCGCGAGTTCTTCTGGAGCGCGCGCGTGGCGCAGTGGCTACCGGTCGCAGGGCTCGTCGCGGTGCTCCGTGTGCGTCGCTGGCCCGTGGCCGCGCTGCTCCTCGGCTGGCTGGCGGCCTTCCTCGTCGTGAAGGGCTTCTCGCCGCGCGCGACGATCGAGTCTGGCTCGTTCTGGCGCCTGCTCATGCCCGCGTGGCCTGCCTACCTTCTGCTCTTCGCCTCGATCCCGCTCCTCGTCCCAACGCTCGCACGTCGCCTCGGCGAGCGCCTGCGGGCGCCGACTCCGCGCACCGTCGCGCCCCGGTGGATCGTCGCCGCCGCGGTGCTCTCGCTCCTCGTGCCGGCCACGGTCATCGCCGCCTCGTCGCCGCTCGAGGAGCCGGAGCTCGCCCTCACGCAGGACGACGGGGGCAACTTCATCCTCACCTCGGTCGACGCGAGCGTGAACCTGCGCGTGGAGTCGAGCGCGGAGGGCACGCGGCTCACCTGGGATGACCCCGTGAGCCGAGCGAACGTCTTCTACCGCGTCTACCGCGCCGCCGGCGACGACACCAAGTGCGAGAACACGGACGGCCACCCGGCGCAGTCCTGCTACCTGCGAGGTGGGGTGCCGATCGCGGACACGCGGGAGCTCGAGTACATCGACGCCGAAGCCCCCGCCGGCGCGACGTACCGCATTGGCGTCGGGGCGAACTGGGTGGACGACCCAGCGTTCGGGGACGTCTTCACGTTCAGTCGGCCTGCTGTCGCTCCGGCCGGCTGAGCCGCTCCTCGAGGAGCGCGATCCGCTGCGCGAGGTCCACGTTCTCGTCGGTCAGCCGCGAGATCACCGTCGAGTAATGGAGGAGCACGAGGAAGATGAAGAGCGTGGCGACGGCGAAGAGCACGGCCGGCGGGTAGCCGGTCACACCAAACCACGCCGCCATCGTGTTGAGCCCGTCGCGCCAGACCGACAGCACGAGCAGCACGGCTCCCGTCGCGAGCCACAGGAGCGCATAGCGCTCTTTCAGCCGGCGGCCGCGAACGAGCTCGACGACCACCAGGATCAGGATGATCGACGCGATCGCGCCGGCGACGGACGCGCGGACCGGCGTCACGCGGCAGGCTCCACTCGGGGATAGCGCCGAAGGCTCGCGACGAGCAGGGCCAGCATGACCTTGACGATGTAGTAGAGCGAGCGGACGAACGTGATCGACGAGGTGCCCGCCTGGCGCTCGCGCATGTCCACCTGCACCTGCTCGAGCCGCAACCCGCTGCGCAGGGCGACGAGCGTCGCCTCGACCTCCGGGTAGTCGTGCGGATACTCGAGCGCGAACAGCTCGATGCCCTGCCGGTTCAGCGCGACGAAGCCCGAGGTCGTGTCGGTCACGCGCTGGCCGCCGAGCAGCGAGACGGTCCAGGCGAAGACGCGGATGCCCATGCGTCGCGCGAAAGGCGGCCGGTACCCGCCGCCGCGGTCGACGAAGCGCGAGCCAATCACGAGACTCGCGGTGCCCGCATCGATAGGACCGAGGAGCTTCCCGAGCTCGGAGGCGTCGTGCTGACCGTCTCCGTCGAGGCGGACAGCGATCTCGTAGCCCTCGTCGCGCGCGTACCTGAGCCCGGTCTGCACTGCTCCTCCGATGCCGACGTTGAAGAGGAGCCGCAGCACGGTCGCCCCGTGTGCCTCGGCGACGTCCGCCGTCGCGTCGCTCGACGCGTCGTCCACCACGACCACCGTGGCCTGGGGGTCGAATGCTCTGATCTCGTCGACCACCTGCCCGATCGCGCCTTCCTCGTTCCACGCGGGGACGACGGCGACGAGCCGCCGATCCCTCATGCGGCCACCCCGGCTTCGAGCCCGACGATCTCGAGCAGCCTGCGCGCGCGATGCGCGTACGTGTGCTCGTCGAGCACGCGCTCGCGGGCGCGCCGTCCCATCTCCTCGGCCTGTCCCGGATCCGCGACGAGCTCGCAGTACGCGGCGACCGCCTCCTCGGCGCTCTCGACGACGACGAGCTCCCGGCCGGGCTCGAACCAACGCTCGATCCCCTCGTGCGGGTTGGACACGATCGCTGCCCCGGCCGCGGCGAGCTCGAACGGACGCGCGGTGGACGAGCCGGGGACCGTGGCGTGCGGCCTGCGGGTGATGTTGAGGCTCACGCGCGCCGCGGAGATCGCGCGCGCGAAGACGTTGAAGGGGATGTCGCCGAGAAGGCGCGCGTCCCCGGTATCACCCTGGAAGTCGAGCCCGCCGAGGCCGAAGTCGAGGTCGGGTGCGAGGCGCGACGGCTCGCCGACCATCGTCTTCATCCAGTCGCGCCGGAACTTGTCCCCGTACCCGTAGAAGAAGACGTCGACGTCCTTAGCGACCGGCTGCGGCGCGAAGAACTCGGGATCGGCACCCCAGTACAGCGCCTCGGCGCGGCGCGCTCCGAGCTCGAGCAGCCGCCCAGTCCCGCCCTCGGAGTTCGAGAGGATCAGGTCGTACTCCCACGGATCCGCACCGTGGTACGGGTTGAACCCGGTGTCCATGCCCCCGTACTCGGGGAGGCTCATCGGAACGTCGCCGTCGTAGAAGACAATCGGGATGCCGTAGCGCTGCCGCAGCGACTCCGGAATGCCACGGAGGTGCGCCATCGGGATCGTGAAGACGATCACCGCGTCGGGCTTCTCTGCCTCGACCAGCTGTTCGAGATGACGCTTCCAGCGCGGAGTCACCCAGCGCGAGATCGACTCCCGCGTGAGCTTGTCGAGCGCCGATTCGTCGGGGCTCGCCTCGGCGCGCCGCAGGTAGCTGTCTCCCTTGACGCGCGCGAGCACGTTGCGCACCGCCTGGTACGCCTCGCCCTCGCGGTATGTCGGGTTCGGCGCGGTGCGCCACCAGGGCGATTCGACGGGGCGGCCGCGGTACGGCGTGACGACGAGATCGACGCCGGCCTCGTACATCCCCTTCCAGAGCTGCCACCAGGCCGGAGTGCAGCCGTAGCGGAAGTCGAGGTCGATCGCCGAGGCGGCGGCGAGGATCTTCGGGGTTCGCATCAGTACGCGCCCCGACGCGTGATCACTGCGGGGATCGTCTTGACGATGATCGAGATGTCCAGCCAGATCGACCAGTTCTCGATGTACGTGAAGTCGAGCCGCACGAGGTCGTCGAAGGAGAGCCCGGAGCGTCCCGAGATCTGCCAGAGGCCCGTCATCCCCGGCAGCACGCCGTAGCGGCGCCGGTGCCAATCCGCGAGCAGCTGGTAGTCGCGGAGCGGCAGGGGGCGGGGCCCGACGAGGCTCATCTCGCCCTTCAAGACATTGCCGACCTGCGGGATCTCGTCGAGCGAGAAGCGACGGAGAAACCGGCCGATGCGGGTGACGCGTGGGTCATCGCGGATCTTGAAGAGGGCGCCTTCGGCTTCGTTCTCCGGTTCGAGCTCGGGTTGCCGCGTCGCGGCGTCGGCGACCATCGTGCGGAACTTCAACATGCCGAACTCCCGCTCGCCGACGCCGATGCGGCGATCGACGAAGAAGATGGGGCCGCGCGAGTCGAGCTTGATCGCGAGCGCGATCAGCGCCCACAGCGGGAGCCCGAGGATGACGACGAGCCCGCTGACGACGAGGTCGAAGCCACGCTTGACCGCCCACTCCCACCCGGTGAGAACGGGCGGGCGGAGCTCGAAGAGCGGCGCTCCCTGGCCGGGGACGTACTCCCCGCGCTGCACGAGGAGCTCCGTCGTGTCGGGGGCGAGCCGCACCCTGACTCCCTGGCGGTGCGCCTGCTCGACGACCTCGAGCACGGTCCGCTCGTCGAAGTCCGCCTCGGTGAGAATCACCTCGTCCGGCTTCACCCGGTCGAGCACGAGCGAGAGCTCGGTACGCGACCCGAGAAGCCGCAGGCCCGGTACCGCCTCGGGCGCGACCACACCGACGAACTCGTAGCTCAAGCCGCCGCGCGCTGCCTCGAGCGAGCTCTTGAGGCGTGTGAGGCTCTCGCCGGCGCCGACGAGCACGACTCGCCTGCTGACACCGGCCGCCCGCATGACCTCGAGCGACGCCGACTCGTACGCGGCACGCAGGAGACCGATCGCGACCGCGCAGACAACGACCGACGTCGGGATCAGACCCGAGGTCGAGAAGTCGTACCCGGTGCCCAGCCCGAAGGCGAGGACGATGAGAGCGACGACGATGAGGCACGCGAGGATACGTCCGGCGCCGGGCCTCAGCTCGCGTTGACGGTAGAGGCCGGCCTGGGCGAACACGAGGATCGTGATCGGAGCGGCGAACTTCAGCCACTCGGCCGGGCCCTCGCGCCACAACAGGCCCCAGAGTATGTCCCCGTCTCCCGCGACGACCTGGCGGACGACAAGCGCGAGGTAGATCCCGAGCGCGAGACCGATGACATCGAGGACGACGAGTGCGGCGATAGAGAGCGCCCGCCGGACGAGCGACACGATCGGCCCGCGCGTGAGCACGTAGAGGCGTGAGGCGCGGACGTCACGATCCGTGACCGCCTGCGTGGGAGCAGGACGCGACGTCTCCGCCGGCGGAGCGACCTTGCCGGACATGTCGTGGAAGCTTAGAGCCGGGCTACGTCGTCCCAAGCCACGCGAGGCGGATCGGGCAGCCCCCAGGCGGCGAGCGCGTCGAGGTCGGTCGGCCGCGAGCGCTTGGCGAGCACCGCCAAACCGACGTGCAACATCGCGCGCCGTCGCGCGTGTAGGAGGTCCGTGTCGTGGAAGTACACGTGCACGACGTCGGGCAGATCGCGGCGCGTGCATGCCCGGAGGAGATCGCCCAGCGAGTAGGTCGTAGGAATCGCCAGCAGCTCGCGCCCGGACGGGAGCTCCACTGTGGCAGGGCCGGTGAGCGACGCCCACCGCTCTCCCGGAGGGAGGTACGGTGGCCGGGTCGCGCGCGCCGTACAGTCGACGTACCCGTGCTCGGCACATGCCTCGGCCACCTCGACGTCCGTGTACCAGCCACCACCGCAGAAGAGCGTCGCCTCCAGCCCCGAACGCCGTATCCACCCGGACTCGTCCCGTACGCGCCCCCCAGGCGCCTTGTAACGATCGGTTACAAGCGTTGTCGGGCGCGCGTGATCCGGAGCTGTCCAGTGAGTGTGGTGTCCGAGCGGCCCACGCGCCGCGGCCTCTCGCGCCCGTGCGAGCCAGAGAGTCTCGTCCTCGCCGAACGCCGGATCGGCCGGCCGCATGAGCGCGGCGATGACAAAACCGCCCGGCCGCGCGTCCTGGATGGCGACGAACCGGCGCCACACCGCGTTGACGAGTGGTCGCTCAACGTGGCAGGACACGACCGCGTACCGTTCCCGCGACGTGGCGCCCATCGAGGTCGACCCTAGATGAAGCGATCGACGGCAGCCGTCCTCGTCGTGGTCGCAGCGGCGCTTCCGCGACTCCTCGTGCTCATGCGCGAGCGCGAGACGATCCTCGAGGAGTTCGTCGACAAGAGCGACCGCTTCGCAACGACGCTCGTCGACCACGCCACCTTCGGCTTCCTCGCGGACGTGCCGTCGGCGTACACCCAGCCGCTCTACGGCTGGCTCCTCGCCGCGCTCTACTTCCCCTTCGGCCGGGAGTGGCTCGTCGTCGGGATCGCGCAGGTCGCAGTCGCGGTGGCGACGGCGCTGGTCGTCCTCGAGATCGGAACGAGGCTGCGGTCGGTCGGGGTCGGGCTCGTCGCTGCGCTGATCACGACGCTCCACCCGTACGTCGTCTGGCACGACGTCCACCTCAACCGCGAGGTGCTCGACGGGCTCGTCCTCGCCGTGCTCGCGCTGTGCGCACTCGTCGCGTACGAGAGGCGATCGCTCCCCTACGCCGCGCTCACGGGCGCCGTCGCGGGCGTCGCGATCCTCGGCAACGCGCGGCTTATCCTCCTGCCGCTCGCGCTCGCTGTCTACGTCGCCTGGCGGATCGTCCCCTTCTCGCGGACGCTCACCGCCTTCGCCCTCCTGCTCGGCCTGGCGGCGCTCGTCGTCGCGCCGTGGGTCGCCCGCAACAAGGTGCAGGTCGGCTGCTACGCGATCACGACCGACGCGCGGGCGCTGTGGAAGGCGAACAACCCGAACACGAGAGCGATCCTCGACGACGGCGGCTGGATCGACGACGTTCCCGAGCTTCGCGGAGCGCCGCCCTGGCCGGAGCTCGCCGCAGACCTGACGCTGGCCGGGCAGCCGACCGAGGTGGACGAGTGCGCGCAGATGCGGCTCTACCGCGACGAGGTGCTCGACTTCTGGCGCGAGGAACCGGGGGAGAAGGGGCTGCTCGCGCTCCAGGCGACGCGGATGCTGTGGAGCCCGATCCCGCAGGAGTCGGACGAGAGCGGGAGCGGGGCCGCCAGGCTCGCGCGCCAGACGGTCGAGCCGGCCTTCGTGATTGTCATCTTCGCGCTGGCGCTCTTCGGCTTCTTCATCGCGCCGGCGCACTTCGCCGCGTTGGCCGCAGTGCTGCTCGGCTACAACACGCTCGCCGCGATGGTCTTCGCCGGCACCGCGCGGTACCGCGTGCCCTGGGACTTCCTGCTGGCGCTGCTCGCGGCGTTCGCGCTCACGTGGGGCTTGGAGCGAGCTCGCGCGCGTAGAGCGTCTCGACCCGCTCGACACACCGCTCGGGAGTGAACTCCGAGAGAGCACGCTCTCTGCCGGCAGCGCCCATCGCCGCCGCCCGCGGGAGATCGCTCGCGAGGGCGACGATCGCGTCGGCCAGCGCCTCGGCGTCGGCAGGCGGAACGACGATGCCTGCTTCTCCGTCCGACACGATCTCGGGCAGACCGCCGACTGCGCTCGCGATCACCGGCCGCGCGCGTTCCATCGCTTCGAGAGCCACCATCCCGAAGCCCTCGCCCAGCGACGGGACGACGACGATCCCGGCGTCCTCGATCGCCTTCTGCACCGGCGAGACGAAGCCGAGGAACCTCACCGCGTCTTCCAGGCCGAGTTCGCGGACGTAGGCCCTGAGCGCGGGCTCGAGTGGCCCGCGGCCGGCGACGTCGAGCGTGACTCCCGGAACCCGCGCGCGGGCCTGCGCAAGCGCGCGCAGAAGCACGAGGTGACCCTTGATCGGGATGAGCCGGCCGATGCAGAGCAGCCTGGCCTCCGCTCCCTGATACGGCTCGGCGACGCCGTTCGCCGCTATGCCGTAGTGGACGATCTCGAAGTCCTCCTCCACGAAACCCTCGGTCTCGGCGAGGTACTGCGCGAGACCCTGCGAGATCGCGATGTGGACGTGCGCGAGCGAGCCGACGGAGCGGTCGGCGAACCCGAACCAGCGGCCCTCGCGGAACTCGTTGAAGCCGTGCTTCGTCGAGAGCCGCAGCGGCACCCGCGTGAGCGATCCCGCGAGCTGGCCGTAGACGTCGGAGTGCACGAGGTGCGTGTGGAGGATCCGCGGGCGGACGCGTCCGAGGTACGCGGTGACCTCACCAAAGGCGAACGGATCGACGTCCGCGCGAAGTGCGATGTCGTCGAGAGGCACGCCGCGTGCGCGAAGCGCATCGGCGAACTCCCACGCGCCGGGCTCGTCCTCGTGGAGCATGAGGAACCGGACGTCCCAGCCACGCGCGCGGAGATCGGGCAGCAGCTGGAGCAGGTGTGCCTCCGAGCCCGAGATCCCCGCGACCTTCTGGGTGTGGAGTACGACGCCGTCCCTCACGCGATCCCCGCCGCGTCGAGGATGCCACGCGCCCACGACTGCACCGAGTGGCTCTCGGCGACGCGCTCCCGCAGGCGATGCCCGATCGCCGCACGCTCGGCGCGATCGAGCGCAGCCAGAGCGCGGATGCGCTCGGCCAGCGCGCTCGGATCCCAGCGCGTGAACCGCTGCTCCGGGTCGAGGAGCTCGTCGAAGACCGGGTTGGACGCGAGCACCGGGAGACAGGACGCCGCCGCCTCGTAGACGACCTTGTCGGGCGCGCCCGCTCGCATGTTGTTCACGAGCGCGTCGTGCACGGCGAGGAGCGCCGGAATCTCCCCGCGCGGGACGGCGTCGCCGACGGTGACGCGCACCTCGAGGCCGAGCTCCGCGACGAGCTGCTCGAGCTCGATGCGATGCGCGCGCTCGTCGTCCGAGAGCGCCGGACCGTGGATCGCGAGCTCCACGTCGTCGCCTGCGAGAGGCACCGCAGCGATCGCCACGTCGAGACCCTTTGCCGTCGAGTAGCGACCGAGCGCGATCAGCTTGGTTCCCGCGCCCTCGCGCGGCGCTGCGCAGGGGAAGTCGTCGAGGTCGATCCCGTGCCCGATCGCCCGGAGCTTCTTGGAACGGAAGGGGAACGAGCGATCGTCCACGCTCGTCACCGCTGTCGAGGAGCGCTCGGCCCAGCGGAGCAGATCGCTCGCGCGCCAGTGCGTGAACCAGAGGACGAGCGGTACCTGCAGAGGCCGGACGAGCGGCGCGGCGAGGACCGCGTAGATCGGGCACATGTGCGCCACGACCGCGCCCCCACGGAGACCACCGAGCTCGCGCGCGAGCGCCGTCTCGAAGCGGGCACCGCGGAGAACCTTGTGCCCGGCGCGGAAGGTTCGGACGCGGCAGTTCTCTGGGAGGGTCTCCGGAACGGCGCCGTCCGCGATGACCACCACCTCGTCGACGAGCGCCGCGAGCGCGCGGATCTTCGGAACGGTGGCCGCGAGCGCCGGATGGCGCGGATCGACCTGCTGTGTGATGAATACGACCTTGGCCACTAGAAGAAGTCGAAGTCGCCGAGGGTGAAGTGCCACGCGTCTGCGCCCCCGTCGATGTGGACGCCATCGCGAAGCGGCTTGCCGATGAAGCGGAGCTTCTTGTTCGTCGGCGCGAAGCCTGCCCGGACGAGCGCCCGACGCTGGGTCGGCGCACGCGGCGGAAGCAGCACGAGCGCGTCGGCGCCGCCCTTCACCTCCCACAGAGCACGGGCAACGAGCGCGCGCACCGCGTTGCCGTCCCCGGCCTCCGCAACGAGATCCGCGAGGAACCCGGCCGAGACGCCGTGCTTGAACGTGTGGCCGACGACGGCGACGCCTGCGAGCTGCTCTGCCCGGTACGCACCGAAGCAGCGATAGTCGCGAGGCGAGTCGAGGTAGCGCCAGTTGAAGTAGGCAGCGCCGCGCGTGAAGTGGTTGCCGTACCCGGCCGCGGCGCGGCCGCCGAGAGCGTCCATGTCCGTGCCGAACCGATCGACCGGTCGCACCTGGAGGCCGTGCAGGGTGCGCGCATCATCCGAAGGCGCGCGCATGCCACCGTGCTCCCCGGCACGCCCGAGCGCGTAGCGCACGACGCCGGAGGCGCGCAGCGGCCGTGCCCACAGCCGCAGGCGGGGTAAGTCGACCCAGCCGAGGCGCCGGATGAAGATCGGATACGACTTCGCGTTCGGGAACGTGACGGTGAGCGGCGACCCAGCCTCGGCGGCGGCAGTCTCGTTCTGCTCCTCGAGCGTCGAGAAGACGCCCTGACCCCGATAACGCGCGTCCGTCGCGACGTTCACCGGGATGGCGAGCCGCGTGTCGACCCCGTTCAACTGTGTCGAGAAGAAGCTCATCGCGGCGACGCCGACGACCTCGTCCCCGTCGACCGCGAGCGAGACGATCCCCTCGCCACCCGGGTTCCGGTCGAACCACCACGTGAACTCCTCGTCCGTCAGCTGGGTCGTCCCGACCCGTGCGAGAAGGGCCACGAGCGACGCGCGCCACTCGGGCGTGTAGCGGACGACCTCGATGCTCACCGCGTGGCGATCCCGAGCAGACGCGTGAGACGCCGTCGCGCGTGCGTCCCGGCAACCGTGTCCTTGATCGACAAGGCGTCGCACGCCCCCGCGAGGACGAGCTCGAACGTCCGGCCGGGGTACGGCTCGACGTTGTAGCGCAGGAGTTGGTAGCGGTCGCTCTCCGGGCTGTTCGCCCCGGAGACCGCGGTGAACGCAAGCTTGTACCCCGCCTGCTGCACGAGGCTGGCATGCTCGACGCGGAAGTCCGCGCGCGAGCCCTTGACGTAGGCGTAGGCCTCCACCTCGCGGCCGAGCGCCTCCTCGAGCCG
>DATKBJ010000119.1:0-22741 GCA_035514135.1 Gaiellaceae bacterium | reverse complement strand
CTGCGGCCGCACGCGGATGTCCCCGCTCACGCGCGGCTCGAACCCGCCGACGACCTCACGGACGGCCGTCGGGAAGAGGTTGACGCCCCGGACGATGAGCATGTCGTCGGTGCGCCCCACGCAGCGGACGCGCGGTCCCGTCCGTCCGCACGCGCACACCCCCATCCGCGCGACCACATGGTCGCGCGTCCGGAAGCGCAGCAGAGGCGCCGCCTGGTGACGGAGATGCGTGAGCACGAGCTCGCCCGACGCGCCGTCTTCGAGCGGCAGCTTCTGTCCCGTGCCGGGATCGATGAGCTCCGGATGGACGAAGCCGCGCGCACCGAGGTGCATCCCGTCCTGCTCCTCGCACTCGCCCCAGAGGGAGATCCCGATGTCGCCGATGCCCATCGCCTCGGTCACGCGTGCGCCCCAGCCCTCCTCGAGCTTCGCCCGCAGCGCGGGCTCGCCCCCGCCGGGCTCCCCCGCGACGAGGACGCGCTCGACGCTCGAGCCGCGTAGGTCGACGCCGCCTTCGGCGGCCACCTCCACCAGGTGCGCCGCGTACGACGGCGTCAGCACAGCGGCTTCGGGCTGCAGGAGCTCGATGGCGAGCAGAAGGCGTTCCGTATTCCCTGTCCCGACGGGGATGTGGCACATGCCGATGCGGTCGAACGACGCGAGCGCCGCACCCGCCACGAACGGGCCTGCGTTGTACGTCGAGACGATCCGCTGTCCCGCACGCACCCCGGACGCCGCATAGCTCCGGGCCGAGCCGGTGATCCAGTCGTCGAGATCGCGTGCCGTGAGGGGGATGTAGCTCGGCGTCCCGGTCGTGCCGCTCGTCGAGTAGATGCGCGCGATCTTGCCGCGCTCGACGCAGAGGTGCGCGCCGATCGGATTCTCCGGCGTCGTCGTCGCCTTGAGCTCGGTCTTCTCGGTGAGCGGAAGCGCGCCGATGTCATCGAGGCCGCCCTCCGCACGGGCCGGAAGCCGCTCCCGGTAGAACGGCGAGCTCTCGCGGAGGTACACGAGCTGCGAGCGATAGCTCGCGTCATCGAGGGCGAGCTGCTCGTCCCAGGAGCGGGACTCGACCTCGGGCTCGAGCATCAATCGCGCGGCGCCTCGTACTCGACGGCCTCCTCGGCCTTCCCGGCGAGGTAGAAGCCGAGCGGGTTCTCCTGCTCCTCGGCGAGATGTGCGAGGAGGCCGGCCGTGCGCGCCAGGATCGGGATCGCCTTGACGATCGACACGGGGTAGCCGAGGTCGAGCAGCACGGCGGCGATCGGCAGCGAGACGTTCATCGGGAGCGGCTTGCCCCACGCGTCCTGCACGGTGACCGCCAAGCTGCGCGCGAGCGAGACATGCCTCCCACTGACGCCCCGTTCGTCCGCGAGCTCCAGAATGCGCTCCGCCCGCGGATCGACCGGCCGGTGGACCGGGTGACCGAAGCCGGGCACCTTCTCTCCCGTAGTACGCAGCTCCTCGACCGCCTCGGCCGGGTCGCGTCCCGTCGCAGCGAGCTCCGAGAGCAGCCGTGCACACTCCTCCGACGTCCCGAGCACGACGGGGCCGGCTCCGAGGATGCCCGCCGCGACCGCACCCTGCAGCGCGGTCGGGTCGGCCGCGAGCGTCATGCGCGCCGCAACGCTGGTCGGCATCATCCCGTGCTCCGCGATCGCGACGAGCAGGAGATCGAGGAAGAAGAGCTGGTTTCCCGTCGGCTCGCGTCCCGTCAGCAGGAGGTGGAAGTACTCCGTGAAGGTCAGGCGGCCCATGAGGTCGCCAGTGAGGTCGCGCCCCCTGACCTCCACTCTGTCCGGATACGCCTGCGAGATGCCGCTCACGGCGCGGATCGGCTCCTTCCCGATCGGCATCAGGCAGCGATCTCCGCGCGTACGAGCGTTTCCGAACCCGGGCTCACTGGGCGACAACTATGACGAAAACCGAGGCGTGCGATCCGACTCCATCTTCGAGTGAGACCTTTCGCAGCGGGGCCGGACGCTTTCCGACCCCGCTCGGCGAGCCGGCTATTCGAGCACGAACGAGATCCGGAGCGTGACGCGGAACGCCACGACCTTTCCGTTCTCGACGTCGACCTTCTCCTCGGAGACCCATGCCCCCTTGATGTTGCGAAGGCTCTCGCTCGCTTTCTCGATCCCGGTCTTGACGGCGTCCTCGAAGCTCGTGGGCGAGCTGGCGGACACCTCCACGATCTTGGCTACCGACATCGTGAGACTCCTTCCCTTTGCGCTGGACTCCGACGAGTCTAGGACGCCTACGCCGGCGGCGCGACGTGCGACTGGAAGGGACGGATCGCCTATCCTCGCCCGACACACGAGGTGCGATGGAGGAGAGACACGATGAGCGGCCGAGAGCGACCTCGACGACCTATTCTCCCGGCTCGCGGGAATGGGCGCGTAGGTAAGGCCGCCGGGTCGAGCTCGTGACCGAGACCGACGAGCGCGCGGCGAGGGAGGTCGAGCCGCGCCCCGACTGGGGCCGCCGCGCTCTCTGGATCGGTGGAATCCTGGCCGTCTTCGTCCTCGCGATGATCATCGGATCGGCGACGATTCCGCGCTGGTGGGCCCATCGCATCGGCGACCAGGTCGACGGAAGCATCACGCAGGGGACGACGCTCGGCATCGTCTACGGGTTCGTCTTCGCGTTCCTGCCGATCATGGCGATCCTGCTGATCCTCCGCTGGCGCACCACGTGGAAGACGGTCGCAGCGGCGCTTGCGATCGGCATCGTGCTCGCGCTGCCGAATCTGATGACGCTGAGCATCGTGGTCGGGCAGGGGAACGCTGCGCACGCGGGCGATCGCATCCTCGACGTCGAGGCTCCCGCGTTTCGCGGCGGAACGCTCGCGGGCGCGATCGTCGCCGGGCTCCTCGTGGGATTCATCGCCTACCTCATGGTGTCGCGCGACCGCGCGCGCTCGAAGGCGCAGCGAGCGGCGCAGCAAGGGCGCGAGGAGGCTGTTCGATCACCTCCGCCGCCCGACGAACCCGCGACCGGTTAGACGCGGCCCTTGAAGGTGTCGCAGCTCTGCGGGCCGGAGCCTTCGATGCCGCGCACGAACCAGCTCTGGCGCTGCTCCGCAGAGCCGTGCGTCCACGACTCGGGGATCACGCGACCCTGCGTCCGTTCCTGGATTCGGTCGTCGCCCACGGCAGCCGCGGCATCGAGCGCGTCGGCGACATCCTGTCGCGTGAGCTCCTCGATGAAGCCGGTGTCCAGCGCGTTGCCGACCCACAAGCCGGCGTAGCAGTCCGCCTGGAGCTCGACGCGCACCTGGCCGCCCTGCGGCCCCGTGTCGCGATCGGCGCTGCGCAGCACGCCGGTCAGGTTCTGCACGTGGTGACCGTACTCGTGGGCAAGGATGTACGCCTCGGCCAGCGGCCCGCCTCGGGCGCCGAGCTGTGACTGCAGCTGGTCGAAGAAGCCGAGGTCGATGTAGACGAAGCGGTCGGCTGGGCAGTAGAAGGGCCCGGTCGCTGACGACGCGGCGCCGCAGCCTGTCTGAATGCCGCCCTCGAAGAAGCGCGTCCGGGTCGGCTCGTAACCACGAAACGCGCGGTTCCAGTAGGTCTGGACGCTGTTGATGACCGCGACGATGCGGCAGTCGTCGCGCTCGTTCGCGTCAGCGCCGGTCTGGCACTCCTGCGCGAGCTCCCCCGAGGGCTGGCCCGTCGGCCCGACCGTCTGACCCGCGAGCGATCCCAGGTCGCCGAGCCCGCCGCCTCCACCGAGGAAGAGGAATGCGAGCAGAACGACGATCGCGATGAGCCCGCCTCCTCCACCGAGCATTCCACCCATCCCACCGGGAATCCCACCGCCCGTTCGCCGGCCGCGGTAGTCCTCGACCTGCGAGGGGTCGAGCTTCGCGTCCTTGCGAAAACGCATCGTCCTCGAATGTAGCCCGAAACCGGCTGGTCGAAACACGCATGGCGCGCGGCTCGAGCCGCGCGCCAGTGCGATACGAACTTGGACGGCCTTGGTGCTAGGTGCTTCCTCCGCCGCTCGATCCGCGGCTGTTACCCCGCCGGTTCCAGCACCGGCTCGGCGAGCACGGCCTCCTGGTGCTGAAGGTCACGCCCGCGGACGAGGAACAACGAGACGAGCACACCGACGAACGAGATCGCGGCACCGGCCCAGAACGCGGCCTGGAAGCCGCTGGTCAGAGCCACCGGCTGCGCGACGCCCAGCGCGATGTCGTCCGTCGTAGTCGAGACGGCAATGGTCGAGAGGACCGCGATGCCGACTGCTCCTCCGATCTGCTGCGACGTGTTGATGAGCCCGGAGGCGAGTCCGGCCTCCTGCGGCTGCGTCCCGGCGACGGCCGCAATGGTGATCGGCACGAACGCGAACGGCATCCCGAGCCCGATGATGAGGAAGCCCGGGAAGAGATCGGACCAGTAGGAGCCGTCGACCGAGACCTGCGTGAAGTACAGGAGCCCGACCGTCATCAGCGACATGCCGAAGACGAGCGCGGGCTTCACGCCGACACGCGTCACCGCCGCAGCAGCAACGTTCGCCCAGATGATCGCGGTCCCGGCGACCGCCAGGTAGCCGAGGCCCGTCTCGAGCGGGCTCAGGTCGAGGACCTGCTGCATGTACAGCGTGAGGATCAGGAACATCGCGAAGAGCGCCGTCCCGAGGATGAAGCCCACGATGTTCGCGGCCGTCAGCGTCTGCAGCCGGAAGATCGAGAAGGGGACGAGCGGATCCTTCACGCGTCTCTCCCAGCCGACGAACGCGGCGAGCAGCACCGCGGACGCGGCAAAGACGCCGATCGTTCGTCCCGAGCCCCAGCCCCAGCCATACCCCTGGGTGATCCCGAGCACGAGCGTCGAAAGCCCCGAGGTGACGAGAATCGCACCGAGCGCGTCGAAGCCCTGTCCGTGCTTGTCCAGGCTCTCCGCGAGCAGCATCGGAGCGAGGATCAACGCGGCGATGCCGACCGGGACGTTCACGAAGAAGATCCACTCCCACGAGAGGAAGTCGACGAGGATCCCGCCGAAGAGCACGCCTGCTGCGGCGCCGACCCCGCCGACGGCGCCCCAGGCACCGAGGGCGATGTTGCGCTCTCGACCTTCCGCGAACATCGCGACGAGGATGGAAAGCGCGGCGGGGGTGATCGTTGCGGCGCCGAGTCCCTGCAGCGCGCGGAACGCGATGAGCGAGGTCTCGCTCCACGCGAGCCCGCACAGCAGCGAGCCGATCGTGAAGATCAGGGTTCCGGCCATGAAGATGCGCCGGCGCCCGAGCAGGTCGGCCGAGCGTCCGCCGAGCAGCAGGAACCCGCCGAAGACGAGCGCGTAGGCGCTGATGACCCACTGGAGGTTCTCCTGCGAGAACCCGAGGTCGACCTGAATCGACGGCAGCGCGACGTTGACGATCGCGATGTCGAGGATGGTCATGAACTGCACCGCGAGGACGAGCGCGAGTGCGAACCATTTCTTGCCTTCCGAGCTAACCATTTTCCGAACCCCCGTTGAGGCGTGCGCGTTGCTGGCGAGTGAGCGCGGAAGGCTACACGAACTTACTTTCATTTCGCAAGTACTAACTTTTAAGTGCGAAGTGAAGCCGCTACACTCCGGTCGTGACCAGGCGCTACGACCAGTACTGCCCCATCGCGCACGCACTCGATCTCGTGGGCGAGCGCTGGTCGCTGCTCGTCGTCCGCGAGCTCCTCGAAGAGGGCGCCCTTCGCTACTCCGATCTGCACGCCCGTCTCGACGGGTGTGGGACGAACATTCTCGCGGCCCGCCTCAAGGCGCTCGAGCAGGGCGACATCGTGTGTCGGCGGCAACTCGATCCTCCGGCGGCCTCGTGGGTGTACGAGCTGACGGAGTACGGCCAGGGCCTCCGCGAGGTGCTGCACGTGCTCGCGCACTGGGGCGCCCGTTCGCTCGGGCCGCCGACGTCGCTCGACGACCTCGAGCCGGGGTGGCTCCCGGGAGCGCTGCGCATCGCCGTCCCGGCGACATGCACCTCGGGCCGGGTCGAGTTCCGGATCGGCGACGAGCGTGCGGCGCTCGTGGACGGGGAGGTCGTCGCGACCTCAATCGAGGATCCCGAGGCACTCGTGGTCGGCGACGCGGCCGGCTTCTACCGACTCTTGGTCGACCGGGATGACAGCGCGGTGTCGACCACCGGAGACGAGCGAGTCGTGCGGGCCCTGCTCGCCTCACTGCCGAGCGTTCCGCAGCCGGCGATCCCTCAGATCAGCCCGCCCGAGTAGCTCCACGGTCCGGGCTCGAGCTTGATCCCGCGCTTGCGACAGAACTCGCGGACGGAGTCGAGCACGACGCCTCCGGTGCCATGGACCCGACGAGCCAGGAGGTCGATCGCCGCGACACCGTCCGGTACGTCGCCCTTCACCTCGAGCGTGAGCACGACCGCCGGCGCATCCAGGCCGCCGCGGTAGCTCCGGACGAACGCGACCGTGGTGCCGTCGATCTCGAATGTGTCGTTTTCGATCGTCGACACCTGGTGTCCACGGAGCGCGAAGAGCTCGTGCAGGTCGTCGACGAACCGCCGCGCGAGCTCCTCGCGGCGCGCGTCGGAGAGCTTGTGGCTCGAGCTGCCCGTCGCCTTCGCCGGAACGCCGATCGCGAACGATCCGGCGGGGATCTCGCCTACGACGTACGAGTTCGACGCGACGATCGCCTCCCGTCCGACGCGCGCGCCTGCGTAGAGCACGGCGCCGAGACCGACTTGCGAGCGATCCTCGAGCACGACCGGCGCGAAGCGGTTCTCGAAGCCTGCGAGGACGGAGTGGCCGATGTTGTGCGTGACGATGAGAGAGCGCATCGTCAGGAAGACCTCCCGGCCGATGAGCACGGGTCGGCACACGTTGACGAACGCCTCGTCGCCGACGAAGGCGAGATCGCCGATCGTCAGCGTTGCCCAAGGATCGCGATGGCCGCCGCCCCCGATCCGGACGGAGCGGCCGGCCCAGATGCCAGCGCCGAGAAACGCGCGCCGACAGCGCAGCTCGAGATCCGCGCCGAACTGCGAGAGCTCGCCGATCGCCACGACCTCCTCGCACACGACCGTGGCACGCGGGCCGAGTCGCACGCCGTCCTCGATCACGATGCGTGGCGCGACGACGAGCGAGCCTTCGCCGAGGTCGACGCCCTCGCCGATCGTCGCACCCGCGTCACGAAGCGCAGCGACCTTGTCCGCCGGGCTCAGCGCCCGAAATGCGTCGTGGTCGAGGCTGTCGAGGAACCCCGCGTCGACGTCGCCGCCCGCGGCGTCGAAGGTCGTAGGCAACGACACGCCATCCGTCGAGACTCCGGCCAGCGCCCCGGCCACCGGCGCGGCGGACGCCTTCTGTTCGGCGATCTCAGCCTCCACGTCCTTCTCCGTGATGAAGCCGCGCTTCTCGATCGACGCGAGGTCGATCCCGTTCAGCTCCGCGAGGTCGACCGCCTTACGCGTCGCCTTGCGACCACCCGCCGCCGGCTTCGGCGCGGGCTTCGCCTCGGCCCTCGCGTCGATCTCGGCCAGCTCGTCGGCGGTCTCGGCGACGTACGCGATCGTCTTGCCGAGCTCGACCTCGACCTCCTCGCCGTAGAGCTGGACGATGGTGCCCGCGCCCGGAGCTTCCACCTCTACCGTCGCCTTCGTCGTCTCGACGACGCAGACCGGCTGGCCTGCTGCGACCTCCGAGCGATCCTCGACGAGCCACTCGGCCAGGAGGGCGTACTCGGTGTTCGCGTCCTCGCGTGTGAGGACGATCTCGAGCACTACCTCGTGCCCTCGAGCGACATCACTGCGTCGACGACGTCCTGGACGCTCGGGAGCATCGCGTCCTCGAGCGGGCGTGCGGAGGGGATGATCCCGTCGCGTGCAGCCACCCGCTGGATTGGCGCGCCCAAGTCGCTCCAACTCGCCTCCTGCACGCGCGCGGCGATCTCGGCGCCAAAGCCGCCGGTCAGCGTTCCTTCCTCCGCCGTCACGAGCGCACGCGTTCGGGCGACCGACTCGAGCACGGCGTCGAGCTCCATCGGGACGAGCTGTGAGAGCGCGACGACCTCACAGAAGATCTCGTGCTCGAGGACGAGCTCGGTGACAGCGTCGAGCGCGATCGGGAGCATCCCACCGTACGTGACGATCGTCGCGGCGCCTTCAGTGAAGTCCGTCGCAGAGAAGGTCAGCGCCGGATACGGGTCCCCGCTCTCGCGCACGGCAAGCTCTCCGACATGGCCGTCATCGGGCCGGCGGATCGCGCGCCCGTACAGGAGCTTGTTCTCGATGAAGAAGACCGGCCGCTCGTCGTCCACGGCGGCTGTGAGCAATGCGCCGACGTCGTGACACTCGCTCGCTGCCACGACGACGATGTTCGGAATCCCGAGAAGGAGCTTCTCGAGCGACTGCGAGTGCGTCGGGCCGTACCCGCGCCGGCCGCCCATCGGCGCGCGCACGACGAGCGGCACCGTGACCTGGTCGTCGTACATCTCGCGGAACTTCGAGATCCCGTTCACGACCTGGTCGAGCCCGAGCGCGACGAAGTCGCCGAACATGATCTCGAGGATCGGCCGCTGTCCACGCAGCGCCATCCCGGCGGCGACTCCGAAGAGCGACGCCTCGCTGATCGGCGTCGTGAGCACGCGGTCGGGATAGGCGTCGGAGAGCCCCTGCGTCACCTTGAACGCACCGCCGTACGGGTCGAGCACGTCCTCGCCGAAGAGGACGACGTCGTCGCGCTCGGAGAAGATCGCGTGCAGCGCTTCGTTGAGCGCCTGGGCACCGCGCTTCGACTGTGCAGTTGTGCTCACGCAGCGACTCCAGGCGTCGCAGCGGGTGCTGCGTCCGCTGCCTCGATCGTCTCCGCGAGCCGCTCCTCGCAACGCGCCGCGATCGCCCTGCGCTCGTCGTCGGACAGGCGAGCTCCGAGGACGAGCAGCGGATCGCGCGTGCGCCGCTCCTCGATCTCCGCCGGGTCGCGCTGGTCGTCAGACTTCGAGTGCGGGCTGAAGCGATACGTGTCGAGGACGAGGAAGAAGGGCGCGCCCGTCTCTCGGATACGCGCGATCGCGCGACCGGCCGCGCCGTGGATCTCCTCGACGTCGGTCGTGTCGAGCTCGTCCACCTCGACCCCGAACGCCGCCCCGCGCGCTGCGATCGACCCGGCGAGCTCGAGCTCGACGGGCGTCGACTGCGCGTAGTGGTTGTTCTCCACGACGAACAGCACCGGAAGCTGCCAGAGCGACGCGATGTTGAGCGACTCGTACGTCACGCCCTCGCCGAGCGTCCCGTCGCCGAGGAAGACCGTAGAGACGGCGCCCGTCCGCTTGCGCTTCTCCGCCAGCGCAATCCCGGTCGCCACCGGGACGATGCTCCCGAGCACGCCGTTCGAGTAGAAGTTGCCCTTGCACAGGTGCTGGCTGCCGCCCTTGCCGCCGCACACGCCCGGCGCCTTGCCCATCACCTCGCACATGAGGCCGAACGCGTCGTCGGTGAACGCGAGGTAGTGCCCGTGGCAGCGGTGATTGGAGAAGATCGTGTCGACGTCGGGATCGAGGTGGTCGATGAGCCCGACCGCGTTCGCCTCCTGCCCGATGTACGTGTGCGTCGTGCCGACGAGCTTCCCGAGCGAGAAGAGGTCGAGGAGCGTCTCCTCGAAACGCCGGATGAAGAACATCCGCTCGTAGAAGGTCGCAAGTTGGCTCATCTAGAGGTACCCGAGGTCGGAGAGTCGCTTCGCGACGGTGGCCTCTTCCTCCTCCGTCAGCTCGTGGCGCTCCGCGCTGGAGAGCTCGCGGAACAGGACCTCGCGCAGCTCGGGCGGCGCGTCGTCGCGCGGATGGAGCTCGCGGGGGTCGAGATCGAGCCGATATGCCTCCTCCGCGCCGCTCTCCACGTGGAGGATCAGCTTCCACGGAGGTCTGCGGATCGCGAGCTTCGTGAGCGCGCCCATGTCCGTGCCGGCGACGATCGCGTCGCGGGCGCCGTCGATGTGCAGGAGCGACTCGCCGTCGGTCTCGCGCGCAGGAAGCCCGGCGAGCTCGAGCAGCGTCGGCATGAGGTCGATCAAGCGCACCTGCTCGTCGACGGCGCGCGGATCGAGTCCCGGCGCCGTAAGGATGAGCGGAACCTCGACGATCTCGTCGAAGAGCGTCGCGCCGTGCATGTGGTAGACGCCCTGCACGTCGTCCTTCGCCGCGAACCGCTCGCCCCAGGACTCGCCGTGGTCGGAGAGCAGCGCGAACACCGTGTTCTCCCGCAAGCCGAGCGAGTCGAGCTCCCCGAGGAACCCGGCGACGAGCTCCTCCGACTGCCGCTCGACCGCCTTCCGATACCCCTCCCGCATCGCCTCGAGGGCGGATGCGGAGTCCGACTGGATGCCGTCGATGATCTCGGCCTTCGCGGCGAGCCAGTTCTTGCGGTCGGCGTGCGCGATGTCGTACGGGGAGTGCGTCGCCCAGTTGTGGACGTAGAGGAAGAACGGCTTGTCGGCGCGCGCGCGCAGCCACTCGACGGTGCCGTCGAGCGTCTGGCACGTGCCGAGGACGTTCGCCTCGGGGAGGTCCTTGAAGAGGTAGCTCGTGTCGAAGACGAAGCTCGCGACGTCGTAGCCGTGCGCCCCGAATGCGCGGAACCACGTCTCGTGCGCGGGATCGAGCGTCGCGTCCCAGTGGAAGTAGCCGTGGTGGTGCGCGTACATCCCGGTGACGAGCGACGTCGTCGACGGGGCCGTCCACGGCGCGGCGGCGATCGCATGCGCGTAGCGGACTCCACCGGCGGCGAGCTCGTCGATCGTGCGCGTGTTCACGTACCGCGCGCCGTAGCAGCCGAGGTGGTCCGTGCGCAGCGCGTCGGACACGTAGACGACGACGTTCATGAGCGCGGCGGATTGTAGTGGCGGTCTAGTTTGGCGCAGTGGTTAGGCGAGCTCCCCTCTACGCGCTCTACGCCGCGGATGCGATCTCGCTCGCCGGGAACGCGGTCGCGCAGCTCGCGATCCCGTGGTTCGTCCTCACGACCACCGGCAGCGCGACGTACACCGCTCTCGCGGTCTTCTTCAACTTCCTCCCGATCGTCCTCGCCGGCTTCCTCGGGGGCGTGATCGTCGACCGGCTGGGATTTCGCACGACGAGCATCGCGGCCGACCTCGCGAGCTCGGCCGCGGTCGCGGCCATCCCGCTCCTGCACACGACTGTCGGGATCGAGCTGTGGCAGCTGTTCGCGCTCGTGTTCGTCGGCGCGCTGCTCGACGCGCCCGGTGCGACGGCCCGCGCCGCGCTCCTTCCCGACCTCGCGGAGAGCGCGGGCATGCGCCTCGAACGGGCGAGCGGTATCCGGAGCGGGATCCAGCAGGGAGCGCAACTCGTCGGTGCTCCACTCGGCGGTGTCCTCATCGCGACCGTCGGGGCGACGAATGCGCTGTGGCTGAACGCCGCCAGCTTCCTCGTGTCGGCGGCGCTCGTCGGGCTTTTCGTCGCGGCACCGACGAAGGGCACCGAAGGCGAGCCGGGAGGCCGCTTCTTCGGAGAGCTCGTGGACGGCCTGCGCTTCGTGTGGGATCAGCGCCTGCTGCGCGCGCTCGTCCTCACCGTTCTCGTCACGAACCTCCTCGATGCGCCGCTCCCCGTCGTCATGGCCGTGTTCGCCGAGGCCGAGTACGGCAGCGCCGCCGATCTCGGCGTCATGTACGGCGTCTTCGGCGGCGCCGCGCTCGTCGGCTCGCTCGCGTACGGCTGGCGCGGGCACCGCTTGCCGAGACGGCGGACCTTCGTCGTCTGTTTCGCGACGATCCCCGTCATGTACCTCGTGATGGCGACGCTTCCCAGGCTGCCGGTGGCACTCCTCGTGCTCGCCGTCGTCGGGCTTGCCGCCGGTCCGCTGAACCCGCTGATCTTCACCGTCACCGCGGAGGTCGTCCCGACCGAGCTCCGCGGCCGGGTGTTCGGCGCCGTCCGAGCAGGCGCCTGGGCTGCGATCCCGCTCGGCATCCTCGTCGGAGGGGTCCTCGTCGAGACGATCGGAGTCGCCGCCACGTTCCTCGCGATCGGGATCGCGTACGCAGCTGTCGTGGGCTACGGCTTCTTCAACCCGGCGTTCCGGGATATGGACTCTGCGTCAGAGCCGGACGATCGAGACGAGGTACTCCTGCGGTAGTACGAGGCCGCCGTCCTCCGCCTCGTTCCACCGCTTCCAAATGGCGAGGATCTCGGCGCGCAGGTCGGCGAAGCGATCACCGAGCATCTGGCGGGCCGTCACCATCGGGCCGAAACGATCCATGAAGTAGTCGGCGAAGCCCTCGAGAGAGTCCCAGCGAACCGTTGTCAATCGCCGCTCGTACTCGAAGTCCGTCGCGAACGCGCCGAACATCTCCTCGACGTGCGCCTCCGTCCCCCAGAGGAGCGGTGGCGAGGCGAAGTCCGGCGGCGGTGGCATGTAGGCGTTGGAAGCACGGAAGATGTCGCCGACCGAGCCCTCGGGAGTCCAGCAACAGAGCGCGATCGTGCCTCCCGAGCGGGCCACGCGCGCCATCTCGTCCGCGGCCTGGCGGTGACGCGGCGCGAACATGTGCCCGAACGTCGAGAAGACCCGATCGAACGCATCGTCGGGAAACGGAAGCGCTTCCGCGTCGCCCTCGACCCACTCGACTTCGACCCCGGCCTCCTGCGCCTTCGCGCGACCTCCCTCGAGGAGCTCGGGGACGAGATCGAGACCCGTGACCCTGGCTCCGGCGCGCGCAGCCGGGATCGCAGCGTTGCCTGCGCCGCAGGCGACGTCGAGCACGTCCATTCCCGACGAGACGCCGGCCTGACCGACGACGTGCTCGCCCACGTCACGGATGTGCTCGGAGAGCTCCGCGTAGTCGCCGGCCGCCCAGATAGCGCGTTGCCGCTCCTTGAACTCGTCCATCGCCGCCTCCCTCGATCAAGCCACGAAGTCGGCAGAACCCTACGACATGCACGCTGCAGCCGCGCTCGTGTCACCAGACTTGAGGTCATGTCGCGATCCAGTCCACGCGCGGTCGTGCTCGTCGAAGGAGTGAGCGACCAGCACGCGCTCATGGCACTCGCCACGCGGCGCGGCCGCGATCTCGATGCAGAGGGGGTCGCTGTCGTGCCGATCGGCGGTGCGCACGCGATCGGTCGGCACCTCGAGCGGTTCGGCCCGCTGGGGCTCGATCTGAGCCTCGCAGGGCTATGCGACGCAGGCGAGGAGCGAGCCTTCGCGCGCGGCCTCGAGCGCGCCGGGCTGGGAACGAACCTGAGCCGTACGGACCTCGAGACGCTCGGCTTCTTCGTCTGCGAGGCCGACCTCGAGGACGAGCTCGTGCGCGCACTCAGCGTGGAGGCCGTCGAGGCGATCATCGAGGCGGAGGGTGAGCAGGCCAGGTTCCAGACCTTCCAGAAGCAGCTGGCGAAGCGCGAGCTGAACCGCGAGGAGCAGCTCTGGCGCTTCATGTGGAACCGGAAGATCCGCTACGCGCCGCTCCTCGTCGCCGCGCTCGACCTCGATCGCGTTCCCCGCCCGCTCGACGGCGTGCTGGCTCACGTCCGACGTCGTGTCCTACGCGGATGAAGGCGGCGCGACGGGGATCACCTCGAGCGAGCGCTCGACTCCACGAAAGTCGCCGGCGTTGCGCGTGTACGGCGAGACGTCGGCGCCAAGGGCACTTTGTCCTGCCTCTTCGCACGCTCGACCGCGTCCATGGTCGCGTGCGGGCCGACAGCGAGCTCGGCGAGCGCGACGGCCGAGATGGCGATCTCGCCCGGCAGGAGCTCCGGCGCGATTCGCTCGAACTCGATGACGCCGGTGCGTGCCTGCTTCGGGCAGGCGGGATGGATCTTGGTCGAGCGGCGGATCGGCATGAGCTCGCCGACCGGCACGCCGTTGCGCACGACCACGAAGGTTTCGCCGCGGTCGAGCGCGCTCATGATCTCTCCGCTTTCCTTGCGAAGCTCACGCTGGGTGATCTCGCGGGCGATGGCAGCTACGCAGCGGTGTCGCGGGTGACGAACAGGGTCTCCCCGCGCATCCCCTGCGGCGTCTCGATCTCGAGCAGGTCGAGCACCGTCGGCGCGATGTCGAGGAGGTGCGCGTCGCGGCGGCCACTCGACGCGATGCCCGGCCCGGCGACGACGTACAGCCCGTCCTGCGCGTGGTTCGCATCGTCGGGGCCGGTGTCGTTCTCGAGCGTCTGGAGTCCCTCGTCGCCGCCGATCGTCCCGACCGAGCGCCAGAGGAGGTCGCCGAAGACGACGATCAGGTCAGGCGCAACACCCTGCGGATCGCCGTAGAGTTCCTCCGGCTTGTAGACGGCGGTCGGGATCGGGTTACCGGCATCGTCGGGAATCGCGGCGATCCGGCGCGCGAGGTCGTCTCGGACGGCATCGTACTCCTCCGGCGAGATCGTGCCCTCGGGCTCGCGGCCCGCGACGTTGAGGAAGACCCGCGCGTAGTAGCCGCCTTCGCCCCACGCCGTCGTGCGCGGCCAGTCGACACCGACGTCGCGCAGCGAGGAGACGCCGTCCGGCTGGCTCAGCGTCGCCAGCAAGCCCTCCTGGCGGAGCCACTCGTTGATGCGGATCCCGCCGTCGAGCCGCTTCGCCCCGTGGTCGGAGAGCACGAAGACGACGGTGTCGTCGTCCGCCTGCTCGAGCAGCTTCCCGATGAGCCCGTCGACGTGCCGGTGGTAGTCGAGGATCGCCGACTCGTACCGGTTACCGGGCTCGTGCTTTCTGTGCTCAGGATCCATGTACTTCCAGAATCCGTGGTGCATCCGGTCAGGCCCCATCTCGACCATCGCGAAGAGCGACCAGGGCTTTGTCTCGAGCAGGTGCTGCGCGAGCGCGAAGCGCCGATCGGTCATCTCGTAGACCTGTCGCAGGAGGTACTCCTTGTCATCCGTCCGGAAGTCCTTCGTGTCGAACAGGTACTCGCCGACGACCTCCGCGATCTCCTCCTTGAGCGCAGCGGGATACGTGTACTTCGAGTCCACCGAGGGCGTGAGGAAGCATCCGACCATGACGCCGTTCAGCGGCTTCGGCGGGTAGCAGCCGGGAACGGAGAGTACGATCGACGAGCCGCCGGCGCGCGTGACGTAGTCCCACAGCCGCGGCTCCTTGATTGCCGTCGACATCGCGATGAAGCCGCCGTCGTAGCTGTGGTCGGAGCGGTTGCGGAAGCCGTAGACGCCGAGGTCGCCCGGAGTCTTCGAGCTCATCATGCAAGACCATGCGGGTACGGTGATCGGCGGGATGACGGAGGTCAGCCGGCCGTACGACCCCCGCTCCATCAGCCCCGCGATCGTCGGAAGCTCGTCGCGCCAGCGCTCGAGGACGAGCGACGGCTCGGCGCAGTCGAGCCCGATGAGCATGACTTTCCGCGGCACGGGCGGAGCCTAGCCGCGCCGAGCGACCGGGCCGATCGCCACAATCGCGGCGTGAGCGCAACTCCCCAGCCGGCCGCCGAGACGGTCGTGATGAAGTTCGGCGGCTCTTCCGTGGCCGACCCGGACAAGATCAAGCACGTCGCGCGGCGGCTCGTCGATGCGCGAGCCCGAGGCATCCGCGTGGTCGCAACCGTGTCGGCGATGGGCGATACGACGGATGGTCTCCTCTCGCTCGCACGGCAGGTCTCACCCGAGCCGCATCCGCGTGAGCTCGACATGCTGCTCTCCACCGGGGAACGGATCGCGTGCGCGCTCGTCGCAATGGCTGTCCACGATCTCGGCTACGAGGCCGTGTCGTTCACCGGCTCGCAGGCCGGGATCATCACCGACCCGGTGCACACGAAGGCGAAGATCCGGGAGATCACGCCCGTGCGCGTCGTCGAGGCCCTCGACCAGGGCAGAATCGTCCTGGTCGCCGGCTACCAGGGCTTCTCGCGCGACACGATGGACGTGACGACGCTCGGCCGCGGCGGCACGGATGCGACCGCCGTCGCCCTCGCGGCCGCGCTCGGTGCCTCGTGCGAGATCTTCTCCGACGTCGAGGGCGTGTTCACGGCCGACCCGCGCATCGTGCCCGAAGCCCGCAAGCTCGCCCGCGTCTCGTACGAGGAGATGCTCGAGATGGCGGCGTCCGGCGCCAAGGTGCTGATGCTGCGTGCCGTCGAGATCGCCCGCAACCAGGAGGTGCGCATCCACGCCCGCTCGACGTTCTCCACGAAGGCGGGCACCTGGATCGAGGGCGCAGAGGGGCTCGAGCAGCCGATCGTCTCCGCGGTAACGCACTCCGAGGACGAGGTGGTGTTCTCGGTCAGAAACGTCCCCGACCGCCCCGGCTCGGCCGCAGCGATCTTCGACGCCGTCGCAGCCGAGCACGTCAATGTCGACACGATCATCCAGAACGTCGTCCACGGCACGGCGGAGCTGTCGTTCTCGGTTCCCCCGGACGACGTTCCCGCCACACGCCGCGCGCTCGAACGCGCACAGGATGCCATCGGCCCGCTGGAGATCGAGGAGATCGGCGACCTCGGCAAGGTCTCGATCGTCGGCGCCGGGATGCGCTCGCACCCGGGCGTTGCCGCACGGATGTTTCGCACGCTTGCCGACGACCAGATCAACCTTCGGCTGATCTCGACGTCGCCCATCAAGATCTCGTGTCTCATCCCGCGCGCGGACGTCGGACGCGCGGTGCGGATTCTCCACGAGGCGTTCGCGCTCGCAGAGGGATAGTCTGCTCGCCGCGGATGAGCGCAGAGGCAGAGATCCCGGCACCCCGCGGACAGAGCCGCCGGCGCTCGACCGCCGTCTGGGCGGCGCTCGTCGTCGCAGGCCTGCTTCTGCTCCTGTCGTCGTTCGCCGTGTGGATCAACCGCGTCGCGCTGAACACGAGCGTGTTTACGAGCACGTCGACCACGCTCCTCGACAACGACGAGATCCGGAGCGCGGTCGCGAACCGCGCCGTCGACGAGCTCTTCGCCAACGTCGACGTCCAGGCAGAGCTCGAAGCGCAGCTCCCGGACGATTACCAGGGCCTGTCTGGCGCAGCCACCGCAGGCCTGCGCCAAGCCTCGTACCGGATCGTCGACCGGGCCCTCGAAGAGCCGGTCTTCCAGGCCCTCTTCAAAATCTCGCTCGAGCAGTCGCACGTGACGCTCGTGCAGGTGCTCGAAGGCGGCGGCGACCGCATCTCGACCGACGGTGGCGAGGTCACGCTCGATCTCGGCGCCATCATCCAGGAGGCGGCGGATCGCATCGGCATCGGGCAGCAGGTCGCCGACAACCTTCCGGAGAACGCGGGTCAGATCGTCGTCCTGCGCTCGGATGAGCTCGATACGGCGCAGAACGCCTTCCAGCTCCTGAAGACGCTCGCATGGGTGCTTCCACTGCTGGCGCTCGTTGCCTTCGGCTTCGCCGTGTGGCTCGCCGGCGAACGACGCAGGGCCGTTCGAGGAACCGGCATCACGCTCGTCGTCGTCGGCCTCGTCGGCCTCGTCGCGGCGAACATCACCCGCAACTACGTCGTCGACTCCCTGGTCGCGCGCGAAGACGATCGCCAGGCCGCGACCAACGCGTGGGACATCCTCACCGACCTCATGCGCGGCTCGTTCCGCCTGATGGTCGTTGTCGGGATCCTGTTCCTCCTCGCGGCATGGCTTGCCGGCCCGGGCAGGCGAGCCTTCGGCGTCCGCGGTTGGCTCGCGCCGGCGCTGCAGAACCGCGTGTGGGCATACCTCGCGCTCGGGATCGTCGCTCTCCTGTTGCTGTTCACCGCGGAGGTCGCCGACTTCTCGCGCCTCCTCGTGGTCGCCGTCCTCGCGGCGCTCGGCGCAACCTGGATCGAGCTCACGCGCAGACAGACGATGACCGAGTTTCCGGACGCTCAGGGCTCGGCGATCGTGGCGGACACACGCGCGCGCATGTCGAGCTGGTGGGAGTCGCGGCGCGCGGCGTCGGAGGCACGAAGCACTCCTTTGGCGCCGCCCCCCACGGACATCTCGGCCCGACTGGCCTCACTCGCCGAGCTCCACGCGCGCGGAGACCTCACCGACGACGAGTACGCGTCAGCCAAGGCTCGCGTGCTCGCAGGGGAGTAGACGCACGCAGGCACGCCGCCGCGCACGCCGAAACCTCCGGCGTGGACTCGAACCTTGCACGCGCGATCGTCACGGCAGCTGTCTGGGTCACCGTCGTCGTCGTCGTCCGCGCCCTGCTCACCCTCGCGTTCGGCCGCTACGAGCGGCGGCTCGCCGAAACCGACCAGTCGGTCGCGGCCCGTCGGCGGACGACGTTCGGCTTCCTCCTGCGCGTCTCGGTCGCGCTGATCGCCATCATCGGCACCTGGAGCGTCCTCTCGATCTTCCCCGCTACGCAGCAGGTCGCGAGCGCCTTTCTCGGCTCGGCCGCCGTTCTCGCGGTCATCGCCGGCCTCGCGCTGACGACACCGCTCGGCAATCTCGGATCCGGAGTTCTCCTCGCCTTCACGCAGCCCGTTCGACTCGGCGACCGCATCACGGTCGCTGAGCACACGGGCATCGTCGACGAGATCTCCCTGAGCTATACGGCGCTCGCGACGGACGAAGGGCGCCGAATCTTCGTCCCCAACACGACCATGGTTTCGACGATTCTGGTGAACCGATCCGTCGACGATCCACGGCGCCTTGTCACGGTCGACGTCCCCGTGCGGCTCGGCTCGTCGCTCGGCGAGGCACGAAGGATCACGATGGAGGCGGCGGCCAAGGTGCCGCAAGGCGACGAGCTCGCGATCTACGTCCAGATCGGCGACGTGACGGAGCGCACCGCTTGGCTGCACATCGTCGCGTACGCGCCGTTCGGAGCGGACGTCTCGCACGTCGCGAGCGAGATCCGCGAGCAGACCATCGTCGCGCTCGCGTCCGCCGAGCTCCTCCCCGCCTAGACGAGGTCGAGACTTTCGCCGGGTCGCAAGACGTGCACTGCGACGCCGGGCGCCTTCTCCTCCAGCGCCGCGCGGAACGCGAGCGGCGGCAGATCGACGAAGCCGGGCCGACCCGTCAGGCCGAGATGGATCGGGAAGTAGGTGCCCCAGTGGATCGGCACGACGAGCTTCGGCCTGACGCGGGCCACGGCCTCTGCCGCGCGCTCGGGGTCGAGATGGCCGCCGCCGAGCCCGGGGCCCCAGCCCCAGATCGGGATGAGCCCGACGTCGATCGGGCCGAGGTCGCTCATCCCGTCGAAGAGGTCCGTGTCGCCCGCGAAGTAGATCGACTTCGAGCCTGAGATGACGTAGCCGATCGGCTCCGCGGAAGCGCCGAACGGCCCGCGGCTCCCGTCGTGCTCCGCCGGCACCGCACGGATCTCGAGCTCCCCGATCGCCAGCGTCTCGCCCTCCTCGACCTCGAGCACCGCTTCGAACCGCCGTTTGCGAAGTAGCCCACCGAGGCCCTTCGGGACGACGACGGGCAACTGCTTGCCGAGGCGCTCGAGCGACGGGAGATCGAGGTGGTCGTAGTGCGCGTGTGAGATCAGCACCGCGTCCACTCCTCTCCGCGTCTGCGCAGACACGGGCGTAGAGCGCCGCAGATGTGCAACGCGGTTGCGCAGCAGCGGGTCGGTGAGGAGACGCACGCCATCGAGATCGACGACGACGGTCGCGTGCCCCACGTACTCGATCCGACCCACCGGCCGAACGCTAGTCGTACGCGGATCGGGCGCAGCGTCCGTGTAACGATCGGTTACAAGCGCGCCGCGGCGCGCGCTTCGAGCCCTTGTAACCGATCGTTACAAGGGAAGTGCGGCTCTCAAACGCAGTCCTTGAGGCTCTGTGCCTCAGGGAGTGACTCGAGCTTCTTGAGCGTGTTGTTCTCGATCTGACGGATCCGCTCGCGCGTCACGCCGAAGGCCTGGCCGACCTCCTCGAGCGTGCACGGCTGCGAGCCGTCGAGTCCGTAGCGCAGCTCGATCACGCGTCGCTCGCGATCGGGGAGGGCCGCCAATGCGAGCTCAACGTCCTCACGGCGCAGCGAAAGCGACGCCGTGTCGAACGGAGACTCGGCCTGCTCGTCGGGCACGAAGTCGCCCAGCGACGAGTCGTCTTCCTCACCGATCGGCTTCTCGAGCGAGATGGGCATCTGCGACATACGCAGGATCTCGCGAACCTCTTCCGCGTCGATCTCGAGCTCCTCGGCGATCTCCTCCGGGAGAGGCTCACGACCGAGACGCTGCACGAGCTGGCGCTCCATGTGAACGACCTTGTTGAGCTTCTCGACCATATGCACGGGGATGCGGATGGTGCGTGCCTTGTCGGCGATCGCCCGTGTAACCGCCTGTCGGATCCACCACGTCGCGTAGGTCGAGAACTTGAAGCCGCGGCGGTAGTCGAACTTCTCCACCGCACGAATGAGGCCGAGCGAGCCCTCCTGGATGAGGTCGAGGAAGGACAACCCGCGCCCGAGATAGCCCTTCGCGATCGAGACGACAAGCCGGAGGTTCGCCTCGATCATATGCTGCTTCGCGTTCATGTCACCGCGCTCGATCGCCTTCGCGAGCGAGACCTCCTGGTCCGCCGTCAGCAGCGGCACCTTCCCGATCTCGCGCAGGTAGAGACGCAGCGAGTCGAGCGAGGGCTCCACCGACAGGTCGAGCTTCGGCACGGCCTTCTCCTCCTCGGCCGGGACGGGCTCCGAGTGAGGGAGGTCCTTGTGCTCTTCCCCCTCGTGGAGCTCGATCGCGTGATCGATCAGGTACGCGTAGAAGTCCTCGATCTGCTCCTTCGTGAGCTCGACGTCATCGAGCCCGGAGACGATCTCGTCATATGTGAGAAACCCCTTCTCGAGCCCCTGCTCGACGAGGCGTTGAAGCTCCTCGACCTCGGGGAGGGCGATATCGACAGACAGCATGAGCTGGGCTCTCTCCTCTCGCGCTCGAACGGGATACTGACCTTCCGACATGCACGAGCCGGCCCGCCTGCCGTCCCCGGCTCCACCACCAAGCGCGCGGATACTAGTCCGGAAACGACAGTTGTGGAAGGGGTCCAGATGGTTAACGCGCTGGCGCCAAGCCGTGAACGCGAAGCTCGCCGACGATCTCGCCGCGGGAGTTTGCTACTCGCACGGTCGCGAGGTTGCCGGCGTCGAGCCCGAGCTGCGCGAGGAATGCGGCCAGCGCGACCCCGAGTGGGCGCTGGGCGCCGTCCTCCACCCTGAGTGCGATGCCGAGCCCGTCGCGTGCCGCACAGACGAGGCCCTCGGCGCCGCCCTTTGCCACCCAGCCGTAGCCGAGGCGCATGAGCTCGGTGTCCGGCGCGCCGTCACCGCGAACGAGCTCGGGACGAGCACGCATCGCATCTGCGGCCCGGCGACCGCCGTCGAGCGTCTCGAGCCGCGAGAACGCATACGCCATGCGCTCGAGCGTGAGGGCGTAGGTCACGATGCCGCAGCCGTCGATCGCGGTCGGGATCGAGGCGGGCTCCACGTCGGCCGCCTGAGCGACCTGAGCGAGCGCCTCCTGCTGGCACGGATGCGACGCGAGCCGGTAGCCGTCGGTCGGCCAGCCGCGCTCGCGACAGAGCAGCAGCATCGCGGCATGCTTTCCGGAGCAGTTGTGCTCGAGCCGTGTCGGCTCGGGACCACACTCGAGGTCGTCTTCGGTCGCGCCGGCCTTCGCAAGCAGGCTCCGTACGGGCTCGAGCTGATCGGGCCGATGGAGGTGCGATGCACACGCGATCAGCGATCTCCGCGTCGGTGAGGTTGGGCCGCGCGCGCACGAGCGGCAGCACCTGCACCGGCTTCGCGGCGCTGCGGAAGAAGGTGACGAGCTCGGCGTCTCCGGCGGCCATGACGATCCTGCCGCCCGAGACAGCGACGGCATGTACCCGGTGAACCGCCTCGACGGCGTCGCCACGCAGCGCCTCGACGAGGAGCGGCTCCACGGTGCGAGAGCCTACGGTGTCAGACACCGAGGAACCTGACCTCGTGGATGCCCTGTCCCAAGCCGACCTGGCGATCGACGTGATCGCTCTCGCATTCGGAAGATCGGCTTGCTCATCCTGGCGCAAATGAGTCTTGACAGAAACGGTGTCTGACACCAGGTGCGTGCCATACCGAGGCGCTCACTTGAAAACGGTCGGGATTTGCCGTATGTTCCGCGATCATCGACCGTTACCCTGACTACGAGCTCGACGACGTTCTCATCGTGGACGATCCGAAGCAGCTGCGTGCGCTGGGCGACTCCGTCCGCGCGCGGATCGTCGGCCTCCTCCGCGAGCGCGCCGCCAGCACCACGGAGCTGGCCGCGGCCCTCGAGTCCCCGAAGGGAACCGTCGGACACCATCTGAAGGTCCTCGAGAGCGCAGGCCTCATCCGGGTCGTGCGCACGCGCAAGGTGCGCGCGCTCACGGAGCGCTTCTACGGCCGCGTCGCGCGCCTCTTCGTGCTGAAGAGCGACGAGTCGATGCCCGAGGAGCTCCGTGGCGGGACAATCGCGGCGCTGATGCTCCGGCACGCCGCCGACGAGCTCATCGCCTCGGGTGACGAGACGGAGGCGGCCGGTCTTGTGAACGTCAAGCTCACCGATGCGAACAGGCGGCGCTTCGAGCGGCGTCTCAACCGCCTCGTCGCGGACCTCCACGGCGCGGACGACGTGAGCGGCGAGAGGCACGTGCTCGCGTACTCGCTCTTCCGAGCCAGCACGAGCCTCCCTCCGCGGAGCGAGGATGCGTAGCCTCTGGCCGAAGGGCGGGCTCTGGCGCCACGGCGACTTCCTGAAGCTGTGGGCGGGCGAGACGATCAGCATGTTCGGATCGCAGGTCGACGACCTCGCGCTCGGCTTCGTCGCGATCCTCGTACTCGACGCGAGCGC
>DATKBJ010000118.1:0-11419 GCA_035514135.1 Gaiellaceae bacterium | reverse complement strand
CGACGCCGTCCGCCTCGCGAAGCTCGCCCTCAACAACGGCATCGCGGGCTCGCTCGAGGCGCCGAGCGCGTACCTCATGAAGTCGCCGCCGAAGCAGATCCGCGACGACGAGGCCCGCGAGGACATCGAGCGCTTCATCGTCAAGAACGCGGTGAAAAGGCCGAAGGCGGCCGCGAAGGCGTGACCGGAGCCGGCTGAGCCGGATCTTCTGGATCGGCGCGGCAGCGATCCTCGTCGCCGCCGCGCTTGCCGAGGCCGTCTCGATGCTCGCGATCTTTGGCGACGCCCCGGTGACCTCGTCGGTCTCGTCGCGGCACGATCGACCCGCGTCGAGCCCGGCGAGCGTCTACTCCTGCGACGACGGCCCTAGGACGTGACGCGCGGCGCCACGTCATCGGCTACGAATCCAGAGCGCCGGTGGGACGTGTCGCAGAACGGCTTGGTCGCCGAGTGGCCACACCGGCACAGCACGATCGACTCGCCCTCCGGCAGAACGAACTCGTGCCCCTTGGCGTCGATTACCCGCACCGGCCCATCCACCTTCAACGGCCCATTCGTACGCGCCTTGATGGTGACCTCGGCCATTGGGCGCAAGTTACAAGTTGTAACTTGCGAGACGTGAGCCTCCGGATCTGCTTCGTCACGCCGTTCGCGTGGTCTCAGCCCCACGAAGTGAACGCGCATGTCGACGGAGCAGCCGCAGCGCTCCGGCGCGTTGGACATCACGTGACGATCCTCGCCCCGTCCTCGCGGACGCGCGATCTCGTCGCCGGCAGGAGAACCCTGCAGCGTGGCTCTGACGCCGATGTCATCGCAGTCGGGCCGTCGATCCCGCTCTCGCGCCGAACCAACATGGGCGTGCCGGTCGCCGTGCGCGCCAATCTGCGGCTCGCGCTCACGAAGGGGCGCTTCGACGTCGTGCACGGATTCGAGCCTGGCTTGCCGAGCATCTCGTACCTCGCGCTCACCTCGACGCACGCGCTCACGGCTGCGACGTTCTTCTCGGTCGACCGGCTCGGCTACCCGGCGCGCCGCTCGCGCCGCGACCGCCTGCGGACACGGGTGGACGTCCTGCTCGCGACGTCGGCCGAGACCGCTAGGGCTGCGACGCAGCGCTTCGAGGGCGACTACGGCGTGATCCCCGTCGGCGTCGACCTGGAGGCGTTCGCACCCGCCCCGAAGCGCGATCGCGTCGTCGTCGAGCTGGAACCCGCGAGCCGCACGAGCACGCGGGCGATCCTGCGCCTCCTCGACGACGCTCCCGGCTGGGAGGCAACGCTGATCCACACGAAGCCACTGGGTTTCCGGCCCGTGATCCCGCGCCGGTTGCGCGAGCGCGTCCGGGTGCGGTCGACCCGGACGAGGACCCAGCGTGCCGACGTCCTCTCGGATGCGTCGATCTTCGTCTCGGCCCCCGGCGGCGAGCAGCGGCTGGCGCTCCAGGCGGCTGCGGCCGGCGCCGCGGTGGTCGACGGTCATCCGGAAGACGTGGAGAGGCTCATCGCCTCACCGGCGGCACGCGCGGCCGCAGCGCAGGACGGGCGACGCCACGCGGAAGGACAGAGCTTCGACGTCGTCGCGCGCGAGCTCGACGCGGTGTACACGCGACTTCTGCGAAAGCGACGCACGCGACGCGAGGAGCACGATCCGCTCGCTGACCGCGAGTGGATCACCGTCGACCTCCACCTCCACACCGAGTGGTCGCACGACTGCTCGATCCCGACCGAGGATCTCGTCGATCACGCCGAGGAGATCGGCCTCGGTGGAATCGCGGTGACGGATCACAACGTCTTCGGCGGCGCGCTCGAGGCAGTCGAACTGGCGCGCAACCGAGATCTCGTGGTCATCCCGGGCGAGGAGGTGAAGACCGACACCCAGGGCGAGGTGATCGGGCTCTTCCTCGAGGAGGAGGTCCCGCGCGGGATGAGCTTCGCCGACACGATCGCCGCGATCAGGGAGCAGGGCGGCCTCGTCTATCTCCCCCACCCCTTCGATCGCATGCACGCGATCTCGGATCCCGCAACGCTTCACCGGCACCTCGCGGAGATCGACGTGCTCGAGGTCTACAACGCGCGCCTGCTCCGCGACTCGTTCAACGACGAGGCGCTGCGCTTCGCCCGCAAGTACCGGGTGCTCCAAGGCGCCGGGTCGGACGCACATGTCCTCCAGGGCGTCGGTACGGGCGCCGTCCGAATGCGCTGCTTCGACGGCCCCGAGGAGTTCCTGCTCTCGCTCAGCACCGCCGAGATCCTGCGCCGGCCGAAGTCGCTCGCGTACCTGCAGTCGCTCAAGTGGGTCGCGCAGGTCAAGGAAAAGGTTCGCTGAGCGAGAACCCTGCTTTCGACTCCGTGCCCGCCGCCGCGCCCACCGACGAGATCTACGAGCGGTACCTGAAGAAAGCAATCTCCGAGATCAACGAGCTCGGGGACGAGCTTGCTCGGGCCGGTGACGAGCTGCGCATTCCCGTCGTCGGTTCCGGCCATCCGCTCGCCGACATCATGCTCCTGAAGTTCTCTCCGCAGCCGTCGGAGATCCAGGAAGGTGTGGCGTTCTTCGGCCGCTCGGGGCAGGCCGTGCTCAAATCGCTGCAGCGCCTCCACGTCGACCCGATGTCCGTCTACGGCACGAACTGCCTCAAGTTCGGCACCGAGGATCCTGCGGACGCGGCCGAATGGATCACGCGCGAGCTGTACATCGTCCAGCCGAAGATCGTGGTCGTCATGGGAGAGCGCTCGGTCGGCTTCGTGAACGATCTCGCGTTTCCGCTCTCGGGCCGGATCGACCCCGTCACGCTTGGCGCCGTCCAGCGCTTCACGCCGACGATCGGCGCGCTCGTCACGCCCGACATCGACGAGGCGCTCGACGAGGCACCGGCGAAGACCGCATTCTGGAGAGCCTTCAAGGCGCTTGGCCCCTGGTGGGCGGAGCAGCCTCCCTATTGAGAACCCGGCGAGGGGTCATCCTCGCCGCCCTTCTCGTCCTCCTCGTCGCCTACGGCGCGGGCGCCCGGCACCTTCCGGGGCTTCCTTCCGGGCTCGACGTCGCCTTCTACACGCTCGTCGTCCTCCCCGCGTTCGCCGCGACGATCTGGCTCGCGCTCCCGCTCGCTCGCGGCGGGACGAAGGCGCTCCTCGCGCTCACTGCGATCGCCGCGGCTCTCGCCGTCGTGCTCACGCTCCTCGACGTCGGCTCGGCGGCAAATGTCGCGAAGCTCGCCTGCTACTCCCTCGCCGGCTTCACGTTCCTGTCGCTCTTCGAGGAGCTCTGGTGGCTCACGCTCGTCGCGGTGCTCGTTCCGTGGGTGGACATCTGGTCGGTCGCCGCCGGCCCGACGGAGTACATCGTCGAGGAGCGCCCGGGCCTGTTCGAGAACGTCGCCGTCGCCTTCCCGGCCCCGGGCGAGTCCGCGGTCGTGAACATCGGCCCGCCCGACATCCTCTTCTTCGCGCTCTTCCTCGCCGCCGCCCACCGCTTCAGGCTTCGCGTCGCGGCGACATGGGTGGGGTTGACGGCCTGTCTCGGCGCGACGCTCGCACTCGTCTGGTACTGGGACGACGTCGCCGGGCTGCCCGCGCTTCCGGCGGTATGCCTCGGCTTCCTCCTCCCGAACGCAGACTTGCTCTGGCGGGACGTGCGAGCTGCGCTGGCCTCCCGGCGAGAGGCGCCGGAGCCCAAGTGACGCAGTTATATGGGCAGTCGCTCGAGCAAGGAGACCGACTCGACGTGCGGCGTGTGCGGGAACATGTCGACAGGCCGGCAGCGCTTCAGCTCGTAGCCGTACTCGTCGCGGAGCACCTGGAGATCGGAAGCGAGCGTCGTCGGGTTGCACGAGACGTAGACGATGCGCGGCGCGCCGAGCGCACCGGTCCGACGTAGCGCCTTTCCGGCCAGACCGGCACGCGGGGGATCGACCACGACGACGTCGGGATCTCCCGCCTCCTCGCGCAGCTCCTCGATCGTCTGCCCGACGTTTCCGGCGAAGAACCGCGCGTTCTCGATCCCGTTGAGCTCCGCGTTCTCGATCGCGCACGCGACCGCCTCCTCCGAGATCTCCAGCCCCCAGACGGCCCTCGCATCCCTCGCCAGCGCAAGCCCGATCGTGCCCGTCCCGCAGTAGAGATCGAAGACGTTCTCGGTGCCCGTCAGGCCCGCATAGTCGAGTGCGAGCTCGTAGAGCCGCGCCGCCATCTCGGTGTTCGTCTGGAGGAACGCAGACGGGCGCACGCGGAAGCGAAGCCCGAGGATCTCCTCCTCGATCGCCTCGTCTCCCCAGAGGAGCTTCGTCGGGAGGTTCGTCTGCTCGGCCGGCGTGTCGTTGATCGCCCAGTGGATCGAGCGCACCTCCGGAAAGCGACGAAGAACATCCACGAAGTACCCGGCCTCGAATCGCTCACCCGGTGCTGTCACGAGGACGACGAGCGCCTGCCCCGTGTTCCTCCCCTCGCGGACGACGAGGTGTCTCAGGTAGCCCTTCCCCGACTCCTGGTCGTACGGCTCGAGCCGTTCCTCGCGGGCCCAGGCGCGAACCGCCAGCCGGATCGCGTTGCCGACGTCCGTCGTGAGGAGGCACTCCTCGATGCCGATCACCTCGTCCCAGCGCCCGGCACGATGGAATCCCAGGTCGACGCCGTCGTCGGTCGTCGTGAACGAGTACTCGAGCTTGTTGCGATAGCGAAACTGTGACGCCGCCGGAACGATCGGCTCGAGCGGAGGGTCCTGGAACCGACCGATCCGAACGAGCGCGTCGCGCACCTGGCGCTCCTTCTCGGCGACCTGTACGTCGTATGCGAGATCCTGGAAGCGGCAGCCGCCACACACGCCGAAGTGCCGGCACGGAGCCTCGACGCGCGACGAGCTGGCCTGGACGACCTCGCTGACGACGCCCTCCGCGAATCCGCGCTTCACCTTGGTGATCCGCGCCAGGACGGCGTCACCGGGCACACCGCCGCGCACGAACACGACGAACCCGTCATGGCGGGAGACACCACTGCCCCCATACGCAAGTGAGTCGACCCGGAGCTCGAGCTCCTCTCCTTTGCGAACAGGCGCGGCCATACGGCCAGCGTACCGGCGACTACGTAATGTCTCGCCGACCCGTTCTGACGAGAGCGAGCACCGCTGCGAGGGCAGCCCAGGCAAGCGCCACACCGACCGAGCCTGCAAACGGTAGGCCCCCTCCGCCCGAGTCCATGATGCCGCCCAGTGATGCTGCCGGGAGGTACTCGGACACACCGTCGAGGTTCAGGAGGCCCAGGATCACCCAGCAGACCGGCTCGGCGACGAAGATCCACACGAGCGCTCCGACGAGCGCGCCGACCTGCGAATGGACGGCACCGCCAACCGCCGCGCCAAGGATCCCGGCGATCACGACGCCGGTGACGGCCCGTCCGGCTCCGTCTCCCGCCCGGTCGAGGGCGAGGGGTACATCGAGCAAGCCGAGCCAGATGACCGACGTCGCGGCGATGACTGTGAGCGTGATGAGCATCAGCATGGCTCCGGCGGCAGCTCCAGTCAGCAGCTTGATGCCCACGAACCGAGCACGTCTCGGGACGGCAAGAAGCGTCCGGGCGATCGTGCCGTGGCGAAACTCGTTCGTCACGAGGATCATTCCCACGAGCAGCGCAAGGATCGAGGCGGGGAAGGCGGCGTCGAGGACGATCCTGAACTGCAGGTCGGGATCGAGTCGATCCCGCGCCGGCGTTCCACCGATGTTCCCGGCGGTCACCAGCGTGGCGAGCAGCATCGCGACGAACGCAAACCCCCACGTGCTCCGCAGTGTTCTGAGCTTCAGGATCTCCGCCGCGAAGAGACGCGTCATGCGCCACGCTCTCCGGGCTCGCCCGTGAGCTCGAGGAAGACCTCCTCGAGCGTCGCGCGCTCGACCGACAGCTCGTGCAGGACAACGCCATTCGCGGCAGCCAGCGCGCCGATTCGCTCCGGTGGCGCGGCGACGGAAAGGCGTCCGTCGCCGATCTCCCTGACGCCGAGGCTCAGCTCGGCCAGGAGCGAAGCCAGGCGCGCGGCGTCCGGAGAGCGAACCGTCGTGGCACCCGCTGCCATGTCCTCGACGTCGCCCATCGCAACGTGCCGGACGAGCTTTCCACGGTGGATGATCACCACGTCGTCCACGGTCTGGGCCACCTCTGCGAGGACGTGGCTCGAGATGAGAATCGCTCTGCCGTCGCTCGCGAGGGAGCGCAGGAAGTCACGCAGCCATCTGATGCCCTGCGGATCGAGACCGTTCGCGGGCTCGTCGAGGACGAGCACCTCGGGATCGCCGAGGAGCGCCGCAGCGAGGCCGAGGCGCTGCCGCATTCCAAGCGAGTAGCCCTTCACGCGGCGCCGACCCGCCCCGGCCATGTCGACCAGCGCCAGTACCTCCTCGACGCGAGATCGCGGAATACCACCGGCAACGGCGAGCACCCGAAGATGACTTCGGCCCGACCGACCCGGGTGTGCGTCGAACGTCTCGAGCAAGGCACCGACACGCTGCAGCGGTCGTTCCAGCTCGCGATACGGCATGCCGAGCACGGCGGTCGTCCCGGCGCTCGGGTGAACGAGGCCGAGAATGGCCCGCATCGTCGTCGACTTGCCCGCACCGTTCGGGCCGAGGAATCCGGTGACCGTTCCGGGCGCGACCGTGAACGACAGGTCGTCGACTGCGAGCGTCGCTCCGTACCGCTTGGTGAGCCGTTCGACCTCGATCACTGGATCGCGTCGCCCGTCAGCTCAGGATCGAGACGTAGACGGATCGATCGCGTGGACCGTCGAACTCGCAGAAGAAGATCCCCTGCCAGGTACCGAGGGCGAGCGAGCTGTCGTCGCGGAGCGGGATGACGACGCTCGGCCCCATGAGAGCTGCGCGAACGTGCGTCGGCGCGTTCTCCTCGCCCTTCTCGGGCTCGATGTGCTCCCAGGGCCAGCCGTCCTCGACCATGCGCTCGAGCGCAGCCTCGAGGTCGCGTGCGACTGCCGGATCGGCGTGCTCGTTGATCGTGACGCCCGCCGTCGTGTGCGGCACGTACACGAGCACGGCGGATCCGGAGGCGCCGGCCACCGCGTCTCTGACCTCGGCAGAGATGTCCACCACGTGGCTCCGCCGCGTCGTACGGATTCGTAGCTCTCTCATCGGGGCTGAGAGACAGCGAGCGGGCGAGGCACGCCTCGCCCCTAGAGCGCGCCGCCGGCCGCCGGAGGCGCGCCCGCCTCGAGCGGGTTCGCTCCACCTGCGGCTCGGCTCAAGTGCTCCTCCACGCTCAGCAGATCGTCCTTGCCGCGCTCGACGACGGCCAGGAGCTCGGTCATCGACGCGACCTCCTCGCGCTGCTCCTGCAGGAACCAGTGGAGAAACTGCTCGCCCACGAGATCGCCCTCGTCGCGCGCGAGCTTCACGAGCTCCACGACCTGCTCCGTGACGCGCTTCTCCTGAGCGAGCGCGAGGGAGACCGGCGCGACGACGTCCGAGAACGCCGTCCGAGGTGCATCGACGCCCGGAGTGATGACCTCTTCGTCGGCGTCCAGGAGGTACTGCACCATCATCATCGCGTGGTTTCGCTCCTCGACGCCCTGGCGGTAGAAGTGCGCCGCCAGCTGCGGGAGGTTCTCCGCGTCGTAGTACACGGCGATCGCGATGTACTGCTGCGACGCGCCGAACTCGTAGCCCACCTGGCCGTTGAGCGCTTCCCCGAACCTCGACATGCCGCGACTCTACCGCGTGCGGCCGTAGCATCTGCACCTTGGCCGGAGTTCCGCAGACTCTCAAGGGACGCAACTTCACGCGCATCGCGGACTGGTCTCGCGACGAGCTCCAGACCCTGCTCGATCTCTCGGACGAGCTGAAAGCGGAGCGAGCTCGACGACGCGAGTTGCGCGTGCTGCCGGGCCGCACGATCGGACTGATCTTCCACAAGCCGTCCACCCGTACGCGCGTCGGATTCGAGGTCGGCATCGCAGAGCTCGGGGGCATGGCGCTCTTCCTCCCCGCGGCGGAGCTCCAGCTCGCGCGCGGCGAGTCCTACCGCGACACGGCTCTCGTCCTCTCGCGGTTCCTGTCGGCGCTGATGATCCGCACCTTCGACCAGGCCGAGGTGGACGAGTTCGCCGAGCACGCGAGCATCCCCGTCATCAACGGGCTCACCGATCGCGCGCACCCGCTGCAGGCGCTCGCAGACGCGATGACCCTGCGCGAGCGTTTTGGCTCGCTCGAAGGGCTTCGTCTCGCGTACGTGGGAGACGGCAACAACGTCTGCCACTCCCTCCTGCGGATCGCAGGGCGTTTCGGAATGCACTACGTCGCCGCCACCCCGGTCGGCTACGAGCCTGATCCGAGCATCGTTGCGGCAGCGACCGCTGACGCGCGGTCAAGCGGCGGAACCGTGCTCGTCCTGAACGATGCACGCGAGGCAGCCCGCGGAGCGCAAGCCGTCTACACCGACGTCTGGACGAGCATGGGACAGGACGACGAGCGCGCTCGACGAGTCGCGCTCGAGCCGTTCCGGATCGACGACGCCTTGCTCGCCGAGGCCGCCGACGATGCGGTTGCGATGCACTGCCTTCCGGCGCACGTGGGCGAGGAGATCACGACGGACGTCCTGTACGGCCCTCGCTGCCTCGCTTGGGAGCAGGCCGAAAACCGCCTCCACACACAGAAGGCGCTGATGGCGCTCGTGATCCGATGACGTTCGAGGAGCACGTTCGCGCCGCGCTCGACGAGCTGCCTTCCCACATCGCGGATGCCCTCGAGAACGTCGCAGTCGTCGTCGAAGACGAGAACCCCGAGGATCCCGACCTCCTCGGCCTCTACCACGGCGTGCCTCTGCCCGAGCGAGGAGACATGGCCGGGATGCTCCCCGACAAGATCTCGATCTACCGGATCCCGCTCGAAGAGTCGTTCCCCGATCCCGGCGAGCTGGAAGAGGAGATCCGCACCACCGTCCTCCACGAACTCGCGCACTACTTCGGCATGGACGAGGAGCAGATCGCGGAGCTGGGGTACGACTGAGTGTGGGAATGCACTGGAAGGGGAAGACGTTTTCGAGGAACATGACTCCCGACCAGATCCACACGGAGATCGAGTTGATCTCGGAGGAGCGCCAGGAGCTCTGGCAACGTCTCTCCGAAGGTCTCGACATGTCCGTACAAACTCAGATCAAAGAGCTCGATGAGCGCCTGAAGACTCTCTGGCAGTCGCTCCGCATCGAGAAGGCCCGTCTGCGATTCGGCGAGCGCGAGGAGATCGTCCGCCGCGCCCGCGCCGAAGAGCGCCTCGAGCGCGCGGCGTAGCTCGAAGCAGGAGAACGGGCGGCCCGCGCATATCATCGACGCGTGGCCCTTTTCGGCAAGCGCAAGACCGAGCCGATCTCGATCGAGAGTGAGCAGGAGCGCCTCCACGCGATCCGCATCGCCGCAGAGCAGGAGCTCGGGCGCCTCCGTCGCGAGCTGACCGAGCGTGTTGCGGCCGTCGAGCAGCGCGAGCGCGAGCTTGCCGATGCGGTCGCACGCGTCAACCGAAGCGCCGATCGCGGCGTGAGCGCTTACGACGACGTCGTCGAACACGCACAGACCGGGCTCGCCGCCTACGCGCAGGAGCTCAACAGGCGCGAGCGCGACATCGGGTCACGCGAGCAGGTTCTCCTCCGAATGGAGTCCGACCTCGCACGGCGTGCAGCTGCCGCAGCCGAGACACCGGAGGAGCGGCTGGCTCACATCGAGGAGCGCATCGCGGCGCTCCACGAGGCGGAGAAGGCGTTCGCGCGCACGCAAGCAGAGCTCGCGGCACGCAGTGCCGATCTCGCCACGCGCGAGGCTGCACTCGCCGAGAATGCCCGCCTCGGCGTCGTCGACGCCGGCCCGGTCATCCCGAGCCGCGCCGAGATGGACGAGCTCGACGAGCGGCTGCGACGGCTCGAGCGCGAGACGCGCGAGGCGACGAAAGAGCACGGCTTTGGCGAGAGCATGCGTGCGCTCGAGAACCAGGGCCTGCGCGGCAGCTCCTCCGGCGCGTAGGGCATCTACACTGCCACCGCCCCCGGGGCGTTAGCTCAGCTGGGAGAGCGCCGGCTTTGCAAGCCGGAGGTCGCCGGTTCGATCCCGGCACGCTCCATCTTCACTTCCGCTGGAAATCGACCGGTTCGGGCAGTCGATCGCTCTAGCAGGAGGCCGCGTATGCTCGGCTCTGGAACCGGATTGGAAATGGGAGGCACTCGATGAGCCTCACGGTGCGAGGCATGGCGCTCGACGGCCGCGCCGAGGTCGAGGTCTCCTGGTACCCGCCCGGGATCGAGCGCTACCGCGCCCGACCGAGGAACCTGCGCGGGCTCGTCGGCGACGAGGAGTTGATTCGACGAGCGATCGTCGACGAGTTGGACGGGCGGACGTTCCGAGCGACTGCAACCGGCCCGTTCTTTCGCGCCGATCTCGACGATGCTCACGCCGCCGTCCTCCAACTGGGGTCGTACTTCCGGTGGGGTTCCTACGAGATCACCGGAGAGTGGCCGAGGATCGTCTCACCGGTCGGGGAGGACGCGGTCGCGTGAGCCTGCCGCGTGTCATCGCGAAGCAGGCGCACGACGCCGCCTTCCTCATCGAGACCCGTGCGAGGAACGATCGCCGCTACGGCTGTATTTACGACGCACGGCGAGACGAGTTGTTTCTCGAGATGCTCGTGGCTTCGATCGCGGCTCGGGGCTACTGGGACGAGGTCGAGCCCAGCGACTACGCCGCCCTCGTCGAACGCTTGTCGACCCGTCTCACCGACGTCAGGCCTGCTTCGTGACGGCGGCGCTCGTCGCCCTCGCGTTCGTCGCGGTGATCTTCGTCGGCGGTCGACTCGGCGCTCGCACCGGTCGCGCGCTTCGCCGCAAGATCCTCGGCTGAGATCCTTTTCGACGCTCGACGGAGGAAGAACCGGAATCGCCCGATACTAGAGTCGTAGACGCGTTCGACGATCTCCTCGAAAGCGATCCCGACGCGAGGCGCTGTTATGCGGCGCTGACCGGGCGGGAGCCGCTGACTATTGAAGGCATCCTCGGTTGCTACGGGCCGCGAAGCTCCTCGGCCGATCTCGCACGGGTGCTCGACGTCCCGTTCGAGAAGCCCGCGCGCAGGTTCGAGGAGGCGAGCGACGATGACCTGCTCGCGGCGTTCTCCGCGCTCGTCAGCGACGACGTCGAGGAGCGCCGCTTCGAAGAAGCCGCGAGCCGGGATCCGCGCCGGACGCGCTCGATGCGAGCGACGAGCGGCTCTACGGGCTGCTCTCCGAGGCAACGCGAGCGTTCGAGGAGCCCGAGACGGAGCCCGGGACCCGGACCACCGGCTTCGGCGCTTCGCCGGACGCTCCGACCGGCACGGTGCTCGTTCCCGAGGATCTCGTCCGCCGGATCGAGCGGACCCACGAGGTCGGCGCCGCGCATGGCTTCCT
>DATKBJ010000117.1:0-9734 GCA_035514135.1 Gaiellaceae bacterium | reverse complement strand
CGCTCTTCGCCGTCTTCGTCGTCTGGCTCTTCCGCCGGCTCGGCGTGGCGCAGCGCATCGGCCGTGAGCTCTCCGCGGCGGGCGATCCACTCGCAGCCCGCATCCGTCCGGTCGCGTGGGGGATGACGGCGGCGCTCGTGGCCACGCTCGCCGCGAACATCTTCTACCTCACGATGACCTTCTACTACTTCTACGTGTTCGCCACGCTCGCGGCCTCGCTCGCGGTGGTCGCCGCGAAGTCGCGGCGCGAATGAAGGTCTGCGTCCTCACCACCTCGTACCCGCGCGGGCCGGACGACGTCGCAGGTGCATTCGTGCGCGACGCGGTCGAGCACCTCCGCGAAGCGGGCGTCGAGATCGAAGTCGTCTCTCCCGCCTCGTTCCGGCACTTCGGCCTCGCGTACGGGCACGGGATCGTGGGGAACATCCGCCGCAGGCCGTGGAAGGCGCTGCTCGTGCCCGCCTTCCTCGCCTCATACGCGCTCGCCGCACGCCGCGCAGCACGCGATGCAGATCTCGTGCACGCGCACTGGCTGCCGTCGGCGCTTCCCGCCGTGATGACGCGCAAGCCGGTCGTCCTGCAGCTCTGGGGAACCGACGTCGAGCTCGCCGCGCGGGCGCGCTGGGCGGCGCGGCGCCTCGTTCGCCGCGCGCGGATCGTCGTCTGTCCTTCTCAGGCGCTTGCTGCAAGTGCGAGAGATCTCGGAGCTCTCGACGTCCGCGTGATTCCGAGCGGCGTCGCGATTCCTGACGAGGTCGGCGAGCCGGACCAGCCGCCACACGTTCTCTTCGTCGGCCGTCTCTCGGGGGAGAAGGGGATCCTCGACTTCATCGACGCGACCGAAGGCCTCCCGCGTGTCGTCGTCGGCGACGGCCCGCTGCGTGACCGTGTGCCGGGCGCCGTTGGGTTCGTCCCGCCGGCCGCGCTCGGCGCTTGCTACGAGCGTGCCGCGGTCGTTGCGTGTCCGTCTCTTCGCGAGGGGTACGGCGTGGTCGCGCGCGAGGCGATGGCGTTCGGCCGTCCCGTCGTGGCGACCGCGGTCGGCGGCCTTCTCGACGCCGTGGAGGATGGCGTGACGGGGCTACGAGTCCCACCGCGTGATTCCGCCGCTCTTCGCGCGGCACTCGACACGCTTCTCGGAGACTCCGAGCTGCGCCGCCGGCTCGGCGCAGCCGCTCGCGCAGCCGCTCGCGAGCGCTTCTCCTGGGACGTTGCGACGGCGGCGACCGTCGCGACGTACCGGCACGCGCTGACCGGCTGAGCCTATCTCTATTCTCGGGCGCTATGCGCCGATTGTCACGTGCCGGTGTCGTGATGTGCGTCGCCGTTGCGATCGTCTTCGGGCTCGTGTACCTCGTACGAACGGTCGACCGCCTCGGCGACGCCGCCGCGACACACGCGGCCGAGAACTTCGACGACCGCGAGTTCGCGGGCGGCAACGCGCTCGTCGTGGACAAGCGCGCGCTCTACGAGGCGAGAGCGCTGATTCCCGAGGATGGGAGCTACCGGCTCGTTGCTGGTCCGCGGGTCGAGGGCGCCACCGAACTCACCGAGCCCTACATCGACCAGTTTGCGCGTTTCTTCCTGATGCCGCGCAGGCCTGATCCGGACGCCGATTGGATCATCTGCTACGGCTGCGATCCTGCCGAGCTCGACCGCCCTGCGGCGGTCGTCTGGGACGGCGGCGGAGGCATCTCGGTTCTCGAGGCGACGGGGTGACCGTTCGCGCGCTCCTCGGCCTCGTCGTGTTCAACGCGTTCCTGCTCGTCGTCGGCGTCGCCGTTCTCGGTGCGTTGCGCGGTTGGCGCTCGTGGAGCGACCTGGTCCGGTGCTCGGGGCTCGCGTACTTCCTCGGAGTCGCGCTCGTCGGGGTGGCGTTGACGGTCGAGCTCGTCATGGGTGTGCCGTTCTCGATGGCGACGATCCTGCTCACCGGTCTCGGGCTCGTCGCGGTGGCGTTGGTGCTGCGCGCACCCCTCACGGCGTGGCACCCGTCGCCCTCGCCGGATCGCGTTCGCGGCCTCGGCTTCGTGACCTTCGCGTTCGGGCTTCTGGTCGTTGTGTGCCTCGAAGCGCTCTTTCGCGCCGGGCGGCTTGCGGGGCTCTCTGCCTGGGACGCCTGGGCCTTCTGGGTGCCGAAGGCGAAGGCGATCTACTTCTTCGGCGGCCTGGACGAGCAGTTCTTCCGCGAGCTCGTGAATCCCACCTATCCGCCGCTCGTCCCGGCGCTCGAGGCGGCGGCCTTTCACTTCATGGGATCCGCGGACGTCGTCACACTTCACGTCCAGTTCTGGTTCTTCGCGTGTGGCTTCGCCGCCGCAGTGGCCGGCCTGCTCGCCCCGCGTGTGACTCCGATCTTGCTCTGGCCGTTCCTCCTGCTCGTCCTCGTCGCACCGCGCGTGGCCGGCCGCAATCTCGACCCGCAGGCCGACTTCCTGCTCGACTACTTCTTCGCCTTGGCTGCCCTCCTGCTCGCGCTCTGGCTCGTCGAGCGCGAGCCGTGGCTGCTCGCGGCCGCATGCCCGCTCATGGCCGCGGCGCTCCTGACGAAGCGGGAGGGCCTGATGCTGGTCGCGTGCCTCGTCGTCGCGGCGCTTGTCGGGTCCTGGCGTCACCGGGGGCATGCGTGGCCGCGGCTCGGCCTGGTGGCCGGCATCGCGGTAGTCGCGGCGATCCCGTGGCGCGTCTGGTTCTCCTCGCGGGACCTCACCGGCGAGCTCCCGTCGGCCGGAGTTCTCGGCATCTTCGACGACGCCGATCGCGCGTGGCCCGCGCTCGCATCGGCCCTCTCCGCGCTGTTCGACTACGACCTGTGGCTCGTGATCGTGCCGCTCGCCGTCGCGGCCGTGATCCTCGGATACCTCAGTGGGGCCCGTGTGCTTCCGACGTTCGCGCTCACGCTCTACGCGCTAACGACCGCCGGTGTCACCTGGGTTCTCTGGGCGTTCACCGAGCTCGAGCTGCCGTTCGAGCAGGACGAGGGCGTCAACCCGATCGTCCGCCTCTCGGGATCGCTCGTCGTGGCCTCCGCTGCGCTCGTCCCGCTGCTGGTGGACGCGGCGTGGCGCGGCGCCGACGCAGCCGAGGAGCTTCCGTGACCCGTGCCGCCACGTGGGTAGCCGTGCTCGCGCTCGTGTTGGCCTACCCCGCCTACGTTCTAGTACGCGAGGGTGTCCCGAGCTTTCCCAGCAGAGACGACTGTGTCAAGCCGGCTACGACCGGCGGCGACATCGACGCGGTCTTCGGCTACTTCGACACTGAGCACGAGGCTGTCGTCGTGCGTGACCGCGCGCTCGAGGTGGGGTTCATCGGCACCGAGATGGCATGGAACGGCTGCGGCCGCGTACGTGTGGCCGTCGGCGGGATCCCGACACTCGAGGTCGGCCGCGAGTTCGCGGAGCAGGCCCGTGGCGTCGGGTTCGAGGTCACGCTCGAGCAGGCCGGCTAACCCGGACTCCACCGGCGGCCCTAGTACCATCGCCCCGTGCGCGAGCTGGTCGTCGACGGCAAGACGATAACGCGGGATGGCTCCGCGTACGTCATCGCGGAGATCGGGAACAACCATCAGGGCGATCTCGAGAAGGCGAAGGCGCTCATCCACGCTGCACGCGAGTGCGGCGTCGACGCGGTCAAGTTCCAGAAGCGCGACAACCGCGCCCTCTTTACGCGCGCGTTCTACGACGCGCCGTACGACAACGAGAACAGCTACGGCGCGACGTACGGCGAGCATCGCGAGTTCCTCGAGCTCGGCAAGAGCGACTGGTTCGAGCTCACGCAGTACGCGCGCGATGAGGGCGTCGCATTCGTCGCCGCTGCGTTCGACGAGCCCAGCGCAGACCTCATGGCCGAGCTCGACATCGACGCGTTCAAGTTCGCGTCGGGAGATCTCCTCAACGTTCCGTTCCTGCGCTACGTCGCCGCGTTCGGCAAGCCGATGTTCCTGTCGACCGGTGGCGGCACGCTCGACGACATCGATCGAGCGGTGGACGCGACCCTCGCGGTGAACGAGCGGCTCTCCGTGCTGCACTGCACCGCTGCCTACCCGGCTGAGATCGAAGACCTCAACCTCTCAGTGATCACGGCGCTCCGGGAGCGCTACCCGGATCTCGTCATCGGGCTCTCCGACCATCACAACGGGATCGCGATGGCGCCTGTGGCGTACATGCTCGGCGCGCGGGTCTTCGAGAAGCACTTCACCCTCAATCACGCATGGAAGGGGACGGACCACGCGTACTCGTTGATGCCCGACGGGATGCGCCGCTTCGTACGAGACCTTCAGCGCGTGCCCGTTGCGCTGGGTGACGGTGTCAAGCGACGGCTGCCGAGCGAGGAACGACCGCTCGAGAAGATGGGGAAGAAGCTCGTCGCGACACGGGATCTTCCGGCCGGGCACATGCTCGCCTTGGAGGACCTGGCTGCGAAGTCGCCCGCGGACGAAGGGTTCCCGCCTTTCGAGCTGGACGGTCTCCTCGGACGCACGCTCGCCCGGCCGGTTGCCGTCGAGCAGGCCCTCGTCGCCGAGGATCTCGAGCCCGTCGCCGAGCCGCTCGCCGCCCGCGAGACGTGACGGCGCTCGGCGAGATCCGACTCGTCGTGTTCGACTTCGACGGCGTCTTCTCGGACAACCGCGTCTGGACGAACGACCGCGGTGAGGAGAGTGTCGCGTGCTTCCGCGGGGACTCCGCCGGCCTGCGCCGTCTCGACGAGGTCGGTGTCGACTACTTCATCCTGACCTCGGAGACGAACGACGCAGCGCCCGCCCGTGCGAGAAAGATCCGAAGCGAGTGCGTGCGGGGCATCGAGGACAAGCTTCCCGTCCTCCACGAAGAGGTGGCGCGACGTGGCCTCACGCTCGCGGAGACCGCGTATCTCGGCAACGACATCAACGACGCCGAGTGTCTCGCGGCCGTCGGCCTTCCCGTCGTGCCCGCAGATGCCTGGGCCGAGGTAAAGCCGCTCGCGAAGATGGTGCTCACACGCGCCGGCGGGAACGGCTGCGTGCGCGAGTTCTGCGACGCGGTATGGAATGCGAAGCGGGCGGCGGCCGCGTGAGCGATCCGCTCTTCGACCTCGAAGGTCGCGTCGGCGTCGTCACGGGCGGGTCGGGGCAGCTCGGGCGGGTCTACTGCGCAGGCCTCCTGGAACGCGGCATGCGTGTGGCGAGCTTCGACCTCGTCACGGGAGATGTTCCTACGGGCGCACGCGCGTACGAGGTCGACATCACCGACCGCGCGTCGATCCGGCGCGCGCTCGACGAGGTGGTCGCCGAGTGGGGCGCGCCGCACGTCCTCGTCAACAACGCCGCGGTGGACTCGCCGCCGGATGCGCCGGCAGAGGAGGTCGGCCCCGTCGAGGACTACCCGGAGGAGTCGTTCGACGCCGTGATGGACGTGAACGTGAAGGGGACGTTCCTCTGCTGCCAGGCGGTTGGCGGCGCGATGGCGCGCGAGGGCCGCGGATCGATCGTGAACGTCTCGTCGGTCTATGGGCTCCTGTCGCCCGTCCAGGATCTCTATGCGTTCCGCCGTACTCAGGGGGAGGCCTTCTTCAAGCCGGTCGCGTACTCGGTCTCCAAGTCGGCGGTGCTGAACCTCACGCGCTACCTCGCGACCTACTGGGCGTCGTCGGGCGTGCGCGTGAACACCCTCACGCTGGCCGGCGTCTTCGCCGACCAGCCGCAGGAGTTCCTCGACGCGTTCGCCGAGCGGTCGCCGATGGGGAGGATGCTCGACGTTCACGAGGCGCTCGGCGCCGTCGTCTTCCTCGCCTCGGACGCCTCGTCCTATGTCACCGGCTCGAACGTCGTCGTCGACGGCGGCTGGTCCGCGTGGTAGCTCAGTCCGGGTAGAGCTCGGCGACGGCGTCGGGGAAGCGCGCGGCAGGGTCGCGCACGCGACCCATCCAGCCAGCTCGCGGCCGGGGATACTCTCGCCGGCATGGCGTCCGACGTCCTCAATCTGATCGGCGGGAAGGCGGTTCCGGCGCGCTCGGCTGCGTGGCTGGAAAAGGTGCGACCGGCCGACGAGACGGTGCTCTGCCGGGTCGCGCGCTCGGGCGCGGAGGACGTCGGCGAAGCCGTGGCTGCCGCTCGAGCGGCGCAACCTGCCTGGGCGGAACGCACGCCTGTGGAGCGTGGAGACATCGTCCGTGAGCTTGCGCTGCTCCTCCGCGAGCATCGCGAGGAGGCCTCCTCGCTCGTGGTCGACGAGACCGGCAAGCCGGACGAGCTGGCGCTGGGCGAGACGGACGCAGCGGTGGAGATGGGTCTCTTCGTCGCCGGCGAGGGTCGCCGTTCGTACGGGCGGACGACGACGGCGTCCATGCCGCATCGGACCGTCTTCACGCTACGGCAGCCGCTCGGTGTCGCGGCGCTGGTCATGAGCTTCAACACGCCCTTGCCGAATGTCGCGTGGAAGGCGTTCCCGGCGATGTTCTGCGGGAACGCATCCGTTGTGAAGCCTTCCGAGCACACGCCGGCTTCTGCGTCGCTCTTCGCTGAGCTCGCGCTCGAGGCGGGCGTTCCCCCCGGTGTGGTCAACGTCGTCCACGGGCTCGGCGACGAGGCGGGGGCGTCGCTCGTCGCACACCCCGATGTCGATCTCGTGAGCTTCACGGGCTCAGCTGCGACCGGCCGGGCGATCAACGAGGCTGCCGCGCGGCGGCTGGCGAAGACGTGTCTCGAGCTCGGAGGGAAGAACGCGCTCGTGGTCTGCGACGACGCCGATCTCGATCGTGCGGTGACATGGGCGTTGGCGTCCGCGTTCTCGAACGCGGGGCAGCGCTGCGCCTCAGCGAGCCGCCTCGTCGTGTTCGACGCCGTCTACGAAGCATTCCGCACGCGACTCGTCGAGGCCGTGCCGAGGCTCGCGTCGCAGCCTGTGATCAGCCGCGAGAGCATGGAGCGGATCCTCGACGCAGTCGGGCGTGCGAGAGAGGCGGGGGCGACGGTGCCCACCGGCGGCACACGTCTCGACCGGCCTGGATGGCACGTCGCTCCGACGGTGGTCGAAGGCACGGCGACCGACGCCGAGATCTCGCACACGGAGCTCTTCGGGCCCGTGACAGTGCTCCACCGCGTCGCCGATCTCGACGAGGCGATCGCGGTCGTCAACGACTCGCCCTACGGCCTCACCGCGGCGATCCACACGGCGAGCGTGCACCGCGCGATGCGATTCGCCGAGAAGGCGGAGGCAGGCGTTGTCGTGGTGAATGCGGGCACACACGGCTCCGAGCCGCACGTGGGCTTCGGGGGCGTGAAGGACTCGGGAACGGGCTGGAGGGAAGCAGGGATCGAGGCGCTCGACGTGTATTCCGAGCAGAAGGTCGTGAATCTCGTCGTCGACCCCGAGAAGACGTGAATCGAACTGCGGCAATCCTTGGCCCCGGCGCCGTGGGCGGCTCGCTCGCCGTCCGGCTGTCGAACGCCGGCGTTCCGACGGTCTGCGTCGCGCATCCCGAAGCGGCGGGTCTCATCGCGCTTGCCGGGCTCGTCGTCGAGTCTCCCGAGGGCACGCTGAACGCTCGCGTCGAGGTCGTCGAGCAGCTCGCGAAGCCGGTCGGGATCCTGCTCATCACCGTCAAGGCGCCGGCACTCGACGACGCGATTCTGCGCGTCGAACCGGAGGCGGTCGCGGATGGCGTCGTCATCCCCCTGCTCAACGGCCTCGACCACATGGAGAAGCTTCGCGCGCGCTTCGGAGACCGCGTCGCCGCCGGCAGCATCTCGCACTTCCAGGCATACCGCGCCGGTCGCGTCCAGATCATCGAGGCGACAGCGGCGCCCGTGATCACGATCGCGTCGGACACGCTCTCGCGCGCGGAGGTCGAAGCCGCGGCGGACGTCCTCCGCCAGGCCAGGCTCGACGTGCGCGTCGGGGAGAACGAGAAGCGACTTCTCTGGCACAAGCTCGCGCGGATCGCACCGCTCGCCGCCGCGACAGCCGCTTCGGGGCGCACCGTCGGCGAGCTCCGAGACGATCCCGCCTGGCGTCCCAGGCTTGATGCCGCGATCTCGGAGGCGTGTGCCGTCGCGGAAGCCGACGGCGTGTCGCTGCGACCGGCGGCCCAGTGGGCCATCATCGACGAGATGGCAGACGAGACGACGACCTCGGCGGCACGCGACGTCGCGGCCGGGTGCAGCTCGGAGCTCGACGCGATCGTCGGCGGCGTCCTACGGACGGCCGAGCGGTTGGGAGTGCCGACTCCAGCGCTCGCCGACCTCGCGTCCGCGGCCGGACTCCGGTGAGCCCCACACGGGCGGTCGCGTTCGTCCCCGCGCGGGCGGGATCGGAGCGCGTCCCGCACAAGAACGTTCGCCCGCTCGCAGGGCACCCACTCGTCGCCTACGCGATCGAGACCGCGCTGCAGAGCGGTGTCTTCGAGCGCGTCGTCGCCTCGACGGACTCCGAGGAGATCGCCGAGGTCGCGCGCTGGTACGGCGCGGATGTCCCCTTCCTGCGTCCTGCCGAGTACGCGACCGCGACCTCGCCGGACATCGAATGGTTGGCGTACACGATCGAGCACCTCGACGAGCGCTACGACCTGTTCGCGCTCGTCCGCGCGACGAACCCCTTCCGCGGGCCCGACGTCGTGCGCCGTGGCTTCGAGCAGCTCCTGGCGACGCCCGAGGCGGATTCCATCCGCGCAGTCGAGCTCGTGAAGCAGCACCCCGGGAAGATGTGGCTGCTCGCGGAGGACGGACGGACGATGGCGCCGCTCCTCGACCAGTCCCACCTCGACGTCACCTGGCACGCGGGGCAGTACCAGGCGCTTCCCCAGGTGTACGTGCAGAACAGCGCGCTCGAGATCGCCTGGACTCGTGCGGTGACGGACGAGGGGACGCGAGAGGGCCGCGTGCTCGCGCCGTTCCTGACGGATGGGCTCGAGGGCTTCAACGTCGACGACGAGGATGACTGGGAGCGCGCCGAGCGACTCGTCGCCAGCGGAGCCGCGACCCTGACCGCGGTCGGGCGCCCCCCGTATCCTCACCCGACGTGAGGATCGCCTCCCTCGAGACGCTCTTCTGCGACGCCGCCTGGCGCCCGTGGATCTTCCTCAAGGCGACGACCGACGACGGGCTCGTGGGCTGGGCGGAGATCACGGACTCGCACGGCTCGCCACACGGGCTCGCGGGGATCGTCGAAGACCTCTCGCCGCTCGTCGTCGGCCGGGATCCGCGGCCGGTCGAGGCGATCTACTGGGATCTCTACCGCGCGACACGACAGAGCCCCGGCTCCGTCATCGCGAAGGCGCTCGCCGGGATCGAGAACGCCTTGCTGGACATCAAGGCGAAGGCGCTGGGCGTTGCGGTGTACGAGCTCTTCGGCGGGCCGACGCGCGAGACGATCCCGATGTACTGGTCGCACTGCGGGACGACGCGGGCGCGGGCGTTCGAGGCGACCGGCACGCCGAAGCTCGATTCGTACGACGCGGTCGCCGCGCTCGGCCGCGAGGTGGTCGAGGCGGGCTACGGCGCGTTCAAGACCAACGTCGTCGTGCCGGGAGACGAGCCGAAGGTGCTGATGCCCGGGTTCAACGAAGGCGGAGGAACCCTGCGCGCGGAGGAGCTCACCGACGCGCTCGTGCGATTGCTGGAGGCGTTTGCAAAAGGCACCGGCGGAGCCGCGCGGCCGATCGTCGACCTCAACTTCAACCTCGAGCCCGAAGGTGTCGTCCGCGTCGCGAAGGCGCTCGAGCCGTTCGATCTCCTCTGGCTCGAGGTCGATCTCTTCGAC
>DATKBJ010000116.1:0-4810 GCA_035514135.1 Gaiellaceae bacterium | reverse complement strand
GAGATCCGCGCGAACACCCGGCAGCTCCGGCTGTTCGGCTCGTACCCTGCGGAGGAGCGCGAGTGAGCGACCCCGGCACCGATCCCGTCGTCCAGCAGCTTCGTGAGGAGATCGCCGCTGTGGACCGCGCGATCCTCGGCGACGTCAACGCACGCATCGAGCTCGTCGCTCGGATCCGCAGCCACAAGGCCGAAGCGGGTCTCCCGTTCGTCGACCCGGATCGCGAGCGCGCGCTCATCGAGGCACTCGGCGGGCAGAACACCGGCCCGCTCTCGGCGGAAGGCCTGCGCGAGCTCTACGCGTACCTGCTCGATCTCACGAAGCGCGAGGTCGGCAGGGACGGCGATTCCTAGAGCGCCGTCGTCGTGACCGGCGAGGGCGACCGCTCCTCGAATGCTTCGATGTCGCTCTCGTGCTGGAGTGTGCGAGCGATCGAGTCGAGCCCGTTCAGGAGGCACATCCGCACGAAGGGATCGATCTCGAACGCGATCACGCGGCCCGCGGGATGGTCGATCGTCTGGGCATCGAGGTCGACCGTCACGTCGGCACCGTCGCCGACCGCGGCCGTCAGCGCTTTCACCTCGTCCGAGGGCAGCGTGACGGGCACGAGCCCGATCTGCACCGCGTTCGAGAAGAAGATGTCGCCGAACGACGGCGCAACGACGACGTCGAAGCCGTAGTCGGAGAGCGCCCACGCCGCGTGCTCCCGCGACGAGCCGCAGCCGAAGTTCGGCCCGGTGACGAGGATGCGGGCGCCGCCGCACCCTGGCCGGTTCAGCTCGAAGTCGGGATCCTGTCGCCAGTCGTAGAAGAGGAAGTCGCCGTAGCCCGTGCGCTCGATGCGTTTGAGGAACTGCTTCGGGATGATCTGGTCGGTGTCGACGTCTGGCCGGTCGAGGACGGCGGCGCGTGCGGTGAGCGAGCGAAACGCCTTCATGCGCGTGCCGTCAACGACTCGCGAACGTCGACGAAGTGGCCGGCGAGCGCGGCTGCTGCGGCCATCGCAGGGCTCACGAGATGCGTTCGACCGCCACGCCCCTGACGCCCCTCGAAGTTCCGGTTCGAGGTCGAGGCGCAGCGCTCGCCGGGCGCGAGGATGTCCGGGTTCATCCCGAGGCACATCGAGCAGCCCGCGTTTCGCCACTCGAATCCTGCGCGCTCGAACATGCGGTCGAGTCCCTCCTCCTCGGCCTGGCGCTTTACCGCTGCCGACCCGGGGACGACCATCGCCCTGACCTTCGCATCGACGCGGTGCCCGTCCACGACGAGGGCGGCCTCACGCAGATCCTCGATCCGTGCATTCGTGCACGAGCCGATAAAGACGCGGTCGATGCGGATCTCCTGCAGAGGCGTTCCCGGCTCGAGGGCCATGTACGCGAGGGCTCGCTCCGTGGCAGCGCGCTCGTCGGGATCGTCGATCTTCGCGGGGTCGGGCACGGTGCCCCCGACCGGCGCGACCATCGCCGGGTTGGTGCCCCAGGTCACCTGCGGCTCGAGCTCGGCGACGTCGATCTCGACCTCGCGGTCGAACGAGGCGTCGTCGTCGGTGCGCAGCTCGCTCCAGCGATCCAGGGCCTGCTCCCACTCGGTGCCTCGCGGCGCCGCCGGCCGACCTTCGAGATACGTGAACGTCGTGTCGTCGGGCGCGATCATGCCCGCGCGCGCGCCGGCCTCGATCGACATGTTGCAGACGGTCAGCCGCCCCTCCATCGAGAGCGCGCGGATCGGCGCTCCCGCGTATTCGAGGACATGCCCGACGGCTCCGCCGACGCCGATTCGGCCGATCGTCCCGAGTATGACGTCCTTCGGCGTGACGCCGAGCGGGAGCTCGCCCGTGTAGACGATCCGCATCGTCCTCGGGCGCTGCCGCGGGAGGCACTGCGTCGCGAGCACGTGCTCGACCTCGGTCGTGCCGATGCCGAACGCCAGGGCACCGAAAGCGCCGTGCGTCGAGGTGTGGCTGTCGCCGCAGACGATCGTCAAGCCCGGCTGCGAGAGGCCGAGCTCCGGCCCGATGACGTGGACGATGCCCTCACGGCCACTGCCCGTCGCGTAGAGCGGGATGCCGAACTCATCGCAGTTCGCGCGCAGCGCCTCGAGCTGAGCGCGCGCGAGCGGATCGGTGATCGGCCCCGGGAGAGTCGGCACGTTGTGATCCATCGTCGCGATCGAGAGTTCGGGACCGCGCACGGTGCGACCGGCGAGACGCAGCCCGTCGAAGGCCTGCGGCGACGTGACCTCGTGGATCAGGTGGAGGTCGACGTACAGGAGCGCGGGCTCGCCCGGCGTCTCGTGGACGACATGGCTCTCCCAGATCCGGTCGAACAGCGTCTTCGCCATCGCGCAACGGTAGCCCTCAGCGAAGGAGTTGGCTGCAAGCTCGGGTGCGGGAACCTCCGCGCGCACTGGACAGGCGCACGCCTTTCTCTACGACGTGCGACAGGCCGACCAGAACCAGTCGCGACGTACGACACCAGGCGGCGTCCATGACCACAGGGACTTCCGAGATGGACCTAATCGGACAGCTGCCCCACCCGAGCCGCTTCAGCGGCTGCTCGTCCATCGCTTACACAGCGGCGGCGGAGCCGACGCCTTCAGGGGTTTAGGCGGTCGAGGATCCGCGCATGCGGATTCTCGACCTGCGGATGGAGCTAGCCGGGCTCGAACCGGCGACCTCCTGGGTGCGATCCAGGCGCTCTCCCAACTGAGCTATAGCCCCGGGGACGCTCGATTGTAGCCGCGGTCGGCTACGTCGTCCGGGGGCTCGGAGGTCCCGCCCGCGAGGCTCGTGCCGGAATGTCCCGGCGAGCCGGCGTCGGGCTCCACGGAGATGCCCACGGTGACGTAGTCGCCCGCGCCCGGGAGACCCAGCTCGAGCGTCACGTCCGAGGACGTCGGGTTGAACACGCCGACCGCCTCCATCGTCTCTCCCGTCGAAGGTCGTAACACCCACACCTCGTAGTGCTCTCCGGGCCGCGCGGCGGGGACGTCGGCCAGCTCGAGGCGGAGGACGCCGTCCGGACTCCCAGAGCCGTAGATGCGCGCCTCGCCGTGGACGCCTGCGAAGTCGGGCGTTCCCCGGACGGCAGCGACCGCGTCGGGCGTCCCGAGCGCGCCGTTCGAGCCGAGCGCGAACGCGATTGCGAAGACGGCGGCTGTCGCAGCGGCTCCGAGGCGAATGCCGGGAGCGTGCCTCGCCAACTCCACGGGCGCCCGACGCGTGAGACCCGGCCTCTCGGCGTTTCTAGGGGCCGGGCTCGAGCTCGCTCGGCTCGGGTGCTGGGCAGTACGCAGGATCCTCGTTCGTCGGGATCACGCGCGGCGTGTCCTGCGCGTGGGGAATCGCGGCGCCGCCGATCAGGATGCCGAGCACGAGGAGCCACAGCGAAGCCGTGACGCGCGCCCAGAACGGGTATGGGCGATGCGACGGACCGGCGGGCTCGTGCGCAGGGCTCGTGCGAGCGACTCGAGCCGGAGGCGCCGGGGCAGCGAGCGTGGCCCGCGCCCGCGCGGCAAGGTCGGGGTCGACGAGTGCGAGCTCGGGGCTGATCGGCTCCACGGTCACGGCGTCGGAATTCTCGCCCAACCGCGCCATCCCTCGCGCGTGCGGTGACGAGTGCGTGTCGAACGCTCCACAACTCCGCTCAACCGTGCGGAATCGGAGGCACATGTCCCGTTCGGCCATCTGGTCGTCGGGCAGAGGTGGCGGATACGACGGTCGGCGTCATCGACGAAGGGAGCAGAGGTGTTCGGACGAGCGATCGTCATTGCGTGCCTGACCGCCGTCGCGTTCGCCAGCCTGACCGGGCTCGCGGGTGCCGGAGCCGCGGCGGACGGCGTCATCGTTGGGTGTCAGAAGCCCGGCAAGGGATTCCTGCGCGTCGTGCGCGACGCGTCGGACTGCCGACGCAACGAGCGGGTCGTGCGCTGGAACGAACGAGGGCCAGCCGGTCCCGCGGGCGCACAGGGCACAGCGGGCCAGGCCGGGCCTGCAGGGCCGAAGGGAGACACGGGCGAGCAAGGTCCTGCGGGGTCGCCAGGCCCGGCTGGAGCCCAGGGGCCGGCGGGTGCGCAAGGCCCGACAGGCCCTGCGGGGCCGGCAGGCGCGACGTCGCTCGCTGCCTTGGACGGGTCAGCATGCACGCGCTTCGACGGATCGGGCGGAGCGCTCGACGTCGTCGTGAACGCGTCGAACGTCATCGAGCTCCAGTGCACGGGGAGCGGCGGGCCTCCGCCTCCGCCGCCGTCCGGCGCGAAGCTCGTGATCAACGAGATCGACTACGACCAGGTTGGCGCCGACTCCGGCGGGTTCGTGGAGATCGCGAACGCTGGCACGTCGGCGGCGTCGCTCGACGGCATCGCGCTGGTGCTGGTGAACGGCGGTGACGGCTCCGAGTACGACCGGGCGGCGCTCTCCGGCTCGCTCGCAGCCGGCGCGTACCTCGTGATCGAGATCGAGGCGCAGAACGGCGCGCCGGACGGTGTCGCGTTGATCGACACGGCGACGAAGGCGCTGCTCGACGCGCTCTCCTACGAGGGCGAGATCACAGCCGCGACGATCGACGGGCAGGTGTACAACCTCGTCGAGGGCACGGCGCTCGATGCAAGCGTCGCCGACTCGAACACGGTGGACGGCTCGCTCTCGCGCATCCCGGACAAGCAGGACACGGACAACGCTGCGACCGACTGGGCCTTCACGACGACAAAGACCCCAGGCGCGGCGAACGTCGCGTCGCCGTAGTGCTCACGAGGCTCCCGCGCTCGGCTTCCGTCGAGCGCGGGAGCGCTCGCGCTGCTCGAGGCGTTCCGC